>JAULUH010000105.1:10571-34929 GCA_032111745.1 Anaerolineae bacterium | reverse complement strand
GCAGCCAGGGCGGCAAGATCGCGTTCCTGGGCCTCCCGGTTGCCCTGCCAGCCGTAGACAGCCTCCCGAGCCAGCAGCAGCTCGAAGCGGGTGTTCAGATCCTGAGGCGGGGCTAGCTCCAGGGCCCGGGTGAAGTGCTGTTCGGCCTCGGCGTTGGCGTAGCGCGCGGCGGCAAGCTCCCCGGCACGGCCTAAATAGTGGACCGCCTTGCCGGTCACGCCGGCCTCCGCGAAATGCCAGGCCAGCTGTACGGCGATATCGTCCGCCTGCGCGGCGTAGATCTCCTCCAGGGCATTGCCGATGTCCTCGTGCAGGTAGGCGAGCTCCGCCACATCCAGCCGGCCCTGCAGGTAGCTCTGGATCAGATGGTGCCGGAACACGTAGGCGGACAGCCGGCGCTCGCCGATGCGCTCCATGCCCTCGGCCAGGACCAGCCGCTGCTCCCGGCTGAGCTCACCACTCAAGCGAGAAACCAGCTCCCGGGGGCTAACCTTCTGAAGCTGGGCGACGACCTCGGCCAGGAAGTGTTGCCCTTGCACACTGGCGGTGATCAACGATTCCCGGTCCTCGGCTGGCAGTCGATCGACACGTTCCTGAAGCACGCCGTCGATGCGGGCCGGCAGGCGGTCCCAACGAAACGAGGCGCATTCGATCCAGCGATCTTGCTCATCCTTGACCAGCTCGCCGCGCGCCTGCATGGTCAGCAAGAGCTCGGTTACAAACAGGGGATGGCCGCGGGTGAGTTCGGCCAGCTTCTGGCGGAACTCATAGCCCAGCCGGTTGGGTTGGCTATCGACGTAAGCGTCAACAAAGTGCCTGGCCGCCGTGAGATCGCCAATCTCCAGCTCGACGATAGCATCGCCCTGGTAACGCCGCACTTCGGCGATGACTTTCTCCAACGGATGGCGCGCGCCATCCCGGCCCATGGCGACCTCCTCGGGGCGGTAGGTGCCGACGAGGAGGATGCGGTGTTTGGCGATGCGGCGGGCCAGGTGAAAGAACAGGGCGATGGAGGACTCGTCGGCCCACTGCAGGTCGTCGACGATGAGGACCAGGGGGGCCTCGCCGGACACCTTGGCCAGGAAGTTGGCGTACTGCTCGAAGATCTGGTCCTGGGCCAGGGTGGGTTGGGCCAGGTCCGTTTGGGCGCTCTTGACCTTCGTCTGGCTCTTCAGCCTGTCCTCGAGGCCCAGCTGCTTGGCCAGGGCCTTGCTCACCGTGGAGATGACCTTGCCGCCGGGCAGGAAGACGCCGGCCAGGTCAGGGGCCACCAGCAGCACGAACATGCCGGAGTGGGCCAGGATCTGGCGGAGGCGTTGGGAGTTCTCGACGTGGACGGGCTCCTTGCTCCTGGCCTCCTGCACGTCGCTGGTCAGGGTGAGGAGGATCTCGCGCCAGGGCAGGTAGGCGTCGCCGACGCCGATCTGGGCGTTGCAGTTACCCATGGCGGCGACGAGGTCCGGCTGCCTGTGTTGCGCCCGGCGCAGGAACTCCAGGATCAAGGTGGTCTTGCCGCTGCCTGCCTCTCCGGCCACAAAGACGACCTGGCCCTCGCCGCCCAGCGCGCGGTCGAGGAACCCCTCCAGCAGGCGGAGCTCTTGATCACGGGCAACGAATACTTGTTCGCTCATCGTAGTGCATCGATCATGACGGCCCAGTCGCCTTCCGGCCAGAGGTCGACGACCTCGGTGTCGTACACATCACGGCTGAACTGCATGTGGTAAAGCCTGGCATACATCCCATTCAGCCCCAGCAACTCCTCGTGGGTGCCTATCTCGACGATCTCGCCGTGGTCCAACACGACGACGCGGTGCGCCGATTGGATGGTGCTGAGGCGATGGGCAATGATGACCGTCGTGCGCCCGTGCATCAGCCTGTCCAGCGCGGCCTGGACGTAGTGCTCAGACTCGCTGTCCAGCGAGCTGGTGGCCTCGTCCAGCAACAGAATGGCCGGGTCCTTGAGGATGGCCCGGGCGATGGCGATGCGCTGTCGCTGCCCGCCGCTGAGGTTCATCCCCCGCTCGCCGACCACGGTGTCGTAGCCTTTGGGCAACTCCAGGACGAAGTCGTGCGCATACGCGGCCTTCGCCGCTGCAACCACCTCGTCTTCGGTAGCGTCGAGGCGGCCATACAGGATGTTCTCGCGCACCGTGCCGCCAAACAGCATGGTCTCCTGGGGAACCAGGCCCACCTGGGAGCGCAGGCTGCTCTTGGTGACCGCGCGCAGGTCATAGCCATCGATGGTAACCGTACCCTGGTCGGGGTCGTAGAAGCGCGGGATCAGATTGCACAGGGTGCTCTTGCCCGCGCCGCTGGGGCCCACCAATGCTACGATCTCTCCGGGCACGATGTCCAGGGTTACGCGGCGCAGCACATGGCCCTCTGCGACGTAGCCAAAGGAGACATCGTGAAACCGGATCCGGCCGTCGATAGGTGGCAAAGGCACGGCATTTGGCGCTTCTGGGACAGTGGGTAGTGTGTCAAGGATCTCGAACACCCGTTTGATCGCGCCGGTGGTCTCACGGAACTGGCCATACAGGCCAGCCAGGCTGCCCAGGCCGGCCGCGATGATGAAGCCGTAGATCAGGAAACTGGTGATCATACCCACGGTCATGGTGCCGGCGATTACCTGCCGGCCACCGAACCACAGAATGGCGGCGATGGCGCCGAAGCCCAGGAAGGCCATCAGGCTGCCGAAAGCCGAACGGGCGGCGATGACGCGGATCGCCGAGCCCGTGGAGTAGCCGAGGTCGCGACGGTAGCGCTGGACCTCGTAGGCCTCGCGATCGAAGCTCTTGACCACGCGGACGCCGGACAGGCCCTCCTCCACGACCACCGTGGCATTGGCCAGCTGGTCCTGTACCCGGGTGGCCATGCGTTCCAGGGGGCGGCCAAAGGCGATGGCAACCACCATGAGCGCCGGTATCAACACCAGGATGAAGCCGGTCAGGGCCGGGTTCAGGGTGAAGACGATGACCACCGAGCCGACAACGGAGATGAAGGAGCTAAGCAGTGTGGTGATGTTCGTGGTGAGCATCGTCCGCACCAGGGTGACATCGTTGGACAGGCGTGAGACCAGCTCTCCCACCCGGCGTTGGCTAAAGAAGGCCAGCTCCAGGGTAATGAGGCGCTCATAGAGGGAGGTACGCAGCTCGTAGACGATCTTCTCACCGGTGACGCCGAGAAAGTAGCCGCTGATGAAGCTGGTCACGGACATGATGGCAAACAGTGCCAACAGCCCCAGCACCAGGCGGTCCAGCTGGGCGACATCGCCCTGGGCCAGCATATCGGTGACCGTGCGGCCGATGAGGAGGGGGAAGACCAGCCCCACGGCACTGCTGATGGCCAGGCTCACCAGGGCCACGGCCATGCGCCCGGCGTGGGGTCGCAGGTAGCCGAACAGGCGCCTCCACGGCACCTCGCGGCTGACGCGGGCCGGAGCGATCAAGGTCTCAGCGGAAATCGGGCTGGTGTACGGTTCCTGCATGGTGGGAGGCATGGAAAAGGCGCCGTGAGGTCATGGACCGGGACATAGATTGTACCTGGAGGCGGAACAAAAGCCAAATCACCTGCGGCCAAAGCCCACAAACTTGGAACCTTGCTTCCACAATCACTTGACAGTTTGCCTGCGGGACGCTATAATGCGCCCATCTTCACATATCCGCTACAGGCACCATGCATGTGGGGACATGGGGCCTGGCACAGTCGGCGTTGTCGCCCGACGTCTTGTCATCCGGAAAGGAGTCGTGCATGGCAAGCGCAGTAGCTTCCATCTGGCAGGGCATCACTTACCGGGGCAGAGAGGGCCATTGGGCCTGGCTCCTGCACCGTGTCAGTGGCCTGGGTATCCTCTTGTTCCTCTTTCTGCACATCCTCGACATCTACCTGGTTGGCGTGGGCAGAGAGGTTTTCGAGGCGTTCCTGTTCTTCTATCACTCGCCGATATTCAAGGTATTTGTGCTGGGCCTGTTGTTCGGGGTCTTCTACCATGCGTTCAACGGCGTACGCATCATCATGGTGGACTTCTGGCCCGAGCGGTTCTCCAATTGGCGCACCCAGCGCACCATGTTCCGCATCGTACTGGCCTTGACCCTGCTGGCCTTCATCCCGGCAGCCATTGCGACCATCGCTCCCATCTTCGGCATCCACATGCCGTGGTGGAACTTCTAGGAAGAGGTGAACCATGGCATCCTTCACCAGAGCCAGCAATCGGAGCTACGGCAGTCCCAACCGCTTCGAGGTGCTGTCGTGGTACTTCATGCGCGTCAGCGGGGCATTATTGCTCCTGATCGCCGTCATGCACATGGTGTACATGCATGTGATCGCCGGCGTCGACGCCATTACCTACGACTGGATCGTGCAGGAGCGCTGGAATGGGCCGGCCGGTGCCTTCTGGCGCACCTACGACCTGGCGCTGCTCTTTTTCGCCCTGCTGCATGGGGTGAATGGTGCGCGTTGGGTAATCGACGACTATTTCCATCGTCGTGGCCTGAACCTGGCGGTTAAGTCGGCCCTGTACGTGCTGACCTTCATCTTCCTGATGATGGGCGCCCAGGTCATCTTCACGGTGAGCCTGCAGTCCCCAGAGACTGCCCTGAGTGCCATCGCTGCGGCCTTTGGGAAGTAGGAGGACGCCGACACCATGAACTACCACAAGTACGACGCAGTCATCATCGGAGCCGGCGGTGCCGGGCTCATGGCAGCGCTCTATGCCTCCCAAAAAGCTAACGTGGCCGTCGTGAGCAAGCTGTACCCGACGCGGTCCCATACCGGCACCGCGCAGGGCGGCATCGGCGCGGCCCTGGGCAACCTGGAAGAGGACCACTGGGAGTGGCACGCCTTCGACACCGTGAAGGGCAGCGACTACCTGGCCGACCAGGATGCGGTGGACATCATGTGCAAGGACGCCGTAGATATAGTCCTGGAGCTGGAGCACATGGGCCTGCCCTTTGACCGCACACCTGATGGGCTGATCTCCCAGCGGCCCTTCGGCGGCCACACCAACAACGTCACCAAGCAGCCCGTGCGCCGGGCCTGCCATGCGGCCGATCGCACCGGGCATATGATCCTGCAGACTCTCTACCAGCAGTGCATCAAAAACAACGTGCAGTTCTTCGACGAGTTCCAGTTCATGGACATGCTGGTGAGCGAGGGCAGGGTAGCCGGGATCGTTGCTTACCACATCAACAGTGGTGAGCTGCACGTCTTCCATGCCAAGGCGGTCTTCTTCGCCACGGGCGGCTGGGGCCGCCTGTGGAACATCACCTCCAACGCCCATTCCCTGACCGGCGACGCTCCCGCCGTGTTGTTGCGCCAGGGCTATCCGATGGAGGATATGGAATTCTTCCAGTTCCACCCCACCGGGATCTACAAGATGGGCATCTTGATCACCGAGGGCGTGCGGGGTGAGGGCGGTGTCTTGATCAACGGCAAGGGCGAGCGCTTCATGGAGCGCTACGCGCCGACCATCAAGGACCTGGCCAGCCGCGATGTGATCTCCCGGGCCATCTACCTGGAGATTGCCGAGGGCCGTGGCGTCAACGGCCAGGACTATGTCTACCTCGACGTGCGGCCTGAGACGGTGAACAAGTACTTCGACCTCGACGGCAAGAAGAATTCTGATGGCAGCCCACGCCGCATTACCGCCGAGGATATCGAGCGCAAGCTGCCCGACATCGCCGACTTCTGCCGCACCTATCTGGGCGTCGACCCTATCAAGGATCCGATGCCGATCCAACCCACGGCACACTACGCCATGGGCGGCATACCCACAGACGCCGACGCCCGCATGCTGGTGGATAATAGGGGCACGGTGCTGCCGGGCGGCTATGCGGCCGGCGAGGTTGCCTGCGTCAGCGTGCACGGCGCCAATCGCCTGGGCACCAACTCCCTGGTCGACCTGGTGGTCTTTGGCAAGCGCGGCGGCGTCGCCATGGCGGACTACTGCGCCGGGGTCGAGCACCCGCCGCTGCCGGAGAACCCGGAAGCCCACGTGCGGAACGAGATTGAGCGCCTCATGAACAACCAGGCCGGGACGGCACCGGCGACGCTGCGCAAGGCGATGCAGGACGTCATGATGACCAACGTGGGCGTCTTCCGCACCGAGCAGCTGCTGACGGAGGCCCTGCAGCGGATCCGGGAGTTGAAGAAGCAGTTCAGCACCGTGTACGTGGGCGACAAGGGGAAGCGCTTCAACACCGACCTGCTGGAGGCCTGGGAGCTGGGCAACATGCTCGACCTGGCCGAGGTCACCGCCTTGAGCGCGTTAGACCGTACGGAGAGCCGTGGTGGCCATGCCCGAGACGACTTCCAGCAGCGGGATGATGAGAAGTGGCTGGTACATACCTTCATCAAGCGAGAAGGTGACAACTACCGCATCGAATACAAGCCGGTGACCCTGGGCCGCTATCAGCCGCAGGTGCGGGTCTACTAGGAGAGCTGGATCATGCGAGCGACACTGAAGATCAAGCGATTCAACCCCGAGAAGGACGAGCTGTCCTGGTGGGGCCAGTATGAGGTAGAGGTCCAGCCCAACGACCAGCTGTTGGACGCCTTGCACCAGGTCAAGTGGTTTCAGGATGGCACGCTGACTCTGCGCCGCTCCTGCGCCCATGGCATCTGTGGCTCCGACGCCATAGTGGTGAATGGCCGCAACCGGCTGGCGTGCAAGGTGCTCATGAAGGATCTGGGCAAGAAGGTAACGGTGGAGCCCATTCGTGGGCTGCCGGTGATCAAGGACCTGGTCGTGGATATGGAGCCGTTCTTCGCCAGCTACCGTGCCGTCAAGCCCTACCTGATCAACGACGACCCGGCGCCTGAGGGCCGCGAGCGGCTGCAGAGCCCGGAGGACCGGGAGCGCTTCGACGACACCACCAAGTGCATCCTCTGCGCCTGCTGCACCGCCTCCTGCCCCTCCTTTTGGGCGAACGGCGCCTACGTGGGGCCGGCAGCCATCGTCCAGGCCCACCGGTTCATCTTCGACACCAGGGATCAGGCAACGCCAGAGCGGCTGGAGATCATGAACGACGCCATGGGCGTCTGGCGCTGCCGCACCGTGTTCAACTGCGTCGAATGCTGCCCGCGGGAGATCAACATCACCAAGGCCATCGGCGATGTCAAGAAGGCTATCCTGGAGGGTGGCGCGTAGCCGCTGTGCTCCTGGTTGGGTCAAACAAGTCTGTCCAATGGGGCCGGTCAATGCGACCGGCCCGCTGCTTTGCCGAGCCTGTATCCAGCCGGGTCGCGATCAGCCTCGGTCAGGGTCACCTGGCTGTTGCCATGACTTGTCCGGTGAATGGGTGCTATTCCTACAGGCAAACGCGGGAATTCCGTGCTATCATTGCCGCACCGTCGCAAAATAACGTACAAGCATCAGAAAGGCTTCGACTCCCATGGCAACAACGATTCCTGCATCTCATCTCGACCTGATTGAAGGTCCTGTCTACAGCGTGTTCACAACCCTTTCGCCCAAAGGCGCGCCGGAGAATACCGTAGTGTGGTGCTCCTGGGATGGGACACACGTGCTGGTCAACACCGCAGACGGCCGGCGCAAGGCCAACAACGTCAGGGCCAATCCGCAAGTAGCCCTGTGTGCCATCGATCCCAAAGACCCGTTCCGCTGGATTGACGTGCGGGGCACCGTGGAGGAGATCGTCGAGGACAGCGAATACCGGAACATCAACGCCCATGCCAATCTGTATGTTGGCCAGCCTGAGTACTACGGAGGGTTCGCCCCGGCCGACATGAAGGGCACGGAGACACGCATCATCTTGAAGATCCGTCCGGACAGGGTGGTGGCCTTCCCGCCTCAGTTCTGATGCCAGGCGCCCGGCCCGGGCTGCGAAGCCGGCCTGGCCAGTCATAGTTCGCAGTCCGCCAATGGCCGCACCGTGATCCGGTGCGGCCATTGGCATTTACTGCCCGGACCTTGCTTCAGCTGCGTTCCACACCTTCCGGCCACAATTTCGTGCAACTTTTCATTTGCCAATATGATCTAGATCATAGTATACTCCCCCTTGCTCAGTTATAATCACTTACGCATATCTTTGCATAGATATAGGATGCGAATCTGATGTCTGGTTCACCCCCGGAAGACCCCAAGAACGATCCCTGGCTCGAGCTGGGCCAGGCGGCCGATTTGTTAGGTGTGCATTTCACTACACTGCGGCGATGGGTCGACGAGAACCGGGTACCGAGCTACCGGACCCCGGGTGGGCGGCGGCGTTTCAGGCAGTCGGAGCTCGTGGCCTTCGTCCGCAGCCTGCGCACTGGCGATCCGGTGGCGACGCCCGCAGCCCTGCTGCCCATGGTGGCGCAGGTGCCCCACCTGGGGGTGTCTGGTGAGCCGTGGTACAGCAAGTTCGATGACGCCCAACGCCTGGCCCTGCGCAACGAGGGCCGCCAGATGATGGCGGTGCTGCTGCAATATGCCACCCGCACCAACGGCGGCGAGGTCTTCCTGGACGAGGGCCGGCGCATGGCTGTCGATTACGGCCTGACCTGCCGCCGCGCCGGCCTGTCCCTGGTGGAGACGGCCCACGCCTTCGTGCGGGTACGGCGCTCGATCATGGACTCGGTGTATCAGGCCGGCTCCCTGGCCGGCTCCCCGGATGCCGAGACCTGGCGCCTGTACGATCGCATGAATACCTTCCTGGACAGCATGCTGCTGGCCACCCTGGAGGCCTACGAGATGGTTGATCGTGGTGGCTGATGGCCGCAGCCTGCACCGGGATACCGGCCGGCCTGGCATCGCAGGCCACGCATGCCGCCCTTCCGCACCATGTCGCCAACCCTTCACCCTGTTCCTGGAGAGGATCGCATGACGCACGCCCCTTACCCTCCGCCGCGCCTGATCTTTTGGGAGACCACGGCTGGCTGCAACCTGGCCTGTATCCACTGCCGCCGCATTACCGTGGCCGACCAGCTCCTGCCGCAGGACCTGACCACGCCGGAGGCGTTTGCCCTGATTGACCAGGTGGCGGCGTTTGCCCGGCCGATCTTCGTGCTTTCCGGCGGCGAGCCCCTGTTCCGGCCCGATATCTTCGACATCGCCCGGCACGCCAGCGATGCCGGCCTGATCGTGGCCCTGGCCACCAACGGCACGCTGATCGACGCCGGCGTAGCGCGCCAGATCAAGGAGAGCGGCGTGCAGCGTGTGAGCATCAGCTTTGACGGGGCCGACGCCGCCACCCACGACATCTTCCGGGGCCATGGAGCCTTCGACAAGGCGATTGCGGGCATGGAGCATCTGCGCTTCGTGGGCGTGCCCTTCCAGATCAATACCACGGTGGCCCGGCACAACGTGCATCAGATGGACCAGACTCTAGCCCTGGCCCACGAGCTGCAGGCGCAGGCGTTGCACCTCTTCCTCCTGGTGCCGGTGGGCTGCGGGGTGGAGATCGCCGACGACCAGCAGATCAGCGCCACCGAGTACGAGGCGGTGCTGAACTGGATGTACGACGCCGAGATGGCCGGCGGCATGGAGCTCAAGGCCACCTGCGCGCCCCACTACTTCCGCATCGTGCGCCAGCGCCAGGCTGAGGAGCGCCGGCAGGGCCTGGTGCGCCAGCGGCCCGCCAGCCACCAGCGCCAACAACATGCCGGCGCCGGGCACCCCGGCGGCAACGGGCACCCGGCCGGCCGCCACGCCATGAACGCCATGACCAAGGGCTGCCTGGCCGGCACCGGGGTGTGCTTCGTGAGCCATCGCGGCGAGGTCTTCCCCTGTGGCTACCTGCCCCTGGGGGCCGGCAACATCCGGCAGCAGCCCTTCCAGGAGATCTGGGAAGGCTCCCGGCTTTTTGCCGAGCTGCGGGATCCCAGCCTGCTGGGCGGCAAGTGCGGGCTGTGCGAGTTCAAGAACGTGTGCGGTGGCTGCCGCGCCCGCTCCTATGGCATGACCCTGGAATACCTGGGCGAGGAGCCCTTCTGTACCTACGAGCCGAGGCGGCTGGCCGCTGTCGAGGCTTGAGCCGGCCATAGGCTTCTGATCTGTCCGGGATAGTTGATCGAGACGAACCCATGAGTGATAGCCATTCTGAGCTTGTGGACCTGAGCGAGAAGAGCCGCACGGCGGAGGGCCGTGAGATTGCGCTGAGCCGGCGCCTGTTCATGCAGCTGCTGGCCTTCGGCAAATGCTACGACACCAGCGCGTTGGTGAGCGCCCTGGAGGTCTCCGGCATGCCCGGAGTGCTCTATGAGGACGTCAACGATCCATATGGCGTGGCCCTGCTGGCCTTCGACGAGGCCCCAGGGACTTTGCTGACGGGTTGGCGGCCATTCTTGCAGCAGCCCCCATTTGTCGATCTACAGCCGAAGCCCGAGCTCACCATGCTGGGCCGCACCTATGCCCTGGGCCATGAGGACGACCTGGAGCGCGCCCTGATCACCCGGCCACGCCAGAAGGTCTGCGACACGGGCATGCCCTGGGCCATCTGGTACCCCCTGCGGCGGACCGGCTCCTTCGAGCTCCTGACTGCGCAGGAACAGCGGGTGATCCTCATGGAGCACGGCGGCATCGGCCTCGCCTACGGCCGGGCCGGCCTCGGCACCGATATCCGCCTGGCCTGTCACGGTTTGACCAAGGACGATAACGACTTCGTCGTGGCCCTGTTGGGTCCCGAGCTCTTTCCCCTCTCTTCCATTGTCCAGCGCATGCGCAAGACCAAACAGACCTCCAGCTATCTGGAACGGCTGGGGCCTTTCTTTGTAGGCAAAGCGTTATGGCAGCGTGAGGAGGCTGGCGCATGAGCAGGGCCGTACTCCTGCTGGCCTACGGCGGGCCCAATTCCCTGGACGATATCCCGGCCTACCTGCTTGACATCCGCGGCGGGCGTGAGACGCCACCCGAGCTGATCCACGAGATCACCGAACGGTATCGGCTCATCGGCGGGCGATCTCCGTTGCTGGAGATCACGCGGAGCCTGGCGGCAAAGCTGGAGGCAGCTGCCGGACTGCCGGTCTATACGGGGATGCGTCATTGGCAGCCGCTCATCAAGGATACGGTGGCCACCATGGTGGCGGACGGCATCGACGTCGTCGTGGCGATATGCATGGCTCCTCATTACAGCCAACTGAGCATCGGCGCCTACCGGGCACGGCTGGACGAGGCCCTGGCCGCTGCAGGGCGAGAGATGACAGTGCGCTTCGTCAGGAGCTGGCACACCCAGCCAGACTACCTGGCGGGCATCGCTGCCAACGTTCGGCACACCCTGGATCGCTTTGATGGGCCATCTGGACGGGATGGCCAGGTCAAGGTGATCTTCACGGCGCACAGCCTGCCGCGCTTCATCTTGGAGCGAGGCGACCCCTATGATCGCCAGCTACACGAGACCGCGCAGCTGCTGGCAGGCAGGTTGGGCCTTCCTGACGGCCGCTGGCAGTTCTGCTACCAGAGTGCGGCGCAGACGGGTGTGCCCTGGCTGGGACCGCAGATCGAGGACCTGGTGGCGCAACTGGCCCAGGCAGGCGAGCGCAACCTGCTGGTGGCGCCGATTGGCTTCATCGCCGACCATGTGGAGGTACTGTACGACATCGATATTGGCGTACAGGCTGTGGCGCGCGCCCACGGTGCACGGGTCGAGCGGACGCCCATGCTCAACGACAGCCCGGCCCTTGTCACTGCGCTGGCGGCGCTTGTCGCCCAGGCACAGCAGCGGCCGCCGGGCGATCTTGAGATCTAGCGGGAACCCGGAAAGCCCAGACGAACGATGCTCTCCATCTCTCTCGTTGGCTTCAATCATCGCACTGCGCCGATCGACCTGCGCGAGCGGTTTTCTCTGATGGGCTGCGGCCTGCGCATGGCCCTCGCCGATCTGCGCAGTGACGCCTCACCCAGCAGCGCACAGCAAGCCGGTCTTGCTGGCTGCCTGGGCGAAGCGGTGCTTCTCTCCACCTGCAACCGCCTGGAGTTCTACGCCACGTCGGCCGAGCCGCAGAACGCCCGGCTCGCCATGGAAGGGTTTCTGAGCCGCCTACAGGGGGTCGATCCTGACTCCCTCCGCCCGTACCTGATTTATCAAGAGGGCCAGGAGGCGATCAGGCACCTCATGCGGGTTGCCTCTGGGCTAGAATCGATGATCCTGGGCGAGCCCCAGATCCTGGGCCAGGTCGCCCATGCCTATACCGAGGCCCAGGTAGCGGGCACAGGCGGGCCCGTGCTTTCCCAGCTTTTCAGCCAGGCGGTGCACTGTGGAAAGCGCGCTCGCACCGAGACAGCCATTGGCAGCTACACCACCTCGTTGAGCCACGCCGCCGCCCGCCGCGCATGCAAAGTCCTGGGCAGCCTGGCCGGCCGGCATGCGCTCGTCGTCGGCGCGGGCGAGATGGCTGCGCTGGCCGCGCTGGCCTTGCGGCAGCACGGCATTGGGCAGGTGACCTGCATCAGTCGCACTTTTGCCCGCGCTGAGCAATTGGCCTGCCGCGTGGAAGGCCGTGCCTTGGGCTGGCATCAGCTGGAAGACGCCCTGGCCAAAGCCGACGTCGTCATCAGCGCGACCGCCGCACCCCACACCATCATCACCTACGATCACATCGCCCGTGCCCTGGGCCGCAAGGCTGTCCCCTTTGATCCCGCTCCATCGCCTTCACTCCTCTTGATCGATCTGGCCCTACCCCGCGACATCGACCTAGTTGGAGAGCAGCTGCCCGGTGTCGTGAGATTGGACCTGGACCATCTACGCGACGATGTCGATGTCAATCGGGCGCGGCGCGAGGCTGCAGTGCCCGATGTGGAGCACATCGTCGCCGAAGAGGCCGCTGCGTTGGGCGAGTGGATCATCGGCCGCCAGGTTGTGCCTGCCCTGGTCGAGCTGAGGCGCAAGGCCGAGAGCGTGGCTAGCCTCGAGCTGCAGAGGACGCTGCGCCGACTACAGTGCGATGACCCACGGGTCGAGGATGAGGTGCGGCAGCTCGCCCACCGTCTCGTCAACAAGCTGCTGCACGAGCCGACTATCCGCCTCAAAACCGAGGCTGCGGCCGGCAACGGCGCAACCTACGCCAGCCTGGTCGAGGAGCTGTTTGCCCTGGGGTCTGACAGCGGCCGCCTCGCGTGTGGCGAGCGCGGAGAACGCTGCCATGGATAGCCATGGCCGCATGCCTGCCCTGGTGCGTCTTGGAACGCGTGCATCGGCGCTGGCCCGCTGGCAGACCGAGCACATAGCGGGCCTGCTGCTGGCGGCCTGGCCTGGACTGGCTACAGCCGTCGAAATCATCCACACCCAGGGAGATCGCGACCTCGACACGCCATTGCCCCTGATCGGCGGCAAAGGGGTATTCACCGCCGAGCTAGAGGAGGCACTACGTCGAGGCGCCATCGACCTAGCAGTTCACAGCTTGAAGGACTTGCCTATCGAGGCGTCTGCTCCGCTACTCATCGGAGCCGTGCCCGCGCGCGCGCCGGCCAGCGACGTGTTGGTGAGCCGCTATGGGTATACCCTGGACACGCTACCGCCGGGTGCGGTGGTCGGTACCAGCAGCATCCGCCGCGGGGCGCAGTTGCTGCACCGCTATCCACGCCTAATCCTGGCCGACCTGCGGGGCAACGTCGATACGCGTGTGCGCAAGGCACTCGACCCGGACGGCCCTTTCGATGCCATCATCCTGGCCCAGGCTGGTCTGGAGCGTCTCGGGCGCCGCGATGTCATCACACAGGTGTTGCCGCTGGAGGTGATGATGCCCGCGCCGGGCCAGGGTGCACTGGCCGTGCAATGCCGCGATGACGACATGGTACTCGCCCTGCTGGCGCCTATCGACGATCCGGTGACGCGTGCGACGGTCACCGCCGAGCGCACGTTCCTGCAAGGGCTCGGCGGTGGGTGCGCAGTCCCCGTGGCCGCCTATGCGACGATGGAAGGCGAGCTTCTGCACGTCCGTGGCCGTGTGACTGCGTTGAACGGCAGCCAACAGGTCGACGTGGCCGTTGTCGGGCCGGTCAGGACAGCCGAGGCGCTCGGCCGCGACCTCGCCGCGTTGGCGGCGGCCCAGGGAGCAGGGAAGCTGTTGGTGGAAGGCGCACAGCGCCAGCCTGACACCTGGCACCACGCTGCGCCGGTGCAGTGACGCGGCCATGCCCAGCCAGCTCCACGGCAAGCGCATCGTGGTCACCCAGGCTGCGCATCAGGCGGACGAACTCGCCGGGCTCCTGCGATCCCTGGGCGCTGAACCCCTGCTCTATCCCTGTATCGCCATGGTTCCGCCGGAGGACATCGCTGTGCTCGACGATGCCCTGCGCGCTGCTGCGGCAGGCGCTTTCCACTGGCTGGTTGTGACCAGTGCCAACACGGTCGTGATGCTATCGCAGCGGCTTGCTGCGCTAGGTCTGCCGGCCGATAGCCTGGTGCCAATCCGCACCGCGGCCGTCGGTGCTTCGACGGCCGAAGCGGCTGAGCGGCTGTTGGCCGTCACCGTCGACGTGGTGCCTGATGAACAGGTGGCCGAGGCCCTGGCCGAGGCCCTGGCGAGGCTGCTGCGGCCCGGCGAACGCGTCTTCCTCCCTCAATCAGATATCGCCCGATCGATACTGGCGGAGCGTCTGGCAGGGACAGGTGCCGGGGTGACGCACGTTGCGGCTTACCGTACCGTCCCTGGCAGCGGCGGTGTTGACCTGTTGCCGCGGCTCGCAGCTGGCCAGGTCGATGCTATCGTCCTCACCAGTTCCTCGACGGCTCGCAACCTGGTGCAACGCCTGCAGGCCGAAGGCGGCGATCTTTCCCTACTTGCCGGGGTCTGCATCGCCTGCATCGGCCCCGTTACGGCCAAAGCCGCACGCGATGCCGGCCTGACGGTCACCGTCGTCGCCGAAGAACATAGCCTGGAGGGTCTTCTCGAGGCCCTGATCCACGACTTCGATACACCATGATGAAACCACCCACGGCATCCTTTCCGACGCTCAGGCCGCGACGTATGCGGTTAAGTCCTGGGTTGCGCCGCCTGGTGCGTGAGACAACGCTGTCGCCTGCTGACTTGATCTACCCGCTGTTTGTGCGTTACGGCAACGGCATACGCCAGCCTATCGCCTCGATGCCGGGTCAGGCTCAGCTCACCGTCGACCTGCTGGCTAAGGAAGTTCGGGAGATCGCAGCTCTGGGCATCCCGGGTGTGATCCTCTTTGGCATCCCGGGAGTCAAAGATGGCACCGGCAGCGACAATATGAGCCCAGATGGCGTTGTACCGCAAGCCATCCGTGCCATCAAAGATGCCGATCCCAGCTTGCTGGTGATCTCGGATATGTGCTTCTGCGAATACACGGATCACGGTCACTGCGGCGTGATCAACCTGCCCGGCAACGACTACTACACTTCGGCCCTACCGGAGGGGTACCTGCTCGACGATCCCACGTTGGAGCTGTTGGGTAAAGCTTCAGTCGTCCATGCTCAGGCAGGTGCGGACATCATCGCGCCTTCAGGCATGATCGACGGCATGGTGGCCGCCATTCGTGGCGCACTCGATGCTGCTGGTATGGAGCACGTGGCGGTCATGAGCTACGCGGTCAAATACGCCAGTGGCTTCTATGGGCCATTCCGCGATGCAGCCGAGAGCCCACCGCAGTTCGGCGATCGCAACCAGTACCAGATGGACCCGGCCAACCGTCGCGAGGCCCTCAAAGAGATGGCTTTGGACGTTGCCGAGGGCGCGGATATGCTGATGGTCAAGCCTGCGCTGCCCTATCTTGACGTCTTGAGCGATGTGCGTCAGGCCACAACCCTGCCTCTGGCAGCCTACCAGGTGAGCGGCGAATACGCCATGCTTCACGCAGCGGCGGCCAATGGCTGGCTAGACCTCCAGCGCTGTGCGCTGGAAAGCCTGACTTCGATCAAACGCGCTGGCGCGGACATGATTCTGACCTATTTTGCCCGCGACGCTGCGGCCTGGATACAGGAAGGGTGATGTGGAGAGCCGATTCTTGAGGGCCTGCCGGCGCCAGCCTGTGGACGCCACCCCAATCTGGCTAATGCGCCAGGCCGGTCGCTACATGGCCGAGTATCGCGCCTTGCGCGAGAAGTATTCGATCCTGGAGCTCATCAAGGCACCGGAACTGGCCTGCGAAGTCACGCTACAGCCGATTGCCGCGTTCGACCTCGACGCGGCGATCATCTTCGCCGACATCCTGCCACCGCTGGCTGGCATGGGGCTGGATCTCGAGTTTGTCAAAGGGGAGGGACCGGTGATCCACAACCGGCTGCGCACAGCAGCCGACGTCGAGGCGCTGCGCGTCCTGCCGCCCGAGGAGACCCTGAGCTTCACCCTGGAGGCCATCCGCCTGGCCAGGCGGGAGCTGGAGGCCAGGAACCTCCCTCTGATCGGCTTCAGCGGCGCGCCGTTTACCCTGGCCTCGTACGCGATCGAGGGTGGGGGCAGCCAGCACCATCTGCTCACCAAGCGCTTCATGGTTGCCGAGCCCGAAGCCTGGCAGATGCTGATGGAGAAACTGAGCGAAGTTGTCGGCCAGTACCTGCTGGCGCAGGCACGCGCAGGCGCACAGGCGCTGCAACTGTTCGACAGTTGGGCCGGGCAACTCAGCCCCGCGGACTACCGGCAGCATGTCATGCCCTATAGCCGGCGAGCACTCGCCATCGCCGGGCAGGCAGGGGTGCCGATCATCCACTTCGGCACCGGCACGGCAGGAATGCTTCCGCTAATCCGCGAGGCAGGCGGGAGTGTGATCGGGGTCGATTGGCGTGTTGACCTGGCCGAGGCGTGGCGCCAGCTCGGTCCGGAGGTGGCGATCCAGGGCAACCTGGACCCGGCAGCCCTGTTTGCACCGTGGCTGCAGCTGCAGAGCCGCGCCCGGCACCTATTGGACCGGGCACGCGAGGTGGGCTGGCCGGGGCATATCTTCAACCTTGGTCACGGCATCCTGCCGCAGACTCCCGTCGACAACGTACGGCGCCTGGTCGACTTCGTACACGAGGCTTCGGCCGCTGCTCCAGGAGGGGTGGTGTGAACACAACTCGATCGGAGGCACTGTTCGCTGCGGCCCAGGAGTTGATTCCTGGCGGCGTCAACTCCCCGGTGCGCGCCTTTCGCAGCGTCGGCGGGGTGCCACGCTTTATCGAACGCGGGTTGGGAGCACGGATCTGGGATGCCGACGGCAATGACTATATCGACTACGTGCTGTCGTGGGGTCCGCTGATCCTCGGTCATGCCCACCCGGCAGTGGTAGCTGCGCTCGAGCAGGCAGTGCGCTGCGGTACCAGCTACGGTGCACCGACCGAGCCTGAAATCCAACTGGCGCAGCTGGTCGTGGACCTTGTTCCGTCCGTCGAGATGATTCGCTTCGTCAACAGCGGCACCGAGGCCACGATGAGCGCCCTGCGGTTGGCGCGCGCCTTCACGGGCCGGCCAAAGATCCTGAAGTTCAGCGGCTGCTACCATGGCCACGCCGACTTGCTCCTGGTTCAGGCCGGGAGTGGCGTGGCCACGTTGGGCCTGCCCGACTCGCCCGGCGTTCCCAGAGCCACTGCTGCCGACACGCTAGTCGCACCGTACAACGACCTGGCTGCAGTCAGCCAGCTCTTCGATGCCAATCCCGGCCAGATCGCTGCGGTGATCGTCGAGCCGATCGCAGCTAACATCGGCTTCGTCATGCCGGCTCCGGGGTTCCTGGAGGGATTACAGCGCTTGTGTCGCCAGCACGGTGCGCTGTTCATCCTCGACGAGGTGATGACCGGTTTTCGGGTCTCCCTCGGCGGTGCGCAAGGGCTATGGGGTCTGGACCCGGATCTGACCTGCCTGGGCAAGGTGATCGGTGGCGGATTGCCGGTCGGCGCGTACGCCGGCAAGCGGGCAATCATGGAGCAGGTCGCGCCGGCTGGGCCAGTATACCAGGCGGGGACTCTATCCGGCAACCCTCTGGCCATGACCGCAGGCATTGCCACCCTGCGCACCCTCGCCGGGCCGGGCTATTTCAGCAGCATTGCGGATACGACGGCTGAGTTGGTCCATGGTATCGAGGCGGCTGCGGCCAGGGCCGGGCTGCCCATTCAGGCCGGCTATGCGGGCACGATGTTTGGGTTCTACTTCCTGAAAGCGCCGGGCGCGCAGATTGTGGACTATGCCGGGGCGCGCCAGCACGCGGATCCCGCCCGCTATGCGCGGTTCTTCCACGCCATGCTGGCGCAGGGGGTCTACTTTGCGCCCAGCCAGTTCGAAGCCGGCTTTGTCAGCAGCGCCCATGGTGCCACCGAGCTCGCAGCCACTCTGGCCGCCGTGAACAGGGCATTCGACGAGATCGCACGGTCGAGCCAGATACCATGAACCACTCCATGTCGCCTGTCGTCGTCGTCGGTGGGGGCATTGCCGGCCTCAGCACGGCGTGGTATTTGCAGCAGCGCCGGATCGACTACATGGTACTGGAGCAATCGGGGCGCTGGGGAGGCAAGATCCTCACCGATCGCGTGGAAGGGTTCGGCGACCGGCCGTTTGTCGTCGAGGGTGGGCCAGACTCCTTTATCGCCCAGAAGCCCTGGGCAGCCGAGCTGGCCGAGGAGCTGGGATTGGCCGGGCGTCTCCAGGGTACCAGCGAGCGCATGCGCCAGGTCTACGTGCTCAACAAGGGCCGGCCGACCCCGCTGCCCGATGGTGTGCTGCTCATCGTGCCCACCAAGTTCATGCCCTTTGCCCTTTCGCCACTGATCTCGCCGCTGGGCAAGCTGCGCATGGGTATGGACCTGTTCATCCCCGCCCGTCGCGACGGAGGCGACGAGACCCTGGCCGACTTCATCCGCCGCCGGTTAGGCGACGAAGCCCTGGACAAGATCGCCGAGCCCTTGATGTCCGGGATCTACAACGCCGAGGCCGACAAACAGAGCTTGCTGGCGACATTTCCCCGCTTTCGCGAGCTCGAGCAGCGCTATGGCAGCCTGACCCGCGGCATGATCGCATCCCGGCGCGCGGCCCGGAACGGCGGCGGTCACGGCGTCGCGGCAGGAACTGCGCAACCTGCGCGCCCCAAGTCGACTTTTATCTCGCTGCGCGGTGGCACTGGAGAGCTCGTCGACAGCCTGGTGGCCCAACTCAATGGCGATCTCCGGCTCAATTCGGCCGTACAGGCCATCGAGCGCGACGGCGAAGGCTATCGTTTGGTTCTGGACAGTGCCCCGGCGCTGCGGACAGATGCTGTGATCCTGGCTATCCCGGCGTTTGCAGCAGCCAAACTGCTTCACGACCTGGCACCCGAGGCCGTCCGTCAGCTGGGAGCTATTCGCTATGTCGGTACCGGTACCATCAGCCTGGCCTTCCGCCAGGCCGACGTGGGCTCACCCTATACGGGTTTCGGCCTGGTGGTACCGGCCAGCGAACGCCGGCCCATCAACGCGATTACGTGGAGCTCAGTCAAATTCGACGATCGGGCCCCTGCCGACGGCGTCCTGTTGCGGGCGTTCTTTGGTGGCTCGCGCAGCCCTCAGTCCATGGAGCTGGACGACGCGGAGCTGTTGCACACGG
This sequence comes from Anaerolineae bacterium, assembly GCA_032111745.1. Classification (GTDB taxonomy): domain Bacteria; phylum Chloroflexota; class Anaerolineae; order JAAEKA01; family JAAEKA01; genus JAULUH01. The sequence goes on along the minus strand of JAULUH010000105.1, from coordinate 15,486 downwards.
TGCGCCAGGAGCTCGCCGAGCTTCTGGCGCTGGAGGCCGAGCCGCTGTTTCATCGCATCTACCGGTGGCCGCAGTCCAATCCACAGTACGACGTAGGCCACCTGGACCGGGTGGCGGCGATTGAGGCTGCGTTGCCCCCGGGCATTTTCGTCACCGGCAGCCCTTACTTGGGCGTGGGCATCCCCGATTGTGTGAAACAAGCCCGGGAGGCGGCACGACGCGCTGCCGAGCGTGTGGCCCCATCAAATTCACGCTGACCTACGTCGTGGAGAAGTGACCTGCCAGGCCACCTACCTATCAGCCGAGCGCTCCAGCACCCCCGGCCAGCCTGGCAGGCTGCTGTGTATGGCAACGGTTACTATGGCCGGTCTGACGTCCCATCTTGCTCGCCACTCGGCCCAACCAGAGTGCCCGTCTCCAGGATCACCACGTCGACAGGCTGGTTGTCGACATAACATGGAATTACCTGGTTTTGGTTGGGGTTCAGTAGGTCCGTGCTCCAACTGACCGTGGTCCGTACGGGCGCCGGGACGTCAGGGGTAACCAGCGTGGGGATCAAATAGCGGTCGGGATAGATCGCCCCGGGGTGCCAGTGGCTGGTGGGCAGCAGGCCACCGCCGGGCCAGGTATCGAGCTTGGCGATCTGCTCGACGGTGTCCGGGCTGGGGAAGCTATAGCTGTTCAGCGACAGTTGTAGGTCCTCCGATTGCGGCAGGGGGTTGCGCCAGTAGAGGGTAAGGTCCAGGGGAGCGCCAGCCGGAGTCTCCGCGCTGCCCAGGCGGTAGCCCAGCAGCTCGATCGAGTCGCCGCAGCGCACTGCCAGCGGTGCAACGCCGTCCGGCAGGCCAGCCAGGGGGATCGGTGGCCGGTAGGCGGGAGCGATCGCCACCAGCGCCACCGTGCCTGCGATTACAGCCAGGCCGGCGCTCACGGTGCCGGCCACGGCTGGCTGCCAACGGCGAGGCCACCAGGCCAGAATGCCCAGGGCCAGGTAGAAGGCGATCGCGGCCACGGCGCTGAACATCAGCCGGCCCTGGGAGGCCCTGGTCATCAGGGTCCAGCGCAGGACGCCGAGGAAGGTGGCGGCCACGAAGCCCGCCAGCAGTAGGTGGGCCATCCACTCGACCGGGGACCGGCCCTGGCGCAAAGCCCGCACGAGGCCCAGGACGAGCCCCCCAGCGGCAGCCAGGGTCAGTCCACCCATCAGCAGGAAAAACCAGCGCGGAGCCAGGATGTTGAACGCTCCAAACACTCCCCAGTAGGAATACCAGAAACCCCGCCATTCATCCACCAGCTGGTCAGGCCCAAAGCCGGCCGGCCGTGGACCGGCGATCTCTACCATGCGCTGGAGGCCGGTGAGTTCGCCATACAGCGCCTGGTTGCGCAGGTACCACCACCCGGCAATGGCGGCCACCAGGGCCAGCAGCACCAGCCCGCGTGCCAGCCAGACTCGCCAGGAGCCGGTACGCCAGGCCGTGAACGTGATGGCGAGTGCAGCCAGGGGCAGCAACACCAGGCCCGAGACCTTGGTCAGGGCGGCCAGTCCCAGCACGACTCCCATCACCACGGTGGCGCCCCAGCGCGGTCCGGGCACCGGCGAGGTGACGTCGCGCACCAGCAACCACAGGGCCAGGGTCGACAGCAGCATGACCAGGTTATCGTTGTTCACCGAGGCATTGATGAACAGCACCATAGGGTTGAGGGCCACCAGGGCTGCCGCCAGCAACGCCAGGGGTGCCCGGTCAGGGTAGACGGCGCGCGACAGCCGATAGCTGAGATAGGCTGTCACGGTGCCCATCAGCACCGAGAGCCACCTGATCAGGTAGACCGCCAGGACCGTGCCGCCCTGCCACGGGCTTTGGCCCGGGGGATGGGCCACCAAGTTGACGTTGTCGGTAGCACCGGGCACACCGGTCTGCGGGAAGGGGTTGCGCACGGCGTGGGCGGCGTAGTCCGCGGTGTCGACGGAGGCGGTTAGCAGGGCGCTCAGCGCGTAATAGAGGGGCGGCTGGCTGCCCTCCTGGACCCAGGGTGCGTCGACGGCGGGATCCTGCACCGGCAATCGGCGGTTCAGAACGATCTCCCGCACCACCGGGTAGTGCCAGATCTCATCCGACGCCTCGAAGATGGGGGTGGCCTGGGAATAGAGCAGGCCGAGCAGGACTTGTGCCGCCAGGAGGAAAGCCAACCACTTTCTGCTAGACATAATCATAGAGTCGTGCCAGCTAGGGCGAGCTGGCAGCGGTGGTGGTCAACAAGTAGCGCCCGTCCGGTACCGGCTCGTCGCCAACTGTCAGGGCCAGGCGCTCGCCTGTCTCCGGGTGGTATAGGCCGGAGTAGACTCTCAGCTGGCTACCGGGCGGGCTGCTGGGAAGCTGGAGCCGGACGCGCTGGCGTAGCAATCCACCGGCAGTCCAGGTGGTCTCCGGCTGAGCAGACAGGGGGGATAGCAGGACGTCCTGTTGGGCGATCATGGTATCGGAAGCATCGACCACATGCACGAAGGCCTTCACCTCGGGTGGCGCGGCCAGGGCATCCCAGAGCAGGTCAAGCTGCCAGTTGTTGCTCTCAGGAACGAGCTCGTAGCCCACAAGCTGGAGCGTATCGCCGAAGATGACGCGCTGGGGAATGCGCTGCACGTCCAATTGCTCAGCATCACCCCGCCGGTCCGGTGGAAGCGTGGCGGATCCCAGGGCCATGGCCTGGCCATTCAGCGGCGCCACCTCGAGCCGGTAGCTCCCTGCTGGCAGACCCGCGGGAAGCTGCAAACTGAGCGCCTGGGGGATGGCCTGGCGGTCCAGCCAGGCGGTGACCTGCTGAGCCGGATCGATGGCCGGAGGCACTTCGGCCGTCGCCCACACCTCACCCGACCCGTCCTTGATCCAGGCTACTAGAGCAGGAAGGTTGGCTTCCAGACCCGCAGCCGAAGCCGCATCCCAGTATAGGATGATCGGCAGCAGGCGCAGGTCCGGATCCAGCGGGCCGGCGTCCCAGCCCAACAGCCGCAGGCCAGGGCTTAACTCCCGGTCGGTGGTGTGGGCAAAGGGTTTGGTCCAGGCATAGGCTTCAGCCAGGGGCACGCCCTGCCAGGATGTCGACATAATCGGCACCTGGAGGCGCGAGCCAATTGACGGATCGAGCAGATCGCGCTGCAGCTGATTGACGTAGGTAACGACGTAGGCCACGTCCTTGGCAAAGAGGTCCGCCGCCGTGGGCAGGTCATAGTACAGGTCGTAGCTTGTACCCTGGTAGAACGGGCCGAAGGCGTTCTGTCCATACCATGAGGCCACGGCCGGTGCATCGTTCCCGTCCCGGGCGTTGAGAAAGCGGGCCACGTCGGCCAGGCCCTCGCCCCAACCCACCAGCATGACCTGCCTAGCCGTGCGTATGCCGCCCACCAGGGGGTTGTAGGCTGTGAGATAGGTTGGCCGGTGCACGATGGCGGTGATGGCCTGGAGCGCCACCAGAGCCACTACTACCAGGGTGGCTAATCTGAGTGCACCAGCACCAGCAGCCGCATTGAGCCGGGCCGCCACTACGGCCAAAACGCCCAGCCAGCCCCAGGCTGCCAGCAGGTCGACCAGGGGAAAGATGGGCAGGAGATAGCGATCGAATTCCTTGTCGCCCAGGCTCATGAACAGGGCAAACCAGATGACGAAGAGCAGCACCGCCCACGCCGCCGTGTTCTGCTGGCTCCAGACGGGCGCGTCCCGGCTCGACAGGCTGGCTGCCGGAGATGGGGCGCCAGGTCCACCGTCCTGCGTCTCCTGGTTCTCGCTGCGGCGCAACCCTCTTCCAAGGGCCTGGACCACCAGCAGGAACACCGCTAACCCGAATCCGACCAGGCTGACGGGAGTCGTGCGCCACAGCAGCACGGCGGGGTAGAAGAGCAGTCCGGGGCTGGCCGCCGGCTCGCCCAGCCAGAAGTTGCCCAGCTCGTGCTGGCCACCGCCGAGGGCGGTGGAGAAGCGCCACACTCGTGCCAGCGTATCCAGCGGCGCCACCCACATGGCAGGCCACAACAGCCAGACCACGGCCAGCGCAGGCACTGCGATCCAGAGCAGGTCGGCCAGGATGCGGACCACGGCGCCGGGTGGACGGCGCGCGGGGGACTGCGTCCCTGGCGACCGTGGCCGTAGCGCGTTCCAGACCGACAAGGCAATGGCCGCTGGCCCCAGTGCGAGGGCCGGCGCCTTGGTCAGGAAGCCCAGGCCAGCTGCAACGCCACCCAGAACCAGATAGCGGCGCTGTCCTGTGGGCATACCCACCAGGAAGGCCAGCCAGGCGATGCTGACGGCGGTAGCCAGAAGGGCATCCATCTGGAGCACGCGGCTGTGGGCCAGATGGAAAGGATCCAGGGCCAGCAAGGCCGAGGCCAGGAGTGCCACCCCGGTGCCAAACAGGCGCCGGGCCAACCAGAAAAACAGAAGCACCGCTGCTGCTGTGGCCAGGGCTATAGGGAGACGAAGCCAGGCCACGAAGTCAAGGCGGTTGGGCTCGGCGGCCAGTGCTGCCGCCACATCCTCCAGTCTGGCTATATCGGAAGGGCGATCGAGGACGAATCTCAGCAAGGCGCCGGTGGTGCCCGACCACATCACGGTGACGCCAGGGTGGCCGGTGGGGGCCGTGGCCGGCCAATCCTGTTCTTGTAGCGCCCCCATGAACTGTGCAGTGCGCTGGCTCCACAGGCGCTCGTCGGGGGTCAGGTAGGTGCCCAGCTGCACCAGGCGAAGTGCCAGGCCAGCGAGCAGCAGTGCCAGTAGCGCGAGTCCTGTCCACCTGCGGGTCATTTCCCCATCATACATGGATTCGACCAGGGGCCAAAAGCGCCGGTTGGGGCGGGACCAGCCAGGGGGGATCCGCCGTCAGTGCCCGGAGTGTGTTGGTGCACGGCAGGGCATGAATGGCGTGGCGG
>JAULUH010000105.1:0-10561 GCA_032111745.1 Anaerolineae bacterium | reverse complement strand
CGTGGCGGGCTGCCGCAGCCCGCCACGCCATTCATGCCCTTACGCAAGGGGGTGATCGGTGGGTCTTAATCGCCGCCGAAGTCGGCGACGACGTAGTAGCCCCAGCCGCCTTCCACAAGCCCGATCCCGACTTCACCGTAGCTAGGCCCCAGGATGTTCAGGCGATGAGGCCCATAAGGAGGCTCGAACCACCACATGTCAAAGGCCTGTTGCGCGCCGCGGGCGTTGGCCCAATTCTCGCTGGCATAGCCCGGATACACACCTGCCCTGGCCAATCTGGTGCGCAGAGAGGCCCCATCAGATCCCACGTGGCTGCCCCATCCGCGCTGCGCGCAGTCTGCCGCATGGGCAAGCGCTGCCTGGGCCAACTGATCTGACCAGTGCAGGGGAGCCAGGCCGTTGGCGAGGCGCTTCTCGTTCATGAGATCCAGAACAAGCCGTGCTCCGTCAGGCAGGTTGGGGGTCGATGCGACCACGGCCGCCGTCGCTTCCACAGCAGTGGCAGCCTCAGGGGCTGGTGCCGGCGCGGCAGCGATCTCGACGGCTACCGTGCCGGATGTCTCCGCCGTAGAGGTAATGGCGGCCGTCACGTCCACTGCGGACTCCGGCTCGGCGGCTGTGCTGGTGGCAGGCTCTACCGCCACCGGAGCGGGCTCCGGTTCCGGCACAGGCTCCGGTTCCGGGGGAGGGATAATCACTTGAGCTTGCCGCAGGTCCTCGGAGACCTGGCTGCGGTCTGCCGGGACCCACAACGTCTCAAACGGCTGGATCACATAGGGCTCGGCCAGGTCATTGGCCGCGGCCAGGTCTTCCATGGGGATGCCATGGGCCAGGGCGATGATATGGATATCATCGCCAGGCTGAATGATATAGAGGTAGCCGAGCTGGGCAGAGGCAGTGAGTTTGCTGGAAACGGAAGAGTCGCTGGGCTCGAGGTCCTCTGGCTGTACGCTACCTGCGAAACTGGCAGCACTGGCCAAAGGTGGGAAGCAGAAGAGTAGAAGTGAGACGGATAGCAGCCAGACAGCCATAGCTGCTCGGGTGGCCCGCGACTGCTTCGCGTTTCGCCGAACGCTTGCAGTCAGCATGGCGGCTACTATAGCATATTAACGAACGACTCGCAAATTCGCGCGCGGAGGGATGAGAGGGGAATAGTGAACAACCTGCCGTCACGAACGCAAGCCCCTACTGTTGCCAAGGCGCCGCCTAGCGCAGGATATAGTACGTGCCTCGCTTGGCCCCCACCTTCATAACCACGCCCCGTTCGGTCAGATCGACCATGTCCAGGCGTAGAGTCTCGGCGGTGACGTCGGGGCACAGCTCCTGGTAGTCCCGGCTGGTGATGCGGCCCTGCTCGCGGATATACTGCAGGGCGCGCAGCTGGCGCTCGTTCATGCTGCTTTCCCAGGTCGGGATGCCGGCACTGGGAACCCGGTCCCGCCGGTTCTCCAGCACCACGGTGAAGGCATAGGGCGCGGCCTTGAACTGGGGCTGGGGATGGCCGGCCTGCACCATGGCCTCGATCATCTTGTCGACGCCCAGGCCCAGCTCCTCGATGTAGTTCCAGTGATACAGGCCGTTGACGACCCGCGGGTTACGGCTGAAGTGCTCCTCCACGATGTTGTCGACGGTGATGTAGCCGGGCAGGCTACCCGGGCTATGCACCTCCAGCCGGTCGTCGAACATGCGGATCTCGATGCGCCGGCCGGACAACCGGTAATCCCGGTGGCACACCGCGTTGACCAGGGCCTCGCGCACGGCAATCTGTGGGTACTCTGTGCGCTCCTCCCGTTGCAGTCCCTTGACGACCGCCTCCATGCGCATCTCCTGCATCAGGATAGCCCAGGTGCGCTCGATGACCTGGGCCAGGGGACCGGTGATCTCGTCGCGGCGGCTGTAGCCGGGCAGCCCCCCAGGCCCGCGCAACTCCGTGCCGCTGAAACGCACAAAGGTCAGCCCGGCCTGAGGCAAGAAGAACTGGGGCTCGAAGCCAAAGAGCAGGATGCCGGCCACGGTGGGCGTGCCCTCGGCGCTGAGGGCACCGATCTGGCGCAACAGCCGATCCTCGGGCAGCTTGATCTGGCGACCCTGTTTCTCCTCGCGGCGCCGGATGTAGTCCTTGATCACCTCCGGATCGAGATCGCGCTGCTCAGCGCCGGCAATTTCCTCGATCTCGTAATCCCCAGAGGCTTTGCCGCTGGCCAGCTGGCGCACCTGTTCCCCGCTTAAAGGCCGGTTTTCATGGCCGCTGCGAATCAGTACCCGGCCGTCGTCCAGGGCGTGGAGCTCTGTGGAGCGGGGTACGTGGATTGCCGCCACCGTACCGTACGGAGTCTCCATCTGTTCCCATTCGGTGCGAACCAGCGGCCGGCACGCAGCCAGGGCGGTGCGCAGGGCGTCCTCCAGCTGCAGGTCCAACAGCCCTTCTACAGGCCGGCCATCGGCGTCGACTCCGATCAGAACGGTGCCGCCGTCGGCGTTGGCGAAGGCGACCATCGTCTCAGCCAATTGCCTGGCGTCCGGCTCAGGCATGTATTCGGTGTGGGGGCCAGGGCCCTGACGCATCAGGGAGCGCATGGCCTAGGCATCCCCGTTCTCTTCGGCCTCGACCCGGGAAGTCTCAGCATAGCGAATGCGCGCACACGCCGTCACCTCATCCCCGTCACCCAGGTTGACCAGGCGCACACCGCGGGTCACCCGGCTCATCCGGCTGATCTCCGATACCTTCATGCGAATGGCAATGCCGTTGGAGGTGATCAAGGAGATCTGGTCGTTGGGGTGGACTACCCGTCCCGTGATCAGGGGGCCGATGTCGTCGAGGCGGCGCGGGTCCACGGTGAGCACGCCCTGGGTGTAGCGGCCTCTGGTGGCATATTCCTCGAGAGGCGTGCGCTTGCCCCAACCCCTGGCGCTGACTATCAGCATGTCCGCGCCTGGCGTCGCCACGTCAAACCCCGTCACCACGTCGTTCCTGCGCAGCCTGATGGCCCTCACACCCGCAGCCGCGCGCCCCATGGGACGTATCTCATTTTCATCGAAACGCAGCGCCAGGCCGCCGGCAGTCACGACGACCAGCTCGTCGTTGCCGCCGGTCAGGCGGGCCCAGCCCAACTCGTCGCCAGGATCCAGGTTCATCGCGATGATGCCACTGGGCCGCACACTGGCGAACTCCTGCAGGTCCAGGCGCTTGATCCGGCCGCGTGTGGTCAGGAGGCTGATGTACTTGGCCTCGTGGAAGCTGTTGGTCAGCACCATGGCTGTGACTACTTCCCTGGGGCTGAGGTTCAGCACGTTGACCAGGGGCAGTCCCCGGCTGGTGCGCCCAGCCTCGGGCAGGTTCCAGATGCGGTCGGCATAGACGCGGCCCTGGTTGGTGAAAAACAGGATGTGGTCGTGGGTATGGCCGAAATGCAGGTGGGCGATCTCATCCTCATCCCGCGTCTGCATGCCGATCACCCCCCGGCCACCGCGGCCCTGGGCGCGGAACTGGCGGGCATGGGTGCGTTTGACATAACTGTTCTGCGTGATGCTGATGAACACCGGCTCGTTGGGTGTCAGATCTTCCTCGCGCAGGTCGGTTGCGTTTTCAAAGGAGATCCGGGTGCGCCGGGGATCATCGAACGCCGCCTTGAGTTCCAGCACATCCTGCTTGATCAGGGCCAGGATCTTCTGCGGATGGGCCAGCAAGTCCTCCAGGTAGGCGATGCGCGCCATCACCTGCTGGTACTCCTCCTCGATCCTGGCCTGCTCCAGCGCGGCCAGGCGTCGCAGCTGGAGGTCGAGAATGGCCTGGGCCTGGGCTTCGCTCAGCCCAAAGCGGCTCATCAGATCATCGCGTGCGCCTTCGGCGCTGTCGGCAGCGCGGATAGTTAGAATGACCTCATCCAGGAACTGCAGGGCGATGCGCAGCCCCTCCAGGATGTGAGCTCGTTCCCGTGCCTTCCCGAGCTGGTACCGGCTGCGCCGGGTGAGCACCTCCTGGCGGTGCTCGACGTAGACGTACAGGGCTTTCTTGAGAGAGAGGAGCCGGGGCTCCCCATTGACCAGGGCCAACATATTGATGGCAAAGGTCTGCTGTAACGGCGTGAACTTGAACAGCCGGTTCAGCGTCTTCTTCGGCGCCGTACCTCGCTTCAGCTCGATGACGATGCGCATCCCCCTGCGGTCGGACTCGTCACGCAGATCGCTGATCTCGTCCAAGCGACCTGTTCGTGCCAGCTCGGCGATCCGCTCCAGGAGGTTGGTCTTGTTAAGCTGGTAGGGGATCTCGGTGACCACGATCTGGAAACGGCCGCGCGCCTCCTCGACCTGCGCCACCGCGCGCAGCTGGATATGGCCACGGCCTGTGGCGTAGGCCGAGCGTATGCCTTCCTGGCCCATGATCAGGGCGCCGGTGGGGAAATCCGGACCATGCACGAACTGCAGCAGTTCCTCGAGATCGATTTCCTCGAGACGCTCCCAGTGGTCGATGGTGTAGGCCACGGCGTCGGCGATCTCGCCGAGGTTGTGTGGGGGCACGTTGGTGGCCATGCCCACGGCAATGCCGGTGGCACCGTTCACCAGCAGGTTGGGCAAGATGGCGGGCAGAACCACGGGCTCTTGCAGGCTGCCGTCGAAGTTCTCACGCCACTCCACGGTATCAGCCTCGATATCCTGCAACAGCCTCTCGGCAACCCGGGCCAGGCGAGCTTCGGTGTAGCGCATGGCGGCTGGGCTATCGCCGTCGACGGAGCCGAAGTTGCCCTGGCCGTCCACCAGGGTGTAGCGCAGGCTGAAATCCTGGGCCATGCGGGCCATGGCGTCGTACACGGCGCTGTCGCCGTGGGGATGGTATTTGCCCAGCACCTCACCGACGATACGGGCTGACTTACGGTAGGGCGTAGCCGGGCGCAAGCCCATGTCGTGCATGGCATAGAGGATGCGCCGCTGCACCGGCTTGAGGCCATCGCGGGCGTCGGGCAGGGCCCGGGACACGATGACGCTCATGGCATAATCCAGATACGCGCCCCGCATCTCCTGCTCGATGCTGGCCGGCAGCACCGTGCCAATACCATTCCGGCCGCCGGCGGATGTATCCTCTATGCCAATCAGTTCAGGGTCTGTCATGACCAGTTGCGCTCCGTAGGGGACCAAAACACGGGGCTGCCGCTCCACACAGCAGCCCCGTTGCGGTATGCTTGAGGTTCCCTTACATTATATGCGGTTTTCCCCGATTCTCCTAAACGGGCGGAGCAGGATGCCACCAGAATCGCGGGGATCACAAGCCGAGCAGCACTTTCGGCGCTTCGGAGGACCGCCAACCATAGGGTATAATTCGCCTATCGCGGGCGAACTGCCCGGCTCGCCATCAGCCAACGCCCTGTGTCCTCATGGAGGTAGGTAGGTCCCCTATGGCGGTAATCCTCGTCGAGTTGCTAGTTATCCTATTGCTGGCGGTAACGAACGGCGTCTTTGCCATGTCCGAGATGGCCATGGTATCGGCCCGCAAGCCGCGGCTGCAGCAGGCCGCCGAAGAGGGCCAGGCAGGTGCTGCGTCGGCCCTGCGCCTGGCCCAGCACCCCGGCACCTTCCTGTCCACCGTGCAAATCGGCATCACGCTGATCGGGGTGCTGGCCGGCGCGTTCGGCGGCGCTACCCTATCGCGCACGCTGGCAGATTGGCTGGCTAACATCGAGCCCGTCGCGGCCTTTAGCCAGGCGCTGAGCGTTTTGATCGTAGTCAGTTTGATCACGTACCTGTCCCTGGTCATCGGCGAGCTGGTGCCCAAGCGCATCGCTTTGAACAACCCCGAGCGCGTCGCCAGTGCCATGGCGCCGCCCATGACCCTGCTGGCACGCCTGAGCTATCCGGTGGTCCGCGTCCTGAATGTCTCCAGCGAGACGGTCCTGCGCCTGCTGGGTGTCTCCCCCTCCAGCGAACCCCCAGTGACCGAGGAAGAGATCAGGATCCTGATCGAGCAGGGTACCGCATCTGGCGTCTTTGAGCCCATTGAGGAAGAACTGGTAGAACGCGTCTTCAGGCTGGCTGATCGCTCGATCAGGGCCGTCATGACTCCGCGCTCCGACATTCTCTGGCTGGATGCCAGCCTGCCGGAAGACCAGATCCTGCGCGTCGTCGTCGCCAGCGGCTACTCGCGCCTGCCCGTCGCCCAGGGTACCCTGGACGGGGTGATCGGTGTGGTCAAGGTGCGCGAGCTGCTCAGGCAGCGCCTGGACGGCGAGCCGATCGATCTACGGCGGGCCATGGAGCCAGCACTCTTCGTGCCAGAAGGCATGCCGGCCCTGACTGTACTGGAGCGCTTCAAGGCCGCGGGCACGCCCCTGGCCCTGGTCATCGACGAGTACGGCGGCCTGGAAGGGCTGGTGACCATCGAGGACATCGTCAGTGATATCTTGGGTGACATCCCCATGGCTGGTGAGCCCGGTGAGCCTGCCGCGTTTCAGCGCGGCGACGGCTCCTGGCTCGTGGACGGCCTGTTTCCGCTGGACGAGTTCCAGGAGCTCTTCAGTCTCAAGGCCAGTGCCGAGGAGATGGAGCGCTACTACCAAACGCTAGGGGGTCTCGTCATGGGCGTCCTGGGCCGCTTGCCGGAGGTGGGCGATCAGGTCCTCTGGCAGGGCCTGCGGCTGGAGGTAGTGGACATGGATGGCCGCCGGGTGGACAAGGTGGAGGTGAGGCCGTCTTCAGCCTCTGGCGAGTCTCTGTCCCCCGGCGGTGAGCCCGGCCTCCGACATGGGCCTTGACTACTTTCTACGTGGCCTGCTGCTCGGCTTTGCCATTGCTGCCCCCGTGGGACCGATCGGTGTGCTCTGCATCCGGCGTACCCTGGCGCAGGGGCTGCTGGCCGGGCTGGTGTCAGGCCTGGGCGCGGCGACGGCCGATGCCTTCTACGGCTTTGTGGCGGCATTTGGCCTGACGTTCATCTCCAGCTTTCTTATCGAACAGCAGTCCTGGATTAGGCTGATCGGTGGGCTCTTCTTGGGTTACCTGGGGACCAGGACCTTTTCGGCGCCGGTGGCTGAGGAAGCGGCTACCAGTGCCGGCAACGGACTGGTAGCCGCGTATAGCTCGACGCTGTTTCTGACGTTGACCAATCCGCTCACGATCCTATCCTTTGCCGCCGTGTTCGCGGGGCTGGGAGTTGGCGCGGCCGCGGGCGACTATGGCGCAGCGGTGGCGACGGTGCTGGGAGTCTTTTCAGGGTCGGCCCTGTGGTGGCTGGCGTTGAGCGCTGGAGTCAGCCTATTTCGATCGCGGTTCACGCCGCGTGCTATGCGATGGGTCAATCGGATTTCGGGGGTGGTCATCCTGGGGTTTGGCGTTGCAGCGTTGTTGAGCTTGCTGCGCCAGGTGTAGGCATGTGCTAGCGGCCCTGGCATCCCGGAAGGGAGGGCAAACCGTGCCCGCCCCGGTGTTGCCTACCCGCGCGTGTCCCCTGGCCCAAGGTATCGGCACCTCGACTGGCACGTTGGCCTTGATCCAAGCGACCGAAGGGCATGCGCCTGCGCGGCGATGCGGGTTCTTACGCAGCCAAGGGCGGGGTATAGATCTGGCCAGGGCGGGATGAGTTGGAACGGATGCCACGGAGGGCCGCCCCTACTAGCCCACGATGCTGTAGTCGTACTGGCCGCGGACGGGGTCGCCTTCGGCGAAGCGACTCAGTCGAAACAATTGATTGGCAAACTGGGGGGTAGCGGCTCGGGTGACCAGCTCGGCCATCATCACGCCCACGGCGGGGCCCAGCTTGAACCCGTGCCCGCTGAAGCCGGCGCAATGGAAGAGCCCGCTATGGGCGGGCACCTCGTCGACGATGGGATGCCAATCGGGGGTGATGTCGTACAGCGCAGCGTAGCCGCCGGTGCTCTCGGCGGTGGCCATGGGGGGATACCGCTGGACCAGCCGGTTGCCTGCATCCAGGACAAAGGATCGATCGACGTGCTCGTCAAAGCCGTCGGGGTCCACAATGGCGGCGGCCTCCGACGGATCGATGAGGCCGACCAGGGTCAGGTTGCCCGTCTCGGGCCGGAAATAGGTCGCGTTGATGAAGTCTCCAACCACCGGATGCGGACTCTCAAAGCCGGGCGGTCGTCGGAAGAAGGCTACCTGGACCCGGCAGGGGTTGATCGGCAACTCAACGCCTGCCGTCTGCGCCAGCGGCGCGGCCCACGGGCCGGCGGCATTGATCACGATAGGTGCGGTGAGAGGGCTCGCGCTGGAATCGACCCCCACTACTTTGCCGCCAGCCAGGCGAATGCCGGTGACCGCTACGTTTTGGAACAGCTGGACACCCTCGCGCCGCGCGGCCTGCACGTAGGCCTGAACCGTGAGATAGGGGTCGGCGTACCCGCTTTCCGGCTCGTAGGCTGCGGCGACCAAATCTGTGGTCACCAGCCCAGGCACCATCTCGGCCAGGTCAGGCGGTGACAGCAGCTCGGTGCGGATGCCCACCGAGCGCTGCATGGCCATGTTGGCCTGGAGGCCGTCCTGGTCCCTGGCATCGACCAGCACCACGAACCCGGCATTCCGAAAGCCGCAGTCGCCGCCGACGTAGGTGGCAAAATCCTGGAACACCCTGAGGCCGAACAGAGCCAGCCGGGCCGTGAGCCGGTTGGAGTAGTGGGTGCGCACGATGGCCGAGGATCTGCCGCTAGGCCCCTCGCCCACGTTGCGGCGCTCGACCAGGGCAACCTTCAGGCCGCGTTTCGCCAGCTCAAAAGCGGTGGCGGCACCGTTGATACCGGCGCCGATCACGATGGCGTCGTAGGTAGGTTTACCGGGAGACATAGGCCGTTACAGGGGCTGTCCCATAGCGCTGGCCTCGGCCGTAGTATCTGGCACGGCGGCGACGGCCGCCGCGCTCGCTGGTGCTCGCGGCAGGGGTGCGACGCTGGTATCCGCAGGTCGAGTGAAGCGTTCCAGATCGTAGAGCTGTGCCCCAATCTTTTCGCCGCTGAGGAACTTGAGGGCCTGGGCGGCTTTCGCCTCCTCCACCATCAACAGGAGCATGAAAGTGCTGTCCGGGACTTCGGCAAACAAGGCCTCCATGTTCAGCTGGCGCACTCGCTGCTCGATGAGCGCCACCACCTCGTCCGGCAGTCTCGCGGTGCCCTCAGCCAGGTCGCTCACACCCATTAGGCCAATCCTGCCCTGCTCGTCCTTGACCAGCTCTATCGACACCAGGATCTCAATCTGGCTTTCGCGGATACCGGATTGGATCTTCGCCGTAGCGCGGGTCAGGCTGTTGTCACTGGCAAAGCTGCAAAGGATGAGGTCGGCGCGCAGCTGTCCAGTGCGCAATGTCTGCACCTGTTGCACAGCAGCAAGGTTTGCCGGCGCCAAGCGCCGGAAGCGACGCCGGAGTCGGTCCAGAATACGCTCGTTTTGGCGGGCCTCCCAGCTGTACACTACAACCGTACGGGCCATCTTGTCGTGCAAGCCCTGGCGCCGGTCATCGATCAACACCCAGAGGAAGCCCAGACCCACGGTAGCCAGGGCAGCAAAGTAGCCTATGAAGCGGATCACAGCCCGATGGAACGCCATACGCTTGCCATCGGTGCGCACCACGCGCAGGCCAAGGAGGTACTGGGCTGGGGTCTGACCGCTCAAAGTCCAGAACAAGGTGTAGTATACTGGTCCCGTAAGGGCGGCCACGGCGAGGCGCAGCCACTTGGCACCGAAGCAGGTTAGCGTTCTCAGGTTGAGCAGATCCTGCCACGCCGTGATGGAAGGGCAGTTGTCGATGTCAATGCCCAAGAACTGCTGGAGAGGCAGTGCGATCGCCAGGCTCATGACCACGATGATCAAGATGACAATCAGGATGTCGAGAATGAAGGCTGCGGCGCGAGATATGAAGCCAGCATATTGCCCCTGCATGCCCTTGGGCATCATCGATCATCCTCCTCAATATAGTCGGAGGGCAGCATGGCCGACACCGCCCGGTGCTGAACCGGCTCTGGTGGCGCCGGGAGATCGCCCCTGGGCTTCCGGCCCAATAGACCCCGCACGATGCTCTCCGCCAGGGAGTCGGCAGTCACAGTGCGCTCGCGCACGCCATCGAGGACATCACTGGCCAGGCTCACGCTCTGGCCCTGGATGAGATTCTGCACCGCGTCAGGATGCTCGTTGAGATAGTCGATATAGGCGTCGCCCTGCTGGCGGATCAGTTCCTGAATCGCCGGATCTAGTGCCAGGAGAGGCACGACCTGGTTCACCTGGGCCTGGACCAGGGCGGCGATGCCGGGATCGTTGGCCAGCTCCGGCACGACGCGATCGACCTGGGCCTGGATCAGCTCGGTGATAGCGGGGCTCTGGGCGATCTCCGGCAGGATGCGATTGACCTGGGCCCGGACCAGCTCGGCTACGGCCGGACTGCCGGCCAGCTCGGCGAGGACGCGATCGACCTGGGCCAGGATCAATTCCGTGATGGCAGGGCTTCGCGCCAGCTCGGGCACGACGCGATCGACCTGGGCTTGAATGAGCGCGGTAATTCCGGGATCATTGGCCAGCTCGGGCACCACGCGATCGACCTGGGCCTGGATGAGCTCGGTGATGGCGGGATCGT
>JAULUH010000104.1:0-24558 GCA_032111745.1 Anaerolineae bacterium | reverse complement strand
GGCGTGGCCAGTAGCTAGGTCCCGTACCCAGAAGCTGCGGAGGACAATTCGATGGTAGCACCCCTACAGGACCTGGCGGACGTCATTCGCCAACAGATTCAGAGCTTTGAAGCGCCCCAGCGCGTGATGGATGTGGGCACTGTGGTAGAGGTGGGCGATGGCATCGCGCGCATCGCCGGCCTGACCAACGCGGCGGCCAGCGAGCTCGTCGAGTTTCCCAGCGGAACCCTGGGCATTGTCTTCAACCTCCAGGAAGACCTGGTCGGCGTGATCATCATGGGTGAGTACGGCAACATCGCGGAGGGCGACCTCGTGCGCGGCACCGGCCGCATCGTCTCGGTGCCTGTGGGCGACGCCATGATTGGTCGCGTGATCAACGCTGTGGGCCAGCCAATCGACGGCAAGGGGTCGATCGACGCGGAGAAGTACCGGCCGGTGGAACGCATCGCCCCCAATGTGGTGGTCCGCAAGGGCGTGGACACGCCGGTGCAGACCGGTATTGTGGCCATCGACTCGATGATCCCCATTGGCCGCGGCCAGCGCGAGCTGATCATCGGCGATCGCCAGACCGGCAAGACCGCTATCGCCATCGACACCATCATAAACCAGAAGGGCAAGAACCTGATCTGTATTTATGTCGCCATTGGCCAGAAGCGGGCGCAGGTAGCACAGGTCGTCGCCACCCTGGAACGCTATGGGGCCATGGATCACACTGTGGTCGTCGCGGCTACGGCGTCGGATCCTGCCGCCTTGCAGTATATCGCGCCGTATGCTGGCTGTGCGATTGGCGAGGAGTTCATGGAGCAGGGCAAAGATGCGCTGATCGTCTATGACGACCTCAGCAAGCATGCCCAGGCCTACCGCCAGGTGTCGCTGCTGATGCGCCGCCCTCCTGGTCGCGAGGCTTATCCTGGCGACGTGTTCTACTTGCATAGCCGGCTGCTGGAACGTGCCGCCAAGATGGCACCCGACCACGGCGGTGGCAGCCTTACCGCCCTGCCGGTGATTGAGACCCAGGCCAACGACGTGTCGGCTTACATCCCTACCAATGTGATCTCGATCACCGACGGACAGATTTTCCTGGAGTCCGACCTGTTCTATGCTGGCGTGCGCCCGGCCCTGAACGTGGGCATCAGCGTTAGCCGCGTAGGCTCGGCGGCCCAGACCAAGGCCATGAAACAGGTAGCCAGCCGTCTGAAGTTGGAGCTGGCCCAGTTCCGCGAGTTGGCGGCCTTTGCCCAGTTCGGGTCCGACCTGGACGAGGCTACCCAGCGCCAGCTGGACCGAGGCCGGCGTCTGACCGAGCTGCTGAAGCAGCCCCAGTACCAGCCAGTGCCGGTGGACAAACAGGTCATGATCATCTATGCCGGCACCAACGGTTACCTGGATCCGGTGCCGGTGGATCGCATTGCCGAGTGGAAGGACTCCTTCTTCCAATATGTGGACAGCAACCATCCGGAGATCGGCCAGAGCATCCTGCGCGAAGGACGCCTGGACGATTCTACCATCGAGGGCCTACAGGTGGCTTTGACAGATTTCCACAAGCAGTTCCTGGGCTGAGAGGCACCTGATCGGAGCGGCTGTGATGAGATGCGGATGAGGAACTTGACAAGCACCCTTGGGCAACTCCTGGCGCTGCTGGCTCTAGGCCTAATCCTGGCCGGTTGTGCCCAGAGTGGAGCCACCCTGCCACGGGTTGTGGAGCCCGTTCAGACAAGCACGGCCACCGCCGGGGCTCCGGTGGTGGCCGATTTACCGGCTGCCGCGGCGGCTCCTGCTACCGACGCCGAACCTGCCAGTGTACCTACAGAAGGTGTGACCGCCACGCCCACAGCAGCACCACCATCGGAAGCCGAGGTGGCGGATGCCATGGACCTGGTGCAGGACTTTCTGGGTCGCCTGGCCGATGGTGGCTTCCGCGAGGTATACGGCTCGTTACTGACTACTGCCGGTCAGCAACGGCTGGCCGACCTTGTGTTAGGCCGGCTGGCGTTGACAGACCCGCACATCAGCTTCTTCGAGATCGTGGGCGCCGAGCCAGCGGAAGGCCGGATTGCGGTCGACGTGGTGTGGCAAGAGTCGTATGCAGACCAGGGGCTGGTGGGCACCCAGCCGGCGCGCATCCTGTTGGCGCGCCAGGCCGCCGAGTATCTGGTTGACGACGTGGAGCTCTCGGAATACCGGCCGGCTGCCACACCACCGCCCCCACCACTGCCCCGGGCCGAGGCCCTGACCAACCCGGCCGTGCCCGGCCAGGATATGCAATTCCGGGTGTCGGGTTTTGAGAGCGGCGAGACGGTGGTGGCCTGGCTAGAGCTACCGGACGGCACCCTGACCGCGCCCACCTTCCAGTCCACCGACGCCGACGGCGTTTTTGAGCTAACGTATGCGGCCGAGACGACACAGGACTTGCAGCCAGGGCGCTGGATATGGTGGGCCCAGGCGCTGCGCAACTCGGCCCGCAACACCGGCATTACTTTTGACGTACTGGCCCCGCCCACACCAACGGTGACACCCACGCCGCGACCGGCCCCAACCCGTGCGCCCCAACCGACAGCCACACCGGCCATTGCCGCCCCGCCGACCGCGCCTGATACCCAGCCGGCGCCAGTGGCCACGGTGACACCCGAGCCCGCCCCGGCCGGCTACGGCGCCCCCACGTTGCTCTGGCCTGAGGTCGAGACATCGCGCAACTATGGTTCGGCTCTGATCGTGGAGTTCGTGCCTGTGGCCGGTGATCTGGCACCCAACGAGCTTTATGAGCTGGTCTTGGTAGCGAGTGACGCTCAGGGCAACGTCTACAATGGCGGCAGCGTGCGTGGCCGGGGCAACCCCTGCTCCGGGCAGTACAATCAGCCCTGTCTAAGCCTGATCGCCGACGAGCGCTTCATGGACCCGTTCCACCGTGGTGACGTAGAGGGGAAGGGCACCTGGTATGTGCAGGTCGTCAGACAGACCTCCGACGACCAGTATACCCAGGTCAGCCCGCCCAGCGAGCCGCGCACCGTGATCCTGAAACCCCGCTAAGGACGCTGTAAGCCATGGCAGCTGACCGAGAAATCAGGAGACGCATCCGCAGCGTCAAGAACATCGCCAAGGTCACCCGGGCCATGGAGGCTGTATCGGCCTCTAAGATGCGCCGCGCCCAGGCCCAGGTGGAGGCGACCCGGCCCTATTCCGAAAAGGCCTGGGAGGTGTTGACCTTCCTGGCCCGCGAGCGCCAGAGCCGCACCGACCTGCAGCCTTTGCTTCAGGTGCGGCCGGAGAACCGGGTGTGCCTGTTGCTGATCACGGCCGACCGCGGCCTGGCTGGCGGCCTGAACAACGCCATCATCCTGGCCAGCATGCGCGAGATTCAGCGCTGGCAGCATGAAGGCAAGGAAGTGACCGTTGTGGCGGTGGGCAGAAAAGGCCGGGACTGGATGGCCCGTTACGGTCCCCCCATGGAGGCCACCTTCATCAACATCGGTGACCGGCCCACCAGCGAGTTTTTGAGCGATGCCGGTAATTCTGGAGCCCAGCTCAGCACCGTGAGCCCCATTGCGCGAGTGGTCATCGAGGACTTTGCGGCCGAGAACTGCGACGCGGTATATTTGGCCTTCACCGATTTCATCAACGTGATGTCGCAGCAACCGCATGTACGGAAGCTCCTGCCCATCGAGCCTGGCCAGCCCGCAGCACCCATGGCGGCCGACTACATCTACGAGCCCGACGCGGCGACAGTGTTGGGAACGGTACTGTACAACTTCACCGAGCTACAGATCCTGCAGGCCCTATACGAATCCATTGCCAGTGAGCATGCCGCCCGCATGGTGGCGATGCGCAATGCCACCGACGCCGCCAACGACTTGATAGCTGACCTGACGCTGAGCTACAACAAGGCGCGACAGGAGAAGATCACCAAAGAACTACTGGACATCGCCGCGGGCGCCAATGCCCTGGCCCAGGCGGCCTGACCGGCAACCAACCGAGGTAAGCAGCGCTCTTCGTAGTGCTGGTTTCCTGTGAGTGAGCAATGACACCGCAAGGTGGAGGACGACAACCTATGGCAATAGACGGAACCAATGGCCATGCCTCGGGAAAGATCATCACTATCCTCGGCCCCGTCGTAGACGCTGAATTCGCCGAGGGCAATTTGCCAGAGGTATACTCGGCCGTGCATATCCCCCTGGATGAAGGTGGGGTATTGGTGTGCGAGGTCCAGCAGCAGCTCGGCAGCAGTCGCGTGCGCACTGTGGCCATGTCCAGCACCGACGGGTTGCGCCGCGGCATGGACGTGATCAACACTGGTGCGCCCATTACCGTGCCGGTTGGTCCCGAGACCCTGGGCCGGCTGTTCAACGTCCTGGGGCAGCCCATCGACGAGGGCCCTCCCGTCGAGACCAAGCTAAGCTATCCGATCCATCGGGCCGCACCCTCGTTTGTCGAGCAGTCCACCCAGGCCCAGGTTTTCGAGACCGGCACGAAAGTGATCGACCTGATTGCACCCTTTACCAAAGGTGGCAAGACGGGCGTGTTTGGCGGGGCTGGAGTAGGCAAGACCGTGATCATCCAGGAGTTGATTCACAACATCGCCAAGTTCCACGAGGGCGTGTCGGTGTTTGCCGGCGTGGGTGAGCGCAGCCGTGAGGGCAACGATCTGTGGCACGAGATGCGGGACAGCGGCGTGATTGACAACACGGTGTTGGTCTTCGGCCAGATGAACGAGCCGCCGGGCGCCCGTCTGCGGGTCGGCCTGACCGGGGTAACTATGGCCGAGTATTTCCGTGACCAGGGCCAGGATGTGCTGTTGTTCATCGACAACATCTTCCGCTTCGTGCAGGCGGGCTCTGAGGTGTCGGCCCTGCTGGGTCGCATGCCCTCGGCCGTGGGCTACCAGCCCACGTTGGGCACTGAGATGGGCGATCTTCAGGAACGTATCACCTCAACAACGAGAGGTTCCATCACCTCTATGCAGGCCATCTACGTGCCGGCCGACGACTATACGGACCCGGCGCCGGCCACCACGTTCTCGCACCTGGATGCCACGATCTCCCTGGAGCGGGCGCTGGCGGAGCAGGCGCTCTTCCCGGCCGTGGACCCACTGGCCTCCACCAGCCGTATCCTCGACCCCCTGGTGGTAGGTGTTGAGCACTACAAAGTGGCGCGCGACGTGCAGCGGACACTGCAGCGGTACAAGGATCTGCAAGACATCATCGCCATCTTGGGCGTCGAGGAGCTCAGCGAGGACGACAAGCTGGTGGTATCCCGTGCCCGGCGCATCCAGCGCTTTCTCACGCAGCCGATGTTTGTGGCGGAGGTGTTCACCGGTACGCCCGGCGCCTACGTCAAGCTCGACGACACGGTGCGTGGCTTCAAGGAGATTCTGGAAGGCCAGCACGATGACCTGCCCGAGCAGGCCTTCTACATGGTGGGTACCATCGAGGACGCCGTCGCCAAGGCCGAGCAGTTGCGCAGCAAGCGCTAGGATCCCTATCCCTGGCGTGGCCGGAGCTTCAAGGACATTACCATGGTAGACAAGCTGCGTTTCGAGTTCATCGCCCAGGAGCGTGTGGTCTACACGGCGGACGATGTAGACATGATAGTGGCCCCAGGACAAAACGGCAGCCTGGGCATTCTACCGCGCCATGCTCCGCTGATGACCATCATCGTGCCGGGAGTTCTGGTGGTCAAGAAGGCTGGCCAGGAGGATCGTGTCTTTGCGGTTGGTGGCGGCTTCATGGAGGTACGCCCTGACAAGGTCACCCTGCTGGCGCGTTCTGGTGAGGCGGCCGAGGAGATCGACATCACGCGGGCGCAGGAGGCACGGCGCCGGGCCGAGGAGTTCCTGACCCAGAATCTATCCAGCCCGGAAATGCGCAACCAACTGGCCGAGGACCGTATGGCCTCTATGGAGCAGGCCCTCACCCGCTCCAAGATTCGCCTGAAGGTAGCGGAGCGGCGGCGGCGAGCGCGACCCAGCCCGCCGGTGCCACGCCAGGGCGGGACCGAGGAATAGCGTTCGGCATCGACAGTGGAGAGCGGGGCCAGGCCGGCGATTTGCCCCTGGCCCCGTTTGTGTTATACTCCTCAAAACCCAGTATCGGAGACCCCCCTTGTTCGAGAAACAGATTGGTATCGACCTCGGTACCGTGAACGTGATTGTCTATTTGACCGGCAGAGGCATCGTGCTGCAGGAGCCCTCCGTCGTCGCCATCTCAGCCAAGGATAACAAGATTGTAGCCGTCGGCCAGGAAGCCCGCGACATGCTTGGGCGCACGCCGGAGAGCATCGAAGTAGCACGGCCCCTGCGAGCCGGCGTGGTGGCCGACTACGTGGTGACCGAGGCCATGCTGCGCTACTTCATTCGCCGCACTATTGGCCGCAACCCGATGATGCGGCCCCGGGTGATGATCAGCACGCCCAAGGGCGTTACCAGCGTGGAGAGTCGCGCCGTCAAGGACGCAGCCGAACAGGCCGGGGCCAGAGAAGCCTATCTGATCCCCGAGCCCCTGGCTGCAGCCTACGGCGCGGGCCTGCCCATCGGCACCCCTACAGGCAACATGGTGGTGGACATCGGCGGTGGCACCACCGAGGCCGCCGTGGTCTCTATGTATGACATCGTCGTGTGGAGCAGCGTGCGTGTCGGCGGCAACCGCACCGATGACGCCATCATCAACTACGTGCGCAAGAAGTACAACCTGCTAATTGGTGAGCAGACAGCCGAAGAGATCAAGATCAAGATTGGCTCGGCCATGCCGTTGGAGGAGGACCTGCACCTGGAGGTACGTGGCCGCGACCAGGTGGCTGGCCTGCCGCGCACCATCGAGATCAGTTCTGAGGAGGTCACAGAAGCCATCGCTGAGCCTATGGCCGCCATCATCAGCACCGTCAAGCAAACCCTGGAGAAGACACCGCCGGAGCTGGCCGCCGATATCATCGACCGGGGCATGGTGCTTACCGGAGGCGGCGCGCAGTTGCGCAATATCGACGAGTTGCTGACCAGGGAGACCGGGGTGCCCTGCTATGTGGCTGAGAACCCAATCGCCTGCACGGCCATTGGCGCCGGCAAGGCTTTGGAGAACTACACCGTGATCCGGCGCAGCCTGTCCTGATTCTGGCCCGCGCTTTCGCAATTCGACCACCTCTGGTGACAAAAGGCCGCCTGCCTGATTACGCGCAGGCGGCCTTGGCTGTTAGTGCTGATCCATGACATCCTTCCCCTTGATGCGCACGGGGCGGCCGGTACCAAGAGAGCTGCGCCGCAATTTCATCAATCTCTATCTCGACATCATCTGGTATGGCGTTCTCAGCGCGAGCACTATCGCCTTCTTGGCTGTGTATGCCACACGCCTGGGCGCTACCCCTTTGCAGCTGGGCCTGCTAACCGCTGGGCCAGCCGTGGTCAACCTGGTCGTTACCATGCCGGTTGGGCGCTGGCTGGAGACTCGACCTGTCGGGCCAGCGGTGTTCTGGTCCTCGGTGTTGCATCGCTTCTTCTATTTGTTCTTCATCCTGCTCCCCTGGTTCCTCGCACCCCCGACGGAATTGTGGGCCATTATCGCCATCACCCTGGTGATGAGCATCCCGGGCACAGCGCTGGCTGTAGGTTTCAACGCCCTGTTTGCCGAGGCCGTTCCGCCGGAGTGGCGTGGCCACGTGGTTGGCATTCGCAATGCATTGCTGGCCGTAGCCTTCATCATCACCTCCCTGGCCTGTGGCTATATCCTCAACCATCTGCCGTTTCCTACGGGCTACCAGGTGGTCTTTGCCATCGGATTCGTGGGCGCGGCCATGAGCAGCCTACACGTGGGCCTGGTCCGGCCAGCCGGCGGCGCGGGCATGCGCCTGGGCATCCGTACCTTCATTGGTGACCTGGCCTCACCGGGCCGCATGCGCTCCGGCGCTGACGCAGTCCGGCTGGACGTGGGCTTGCGAGCCTTCGCCCGCTCCGGCGGCAAGAACCTGCTGCGCATGGACCTGCTACGGGGCTCCTTTGGCGCATTGATCGGCGTGCTCTTCGCCTTCCATTTTGCCCAGTTTCTGGCCATCCCTCTTTTCCCCCTGGTGTGGGTAAACAAACTGGGTTTCACCGACGGGGTTATCGCCTGGGGCCAGGCGTCCTTCTATGTGGCTGTGTTCTTGGGCGGCCTGCTCTTTGCTCGCATCTCCGGTGGCCTGGGCTATCGCCGGGTCATCGCCGTGGGCATCGGCTTCCTGTCTTGTTATCCTGCTATCACCGCCATCATGCAGGAGCCATGGACCTTGATGGTGGTGTCGCTGCTCGGCGGCTTTGGCTGGATTATGGTGAGCGGCGGTATCGGCAACTATCTGCTAGAAAAAGCCCCCGTGAACGACCGGCCGGCGCACCTGGCCTGGTACAACATAGCTCTCAACGGGGGCATCCTGCTCGGTTCCCTGGTCGGACCGGTACTGGCAGGTGTGGTCGGTGTGACTGTGGCGTTGTTGATAGCTGCGGCAGCCCGTCTGGCCTCGGCGGTACTGGTCTGGCGCTACGGATAGGCATCTTGCCAGCGGTTGGCCGGCCGGCAGCCCCCTCCAACGCCGGCCTTGCCCAGCCCCCCAACAAATAAAAACGGTCAGCGAGAGAAGTCTCGCCGACCGTTGCTGGTATTACCGTGCGTTGCACCGCACGGAAGATCCAGGCTCCTGCGCCAAGACTCGAACTTGGAACCAACCGGTTAACAGCCGGTTGCTCTGCCGGTTGAGCTACGCAGGATTGTATGTACTGGTTACAGACACCCTAATTTTACTGCATTCAAGGCCTTTGTCAAGTTGAGGCCGTGTTGCCCTATTCACCTGTCCACGCCCCCCAAGAGGTCCTCCAACATGACATGCACAGGCGAAGGGGCTGGGTCAACTGATGCTCAGCGCGCATAGTTGGCGTGGGTAGTGTCGATAAGGCGAAGATATATCGCTACCGATGCGCCGGGACTGTTGGGCTTGCCACGCTGCGACCAAAAAACCTCCCAAGTCTTGAGTGACCTTGGGAGGCCTTTTTGGGTGGCGCATAGCGCAGCATGCCGGTCCGTTTTCCAGATCTGCGGAAAACCGCGGTCACGCCAGGTAGTCTCTCAGCTTCCGGCTTCGTATGGGATGCCGCAGCTTGCGCAACGCCTTGGCCTCGATCTGCCGGATACGTTCCCGGGTCACACCGAAGTACTGCCCTACCTCCTCCAGGGTGCGACTGGTGCCGTCAGTCAGGCCAAAGCGCATCTCCAATACTTCCCGCTCACGCTGGCTCAGCTGGCCCAGGATATCCTGCATCTGTTCCCGCAGCAGTTGGTGGCTGGCCGCGTCGGCCGGACCGGGCAGGTTCTCATCCTCGATGAAGTCGCCCAGATAGCTATTCTCCTCTTGGCCCACAGGCATCTCCAGCGACATGGGCTCCTGGGATACGCGGGTGATGCGCTGCACCTTCTGGGCAGCCCGCTGCCAGCGTCGTAGCAGTTCCGGGTCGATCGGCCGGCCGGTGCGCAGGGCTTCCTCGATGGCCCGCCTGTCCTCGGAAGCCAGGAAGTCCATCTCCAGGGCGATCTCCTCGGGCGAGGGCTCCCGGCCCAGTTCCTGAGCCAGCCGCCGCTGCACCCGCACCTGGCGGTTGATGCTCTCCACCATGTGGACGGGGATTCGGATGGTGCGAGCCTGGTCGGCAATGGCCCGGCTGATGGCCTGGCGGATCCACCATGTGGCGTAGGTGCTGAACTTATAGCCCAGCTCGTGATCGAACTTGTGCACGGCGCGCAACAGGCCGATGTTGCCCTCCTGTATCAGGTCCAGGAAGTTCATGCCTCGACCCAGGTAGCGTTTGGCCACGCTGACCACCAAGCGAAGGTTGGCCTGGGTCAGCCGCTGCTGGGCCGCTATGCCGCGCCGGGCGATGTCATTCAGCTGATCCTGCATGTCCAGGTCCAGATCCGGCTCTGTTTCCAAACGATGCTGTGCTTGCTTGCCGTCCCGGATGAGGCTGGCGTACATCACCTCTTCCTCGGCCGTCAGCAGGGGAGTACGGCCGATCTCACGCAGGTACATGCGCACCGGATCGCCGGTGACGGCCGGGTCAGCTAGCTCCTGCACCAGTTCCTCGACGGGCCGGCTGGCGTCTGCCTCCACCTCCAGCTCGAACTGTTCGTCGCGCTCGATGAATGGGGGGCCCTCGAGTTGGTCGAATTCCTCCTCTTCGGCCTCCTCTTCCTCCTCATCGGCCTGGATGATGGTGCCGTCTGGCAACACCCGAACGGCGACGATCACCTCTTCTTCCGTTTCCGGCTCTTCCTCGATCTCGTCGAGTGGTTCGAGCTCGATTTCGCTTTGGGGTTGGCGCTTACGGCTTCGTCTGGTCTCAGCCATTAGTCCCTTTGTGGTTAAACTGGGTCGTTGCTTGGAACGGGCCCGGCGATGATGGACACAGCTGCTACAGCTGAACTAGGTACCAGGCAGCGCCTGACGCCGCCCACTGAGGGTGCGGTCGTTGAGTGCTCGCTCCAGTGCTCGCTTCTGTTGGCCGATCTCATTCATCAGCTGGCGATAGCGCTGGACCTCATCGCCGTCTCCATGCGCCACCGCGTCCTGCGCCAGGGCCGGCAGTTGGCGCGCGCGCGTCTCCAAATTGGTTAAACGTATTCGCAGCACAGAATCGACTATGTCGTCCAGCAGGCGCTGGCGAGGCAGATTGGGCTGGCTACGGGCGTAAGCCTGCAGATTGGCCATCCATGGCACCAATTGAGAGTCGGCATCCGGCCATTGCCCATCGACCTCTATAGCTCCTGCCAGGAGTGCGGCGCACAGCGCCCGCTCCTCCACCCGGCTGAAGTCCTCCTCATCCAGGGGACTGGCGCCGATCTCCATCAGCTCAGCCTGCAGCTGAGGCAACAGTTCCGGGTTTGCCAGCAACAGGGCCAGGCAGTGGGTGCTGCGGCCAGGTGGGATGGATGAGGACCGGACAGGACGAGCACGGTCACCAGTGCTGGCCCACGGTGCATCCTCGTGATTTGGTGGCGGGCCAGCCGGAACATCCGGTAGCCTCTGGCGGGGAGCCACCCGCTGGCTGGCCTGCGATATCAGCCGTTGGATGGTTCGCTCGTCGGTGCGCACCATGCGGGCCAGTTGTTGCACATAGTGGGCCCGCTGCACCTCGTCGGCCACCTCCTGGATCAACGGCGCCAGGCGCTCGACCGCCTCTGACTTGCCCTGGGCCGTATCAAGATCCAGCTCCTGGCGCACCAACTGGAGGAAGTAGTCTACCACAGGCAGTGCCGAATCTACTAACTCGCGCCACCGTGCGGGATTGGAGCGGATCACGTCGTCGGGGTCCTGGCCCTCGGGCAGGGTCATGATGCGCAGGCTGGCGGCCAGACGGGTCTCATGGCGCACCAGGCCGGTGGCAGTGAGGATCGGCACCCACTCTCGATCCAGAGCCTCTCGAGCCTGGGTGATGCCCCGCAGCGTAGCCGCCTGGCCAGCCGTGTCAGCATCCAGGGCCAGGATGAAGGTATCGGTGTAGCGCTTGAGCTGCTTGAGCTGCTGTTCGGTCAGTGCCGTGCCCATGCTGGCCACCACGTTGGTCTCACCGTGCTGGTGTGCAGCCAGCACGTCCATGTAGCCCTCGACGATGATGGCCTGGCCCCGTGAGCGAATGCTCTTGGCTGCGGCGTCCAGCCCGAACACCACCGCAGATTTATCGAACAGCGGCGTTTGGGGCGTGTTCAGATACTTGGGCTGTTGCTCAGCAGCCAGTGCCCGGGCACCGAAGCCGATCACGCGGCTCTTGACGTCACGGATGGGCACCATGATACGCTGTCGGAAGCGATCGTAGTGGTGCACGCGACCGCTGCCGTCCTCAGCCTCCTTCTCGACGATCAGGCCCGCGGCCAGCAGGTCCTGCAGGGCGTAGTTCTTGCCCTGCAGGTACGTGAGCAGCCCATCCCAGGCTTCCGCAGCGTAGCCGATCTGGAATGCGTCGACGGTAGCCGTATCGAGGCCGCGTCTCTCCAGGTATCTGCGCGCGAAGTCGGCACTGCGCGAGGCGCGTAGAAGGTTGTGGTAATAGAGGGCAGCTGCCTGGTTGATCTCCCGGAGCCGGTCCACGTACAGCTCCCGTTGAGACTGATCAGCCGAGGGAGGCGTAAGGCTGACCCCGGCCCTGGGGGCCAGAATCTCCAATGCCTCGCGAAAGTCCACATTCTCCCGCTTCATGATGAAGCTGATGAGATCCCCGCCCGTGCCGCACGCGCCGAAACAGCGCCACGTGCCTGTGTCCGGAAAAACTACAAAGGAGGGAGTCTTCTCCTGATGGAAGGGACACAGGCCCTTGTAGGTGCGGCCGGCCTTCTGCAATGGGACATAGGTGGAGATGACCTCCACAACATCCAGCCGCTCCTTGATCTCCTCGACAACGCTCATGGATCGCTGCGCTGGACTGCTCTATCGTGTGATGGGTACCAACCTGTTGTGTGCCGGAAACGATTTGGGGTTAGCCGATGCTGCTAGACGCGCCTGATTATACGGTGTTCGGCAGGGGCTGTCAACTTGGACAAGAATCTTGAGGAAGGCAAGAATTATCCCCAGCCTCTGGGTGCCTCGCCATCAGGGGGTTCGACTGGGCCCTCTGGGAGGTCACGCTGCGCCGGTATGTATTGCTCGAACCTATGCAACACGGCGAGGATGATCAGCACCAGGATGGTCGAGACCGCGGCCAGCAGCATGAAGCCACTGCCCACCGCCATGCCGATCGCCGCAGCCACCCACAGGCCCGCGGCCGTGGTCAGGCCGTGCACTGCGTTCTGCGAGCGCCATAGCGTACCCGCACCCAGGAAGCCAATGCCGACCACGATCTGGGCTGCCACTCGCGCCGTGTCTTGGGCAGCGCCGTGCAGAGGAAAGGCGTAGATCGACAGCACGGTGAACAGCGCCGATCCCAGGGACACCAGCATGTAGGTGCGCAACCCTGCCGGCCGTTTGCCCGTCTCTCGCTCCAGCCCAATCAGTCCCCCCAGTACCGTGGCGATGATCAGCCTCAGGATGAGGTCCCATTGGCTGACATGTAAGCTGTCCGCTGACATGGTGGTACCTCCAATGCCCCATGGTGCCCTCCTCGCCCAGGAGAGCCAAACGAAAGGGAACACCTACCCGGTAGAACGCTTCAATGTGTAAGCCAGGATCATCGTAACATGGTTGATGGAGGGTGTCAACCACCGGGCGACGGCCCGGCATTCGGCTAGGACTGGCAACAATGCCCGGCAAATGGCCGGCAGGCCTTGCCTACGTCCCCAACTGGCGGCAGGCCTACAGCCGATAGCACTTGGGCCACGTGGCCCAGGGGAAAACCCATCACCCCGCTGAAACAGCCCTCGATGCGCGCTACCGGCGCGAAGCCACGGTTTTGGATGGCGTACGCCCCTGCCTTGTCCATGGGATCTCCACTTGCCACGTAGGCGGCGATCTCCCCATCGGTATAGCTGCGCATCCAGACCAGGGAGAGGCTCAGTGCCGAAGCCTCCTGTCCTGTCGCCGGGTTCAGGGCAAACACCGCGCTGAGCACCTCGTGGGAGTCATGGCGCAGGCTGCGTAGCATCGCCGTTGCCTCGTCCTCACTCGACGGCTTGCCCAGCACCAACCCGTCCAGCACCACGATGGTATCGGCCCCTAGCACAGGCTGGCCGGGGAAATGCCTGGCCACGGCCAGCGCCTTCTCTCGGGCCAGGCGCTGCGCCAACGCCTGCGGCGGCTCGCCCGGCCGCTGGGTCTCATCCAGGTTGGCCGATGCAACCACAAACGTCACTCCCAGGGCAGCCAGCATCTGCCGGCGCCTGGGGGACTGGGAGGCCAGAACGAGCGGTAACACGGGGCGGGGCTAGGCCTCCCCAGGCTCCAGGCCCTCGGCGGCCTCCGGGGGCTGCAGGAAGTAGCCCATGGCGAGAAACGCCAGGACATAGCCCAGGTAGTTCTCGTTCAAGAACCGGGAGACGTACAGGAACACCAGCAGGAACAGCGCGTAGTGCCAGCTGGCATTCCCTATCCGGTTGCCGCGAGCCTGGCGCCAGCCGAGCCAGGCCAGCATCGCAACTCCCGCAATCAGCTCAGGGATCCAGAACGGCCAGCTATCGAAGCGGCTGTTCAGCCCGCCAAAGGCCAGGACGAAGTTGCTAGCACCCCAGCCCCAGATCTGATAATGGGTCTCCGAGGTGCCGGCCGCCCAGCGCCAGACGTCGTCGACGAAGGCGCCGGCATCCCAGACCAGGTAGGGCAGGACCATGGCCAGAAAGGCGACGATGGCCGGCCAACCGCGGCGCAGCATCGCCGGCAGGCTGGCCGGGATATCTCGCCAGCCACGCAACCGGTCACGCACCAGCAGCAGGGCAAAGAAGGGAGCCATGAACCATGCCGTGGGCTTGCTGGCACAGGCCAGGCCAAAGGCCAGGGAGGAAAGCAGAAGCGGCAACTCAGAGGCTGGAGGACGCATGCCGAAAGGCGCTGGTCGCCAGCGGGCCAGCAGCCACAGCGCCAGCACGATCCAGGCCCACACAAACACGTCGTTCTGGCCGAAGATCACGTCCAGGCCCAGCAGCGGGTTGAGGCCCAACACCATCAGCAGGCCCAGGCGCCACTGTAGCTGCCATGGGGACACCATCTGTGTGGCCAGAAGCAGGCCAGCCACAAAGGCCACCAGGTAGACAAAACGCTGGTCATACCACCCCAACAGCCCATCGCTAGCCACCTTGAAAGGGGCAGAGAAGACAAAGGTCCATGGCAGGTAGGGATAGTGATCCAGCGCCGTGCGAAACTCGGCCAGGCCCCACTCCGCCATGGGGGTGTCCCGGTAATCCTCTACGTACGGATTGCGCCCGCTCAGCAGGTAGTCGATGGTGACTTCGGTCTGGATCACGCCACCGTCGTGGCTGTAGCTTTGCGGCAGGTTCTCGTGGCGCAGGAGCACCAGCTTTAGCGCCGGCAACAGCACCGCCAACGCAATCAATAGCCAGATCAGCACCAGCTTGAGCCGGTATGCCGGCAGGCGGCCGGCAGCCGCCAGGTCGACCACAAGGTAGACGATCAGCACCCCCAGGCTCAACGCCACTAGCAGCAGCGCAATGGGGTCACCAAACCAGGGCCCGAACGCTGCCTCAGCCCGGTCGGAAAGCAAACGACCGAGGAAGGAATGCCGGGTCACGTTCTCAAAATGCTCGAAGAGGGTTGCCTCCGCCAGGGTATTGATGCGCAGGCGGGCCAACAGCAACACGACCAACAGAAGGGCATCCCAGCCTGGCCGGCCCGGCAACGAGGCTTCGCGGCGCGCAGGGGACAAGGGCGGACGGGCATCCATATGTAGAGTATGATACCACACATCCTGCAAACGGCGTAAGGGAATGATAGGCTCGGCCGTGCGCATCCAGCCCGGCGCTCCATGGCCGCCCAGGTGGCAAGGGCGATGCCCTTGGGGCAGGGGACAGGAAGGCTCTTTGACCGCCTCGTCCCTTTATGTTAGAATGCACGAATGGACTTTCTCACCATCGGCAACGTCACCAGGGACATCATTCCAGGGGGATACACCGTAGGCGGCACCGTGACCTACGCCTCGGCTGCAGCCCTGCGCCTGGGCCGGCGGCCCGGCGTGCTCACCCGCCTTGGCCCCGATATCGACTTACCCGACTTATACGGGGACGTTCAACTGTTTCCCCTGCCCTGGCACTGCACCCTCACGTTCGAAAACATCTACACCGAGGACGGCCGCGTCCAGTACGTCCACGAGGTAGGCGGCCCTATCGGGATCCAGGATATCCCTCTGGCGCTGCGGGAGCACAATCCACCCATCGTGCTGTTGGGCCCGCTGGCCGGAGAGCTCGACCACAAGGTCGCCCAACTTTTCCCCAACTCACTGCTGGGCATGGTTCCCCAGGGTTGGATGCGGCACTGGGACGCCAGCGGCCGCGTCTCTCACAACCCCATCGACTGCGCCGACGAAATCCTGCGCTACGCCGATGTGTTGGTAGTTAGCACCGAGGACGTGGCTCACGATTTAAGCCTGGCCCAATGCTACAGCGAGCAGGTGCCGATCCTCGTGCTGACCCGCGGCCCTCACGGGTGCGACGTCTACCACAAGGGCCACATCACCCATGTCCGCCCGCGGAAGACCGAGGAAATCGATCCTACCGGCGCCGGGGACACCTTCACGGCGGCCTTTCTCATCCGCTTCGCGGAGACGGGGGACCCCATGGAGGCCGCCCGTTTCGCTAACGTGGCGGCTTCCATGTCGGTGGAGGGGCTGAGCTACCAGGCGATGCCTACCCGTGCCCAAATCGAGGACTATCTGACTGAGCACAACGGCGGGCCGCGAGCTTATCGCCAGGCCGGCCAGGAATGGCACGAGCTCACGCAGAGCGGTTGAGCACTCCCCATGACTCGCGTCTATGCCCTGGCCAACCAGAAAGGTGGAGTCGGCAAGACCACCACGGCGGTCAATCTGGCTGCCTGCCTGGCCGCAGCCGGCAAGCGGGTGTTGCTGGTAGACGTCGATCCTCAGGCCAATGCCACTAGCAGCCTGGGCATTGCCGCCGGAGACCACCTGCCCACCGTATACGACGGCCTGATCAACCAGGTGCCTATCGACCGCATCATCATCCCAACCGGCAGGCCGGGGCTGGACCTGGTGCCCTCAGCGTCCAGATTGGCCGGCGCTGAGGTGGAGCTGGTGGACATGCAGGCTCGAGAGCAGCTGCTGAAACGGGCCCTGGCACCCGTGACGCAGCGCTACGATCACATGTTGTTGGACTGTCCGCCCAGTCTCAGCCTATTGACGGTCAACGCCCTGACCTGTGCTGCGAACGGCGTTATTATCCCGATCCAGTGCGAGTATTTGCCTCTGGAGGGGCTTGGCCGCCTGACCCAGACCATCCAACTGGTGCGCGACAGCCTGAACCCCTCTCTGTGCATCTTTGGCATTGTGCTCACGATGTTCGACGCGCGCACCAATCTCGCCCAGCAGGTGGTAGCTGAGGTACGTCAGCACTTCCCTGTGGAGACCTTCCGCGCCATTATTCCTCGCACCGTACGCATCAGTGAAGCGCCCAGCTATGGCGAGCCCATCATCACCTACGCGCCTACGTCGCCCGGAGCACTGGCCTACGAGGCGCTGGCGCGCGAGCTCTTACTGCGCGAAAACGGGCTGGCCAGGAGATGACAACCATGAAGCGATCTGGACTTGGCCGGGGCCTGGCCGCCCTGATTCCGCAGAGTGAGCCTGGCACCCGGTCCGTTATCCCATCCTCAACCATCAGCGAGATAGCCGTCGGTGACATCGCCCCTAACCCCCGACAACCGCGCGACGTCATGGAGCCCGAAGCCCTGGCGGACCTGGCCGAGTCCATCCGGACCCATGGCCTAATCCAACCGCTGGTACTTACGGAGGCACCGGACGGGGGCGAGGTGCGCTACTACCTGGTGGCGGGCGAGCGGCGCTGGCGTGCGGCGCAGCTGGCCGGGCTGGCAACCCTGCCGGCGATCATCAAGGAGGTCACGCCCCAGGGCATGCTCGAGCTGGCCCTGGTGGAGAACCTGCAGCGGGCAGACCTCAACCCTCTAGAGGAGGCAGCTGCGTACCAGGCCCTGGTGGAGGAATTCGGATTGACCCAGGAGGTGGTGGCAGCCCGGGTTGGCAAAAGCCGGGTGTCCGTCACTAACGCCCTGCGACTACTCCGCCTGCCCCATAAGGTCAAGGAGGCCGTGATCGCCGGCGAGATCCGGGAGGGCCATGCCCGTGCCCTGTTGGGCCTGTCCAGCGATGCCGAGATGGAACAGGCGCTGGAGGCGGTAGTTAGCCGTGATCTGAGCGTGCGCCAGACTGAGGAGTTGGTACGCCGGCTGACTCAGGAAACCGTAAGCCAGGCCGGCGCCCAGACTGCGGAGGAACAAGATAGCCCGGAGACCCGCGCGCTGGAAACTGGCCTGCGGGAGGCCCTGGGCACCAAGGTCCATCTATTCCGAAGCCGCCGCGGCGGTCGCATTGTCATCCATTTCTATTCCGAAGAAGAGCTGACAACGATCTACGACGCCATTGTCGCACGAAGTGATCTGTAGGACAGCCAAGGGGGGGTGTACCTGCTCTAAATCTCAGCCGCAGCGGCGGCACTTAGTACAGCCTGGAAGGATTCCTCGAAAGCCTCCCGCAGGCGACCCGTCACTGGTCCTGGGCTTCCGCTGCCGATGGCCTGTCCGTTGAGCCTCACCAGGGGCAACACGTGCCGGCTGGTACTGGTGAGAAAGGCCTCCTCCCAGCGATCTCGCTCTGCCAGAGGGATGGGCTGGCGTTTCACCGGAACTGCCAGACGATCGGCCAGCTTGAGGACCTCCTGCTGCGTGACCCCAGCCAGCACGTCCTCGGATCTCGCGGTCAGCAAGTGGCCATCCTGCACCACGAAGAAGTTGCTCGAGGAGCCCTCGGTGACACAGCCGTGGCGGTCCACCAGCAGGCCCTCATGCTCACCAGCCTGTAGGGCCCGCATCTTGGCCATGTGATTGACCAGCGTGTTGAGGGACTTGGCCTGGGGCAGTGCCCGCTCACCCTGGTAAGTGACCGCGCCCACACCATCTATGTAAACGTGAGGCGACAACGCCCGGGGTGGTTCCGGCCAAATGAAGACCTGCGGCCCGTTGTCCGGGCTCGGTCCCAGGGCGAAGAGTCGCAGGATGGCATCCTGGTATCCATTGGCCGCGACAACCTGGTGAGTCCAGTGCCCGATGGTAGCCAGATCAGCCGGCAGTGCCAGGTCAATGGCTGCGGCCGATCCTGCGAGACGATCGAGGTGATCCTCCAGGAGAAAGATCACGCCAGAACAGAGCTGGATTGACTCGTAAACGCCGAAGGCACCGTAGATGACGGGGTTGAAGATCGAAATGGAGGCGTGTGCTGGCTCGATGAGGGTGCCGTTGCGGCTGACCCAGCGGGGTAATGCCATGGCGCTGCGCCTCAAGCGCCCTTCACCAGGTGATAGGCCAAATCTGCGTCCGTTAGCATGGCTAGCGGTCGTTTCTTGCCATCTTCGGCGATGGCGACCACGACTAGCCGGAATTCGCTGGCCAGCATCAGGTGCGCCGCGTCTATGAGAGCCGTTTGCGGGCTCACCACAGGCACATCCGTGCGCATGTGGGCATGGACCGGTTGGTACGCCCACGATTCCATGGTTATGTGCGCTGCCACGATATCCATGCGCGTGATGACGCCGGCCAGAAGGCCTTGATCGTCGGTGACCACCAGGCTGCCAATATCCTCCTCCACCATGAGACGGATTGCAGTGACCAGCGAGGTATCAAGGGTACAGCTATGAATGCCAAAACGCTTCGCTTGAAGTACGGTCCTGCCTTTTTTCATGGGGAGGTACCTCCACTTGGTTTATTGCCTGGTGCCGATTGTAGCATGGAACATGCTACAGGCCAAAGCCGGTTCGGGGTACCGCATACATGGAGCCTGTAAGGTTCTGTGGTACAATGTGCGATATGCAGCCCTGGAAAACCATCTCACGCCGGCCGATCCTGCAGCACAGCCGGTACTTATCTGTCGAGGAGCACGCCGTCCAGCTGCCTGATGGCCGGGTTATCCCTGACTGGCCCTGGATGATCACCCCTGATTATGTCAATGTTGCCGCCATTACCTCGGACCAGCACTTCATTTGCTTTCGCCAAACCAAGTATGCAGTGGAGGGCACCTCGTTGGCACCGGTCGGCGGCTATCTCGAGCCCGGCGAAGATCCCCTGGCGGCCGCTCAAAGGGAACTGCTGGAGGAAAGCGGTTACGTGGCAGCGGACTGGGTCGACCTGGGCCGATATGCTGTCGACGGCAACCGAGGCTGTGGCACGGCTCACCTCTTCTTGGCCCGCCGTGCACAGGAGGCTGGGCAGCCCACTGCCGACGACCTGGAGGAGATGCAGATGTTGCTCCTCAGCCGGACTGAGGTTGAATCTGCACTGAGAGCCGGTGAGTTCAGATTGCTGTCATGGGCCTTGAACATGGCCCTGGCCCTGTTTCACCTTCCTGACCGCTGAGAAGCCTCATTCTATGGCCTACACGCCCACAACTCACCCGGAGGTCGCCGCACCATGCCTGATTCCCAGCTATTGATTCACAACGCCACAATCTGCACCTTCGGTGCCAACAGCTCCGTCCTCCCCAACGCTGGTGTGCTGATTACCGATGGCCAGATCAGCGTCGTAGGCGACGGTGAGACCCTGCTAGCGCAACATCCCGATGTCCAGCGCGAGAACGCCGGTGGCCGGCTGCTAATGCCTGGCAATATCTGCGCCCACACCCATTTCTACGGCGCGTTCGCCCGCGGGCTCTACATCCCCGGGCCAGCGCCCAGGGATTTCCCGGAAATCCTGCGGAGGCTGTGGTGGACCCTGGACCGCGCCCTGGACGACGACGGCGTGCTCTACAGCGCCCTGGTGTGCCTGGTAGACGCCATCCGCCACGGCACCACAACCCTGGTAGAC
This sequence comes from Anaerolineae bacterium, assembly GCA_032111745.1. Lineage (GTDB taxonomy): Bacteria > Chloroflexota > Anaerolineae > JAAEKA01 > JAAEKA01 > JAULUH01. The sequence goes on along the minus strand of JAULUH010000104.1, from coordinate 4,077 downwards.
CACCACGCCAGCCCCAGCGAGATCGACGGTAGCCTGGATATCATTGCCGGTGCGGTCGAGGCTGCGGGCCTGCGCACCTGTCTTTGCTACGAGGTGACAGACCGCAACGGGCCTGAGGGCGCTGCGGCGGGTATTGCCGAGAACGCGCGTTTCATCAAGCGGACGCGGACGGGAGGCTCTCCCCTACTGGCGGGCACCTTCGGCCTGCATGCCTCCTTGAGCTTAAGCGATGACACCCTGACCCGCTGTGTGGCAGAAGCCGAGGCCTTAGATCATGCCGGCTTTCACATCCACGCTGCGGAAGGCCTCGCTGACCAGGAGGACAGCCTGGCTCAATACGGCCTGCGCACTATCGACCGGCTGCACAGCCGGGGAATCCTCGGCCCGCGCACCATTGTGGCCCACGTGACTGCCATCGATGCCTGGGAGATGGAGACCTTGCGCGATACCGGCACCTGGGTAACCCACCAGCCCCGCAGCAACATGAACAACGCGGTTGGTGTAGCTGACCTGGCTGCCATGGTGCGCGGGGGCATGCCCGTCTGCCTGGGCAACGACGGTTTCTCCAACGATATGTTCACGGAGATGAAAACCGCCTACCTGCTGCACAAGGTTTGGCGTAACGACCCGCGGGCAGCACCGGGCGAACAGGTGATTGCCATGGCCTATGGCCACAATGCTGCATTGGCCCGCCAGTTCTTTGCCCAACCCCTGGGCGAGATCAGCCCGGGCGCAGCGGCCGACCTGATTCTGCTGGACTATTATCCTACGACCCCCTTAAGTGCCGAAAACCTGCCCTGGCACATCCTTTTCGGCGTCAGCGGCAGCCACGTGACCCACACCATGGCCGGTGGCCGGTGGCTCATGAAGAACCGCCAGCTGCTGACCCTGGATGAGGAGGCCATTGCCGCCCAAAGCCGGGAAGTGGCGCAAGCCACCTGGCAGCGCTTCTGGGAGCTCAGCGCATAGGACTACGAGGACACCTGTGACCGAATCATCATTCGACTCCGTTTCCCTTGACACCGTCGCCGTCATCGGCGGCACAGGCAAGGAAGGCTCCGGGCTGGCCTTACGTTGGGCCGCCGCTGGCCTGGACGTTATCATTGGCTCCCGGCAACGGGAGAAAGGAGAGCGCGTCGCCGCCGAGCTGAACGAGAGGCTGGGCCAGGAAGTCATCCGAGGCACCGACAATCTCGCAGCCGCCGAGGCTGGCCAGGTCGTGGTGCTCAGCGTGCCCTATGCCGCCCACCAGGACACCCTGGAACAGATCGCTCCGGCGATGGCGGGCAAGGTACTGGTCGACGTCACCGTGCCCCTGCTGCCGCCCAAGGTCAGCCAGGCCTATGTGCCCCCGGAAGGTCCGGCGGCGGTGCAGTCGCAGCGCTTCCTGGGCGAGGGCGTGCACGTGGTAGCAGCGTTTCAAAATGTCTCGGCGATACACCTGGCCGAGGACGATCATGCAGTCGACTGCGATGTGCTGGTGTGCGGTGACAGCACCGAGGCGCGCGAGGTGGCCGTACGGCTAGCCGAGGCTGCGGGCATGCGCGGTGTCCACGCTGGCGCGCTTGCCAATGCCGTCGCCGTAGAATCGCTCACCCCCCTACTGATCGCGATCAACCGACGCTACAAGATCAACAACGCCGGTATACGGATCACGGGACTGCCGGGGGGATAGCCCATGGCGGCGCCAGTGCCAGGCCCGGTCGTGCTGTTCGGCTCGGGCGAGACCTCCGCCAGCGGACAGAAGATCTTCGACTGGCTACTCCGCCGGATGGAACAGCCCTTGCGCGTGTCCATCCTGGAGACGCCGGCCGGCTTCGAGCTCAACTCAGCCCGGGTGGCGGGCCGCGTCGCCGACTTCCTGGTGGAGCGCCTGCAGAACTACCAGCCCCAAGTCACCGTGATTCCGGCGCGCAAGCGCGGCTCGCCTATGAGCCCCGATAACCCGGACATCCTCGAGCCGCTGCTGCGCGGCAATGCCATCTTCCTCGGCCCAGGCAGCCCGACCTACGCTGTGCGCCAGTTGGAAGACAGCCTGGCCTGGCACATGCTGTTAGCCTGCCACCGGCAGGGTGCGGGCCTGGCCTTGGCCAGTGCCGCCACTATAGCTGCCAGCCACATGGCGCTACCGGTGTATGAGATTTACAAGGTTGGCGAGGATCCCTTCTGGCATCGTGGCCTGGACCTCTTCGCCGCGTTCGGCCTTTCGCTGATCTTCGTGCCGCATTGGAACAACAACGACGGCGGCACCGAGCTCGACACCAGCCGTTGCTTCTTGGGCCTCGAGCGCTTCGAGCCGCTACGCCTGGCCCTGCCCCCACAGGTAACCATTGTGGGCATCGACGAACATACAGGACTGGCCGTAGATTTCGCCGTACAGGCCTGCCGCGTGCTGGGCCGAGGCAACGTCACCCTTGTGCGGGGTGGCGACACCAGGTGGATCGCGCATGGGCACAGCTTCGACCTGGCCGAGCTGGGCCCCTACCGGCGGCCCGAGCCCGAGGCCGGCATCCCCGCCTTTATCTGGCACCAGGTGGCGGCGGCCTTTGCGGCACAGCAAGCACCGACCTCCCAGGAGCCTCCCGAGACCGTGCTGCGCCGGCTGGAGCAGCGGCAAGCGGCACGCGCCCGGCGTGATTGGGTAGGGGCCGACAGCCTGCGAGAGGAGATCGAGGCGATGGGCTGGGAGATTCGTGACACGTCCGACGGCCCGCAGGCCGTGCCGAGGCTCTAGCCACGGCGACCTCTAGAAGCTACATGCCATTGGCACCTGGCGTGATGAACATCCCATCCATGGAACCACAACGCATTGTACCCGGTCCTGGACAGGAATCGGTCTGGGACTACCCCCGGCCACCACGGGTCGAAGCTACCGCCAGGCATATCCGCGTGATCTTCGCCGGTATGGTCATCGCAGACACGCGTCGCGCCCAGCGGGTGCTGGAGACCAGCCATCCCCCCACCTATTACATCCCGCCAGAGGACATCCGTATGCAGCACCTGGTGCCGTCGAACCACGGGTCCTTCTGCGAGTGGAAGGGCCGGGCGGCCTACTACACAGTGACTGTGGGCGACCGGACGGCACGGGATGTAGCCTGGGCCTATCCCCGGCCGACGCCACCTTTTGAGGCCCTCGAGGACCACGTGGCCTTCTACGTCCAACTGATGGACTCTTGTACTGTCGATGGCGAGCTTGTGCAGCCACAACCGGGGGGCTTCTACGGCGGCTGGATTACCGCCGATGTAGTAGGGCCCTTCAAAGGAATGCCGGGAAGCTGGGGCTGGTAGAAGGGCGATCTAGGGATCCACAGTGTAGTGCTAGCCGCAGCGCAGTGGTATGAAGCAACTTTGTGGACACAAGACGCAGATCTGAAGGGTGTTCCAGGAGTAGAGTACACGCCAAAAAACTAGCCGACTGCCACAGCTCAGGCCCCACAGAACCCCAGGCTGAAGCTTCAACACGTCACCTGGCTTGAGCTGAGCACCTCACCGACAGGTCAGGCAGCCGGCACATTCATATCTGGAAGCTGCAGGCTTTACGAAAATGACACCAAAGAAGAACTACTTGATCGACATGGACGGCGTGCTGGTTAGCGGCCGCACGCCGATTACCGGCGCCGAAGAGTTCCTGGCGCGACTGAAGGCAGCCCAGGTCGAGTACCTGGTGCTGACCAACAACCCGCTCTACACGCCAGGTGACCTGGCCCACCGGCTGACTGCGAACGGGTTGGACATCCCAGCCGAGCGCATCTTCACCTCGGCCATGGCCACGGCCCAGTTCCTGCACTCGCAGCGACCCAAGGCCACGGCCTTCGTGATTGGCGAGAGCGGCCTGACGTCCGCCATCCACGGCATTGGGTATGTCATCACGGACATCGATCCCGACTACGTAGTGTTGGGGGAGACCTCCAGCTACAACCTCGAGCAGATCACCAAGGCCATCCGGCTAGTGGCGGCGGGCTCGCACTTCATCGCCACCAACCCGGACCCGGCCGGCCCGAGCGAGGGAGGGCTCGTGCCCGCCTGTGGTGCTATGGCCGCGCTGATCGAGAAGGCCACGGGCAAGAGCCCCTTCTT
>JAULUH010000103.1:0-4212 GCA_032111745.1 Anaerolineae bacterium | reverse complement strand
GGGCGAGTACACGGCGCGGATGGTTGCCTGGTCCTCGATCTCCACGATCACGGCCACCTGCTCGATGGGCCTGGCCGAGTACTTCTCGGTGTTGAGCGGGTAGCTGTACTGCACCAGGCCTTCCTCCTGCGCCAGCACCTGGGAATAGGTCAGCTCGATGCGCCGCTCGCCGCCTGGCGGGATGGGGAAGATGCGGGCCTGGAACGCGCCCCGGCCGATGTACTCCAGCAGCGCGGGGTCCCGCTGCCGGCGCACGATGCCCTCGTAGATGGCGCGTGCCTCGTCCCGCCCCAGCAGCTGCCCCTCGTACTTCACGCCATCCACCGTCATGTCGAAGCTGGAGATGGCGGCGTCCTCGGGTAGGGGGAAGATGTAGGTGCCCTCCACCTGGAACGGCGCGTCGTTGACGAAGACCTGGTCCACGTGGGTCGTCGCCACCTGGTCGACAATGGTGACGTCGACCAGGTGGTACTTGATGGACAGCGGCACATCGCGCCAGGTGAGGCCGGGCTGGTCGGGCGGCGGGTCGACGATGATGATGCCGTCGGCCTTGACCAGGTCAGCGCTCAAGGCCAGCAGCAGCAGTGCCAGCAAGACGGCCAGTGCGGCCACGATGCCCGCGTGCCGCCGGCGCCCTCCGTTGGTTGCGCTCACGTTGCACCTCACTCCGCCTGGGGCAGGGCCACCGCCCGCTGCAGCAGGGCCACGAACTCGGCCACCTCCGCGTCCTCCGGCAACTGGCGGGCCACGCGCTGCGCCTCCTCCAGCACGCCGGCCAGCGTGCTGCCCTCAGCCCACGGGCTGCCGCGCAGGATCTCGGCGAACTCGCCCACGATCACGTCCCACTGGAAGCGCGGGGGCGCCTTGGCGAAGGACTCAGCGAAGCTGGCGCTGTCGAAGTCCTGGTCGATCTCGATGGTTTCCTTGGTCTCCGGATCGGTCCAGCGCAGGAAGACGGTGGCGATGCGGCCCTCGTTCACCTCCGGGTGCAGCTTGATCTCGTACAGCGCGGTCACGTTGTGCCCGGCCCCGATCTCGCCGGCCTCCTTGGGGGTCTCGGCGCGAAACTCCGTGTCCTCGATGGCCCGGTTCTCGAAGCCCAGCAGCCGGTAGCGCGCCACCACCTCGGGGTTGAAGTCCACCTGCACCTTGGCGTCCATGGCGATGGTCTGCAGCGTGCCGGTCAGGTCGTGCACGAACAGCTTCTCGGCCTCCTGCTCGGAGTCCACGTAGGCATAGAAGCCGCTGCCATGATCGGCCAGCTGCTCCATCAGCACGTCGTTATACTCGCCCATGCCAAACCCCACGGTGGTGAGCAGGATGCCCTGCTTGGCCCACTCCTCGATCTGCCTGAGGATGGCGTCGGGGCCGGTCTCGCCCACGTTGGCTACCCCGTCAGAGAGCAGGATGACCCGGTTGATGGCTTCGGGGTCGAGCGCTACGCTCGCCAGCTCGTAGCCGAGCTTGAGGCCGGCCTCGGCGTTGGTGGCCCCTTCGGTCTGCAGGCTGTCGATGGCGTCCAGGATGCGCTGCTTGTTCTCCACCGGCGTGGGCAGCAGCACGATGCCAGCCTCGCTGCCATACTTGACGATGCCGACCTTGTCGGTGGGCCGCAGCGACTCCACCAGCTTGCGCAGCGACGGCTTGACCAGCTCCAGCTTGTTGGGGTCGCTCATGGAGCCGGAGACGTCGACGACGAAGGTGAGCACGGCATCCTGGCGCTCCTCCGGCGGGACGTCATAGCCCTGGATCCCAACGCGCATCATGCGGTAGCGCTCGGTCTCGGCGAAGGGGAAGGGCGCGGCGTCGATGTTGATGGCAAAGGCGCGGCCTTCCTCCGGGTAGGTGTAGTCCTGGTCGAAGTAGTTGACGTACTCCTCCACGCGCACGGCCTCTTGCGGGGGCAGGTTGCCGCCGTTGATGTAGGACCGTGCCACCGTGTAGGCGCCGGTGTCCACGTCGAGGCCGAAGGTGGAGAGGTGATCGTCCTCGGTGTCGATGAACGGGTTGACGCCGTAGGCCTTGAATTCCATGCCGGCCGGGGTGGGGCTGACGGGGATGGGCTCTTGTGGCGCCGCTAGCATTGCAGCGGGTGCTTCGGCCGGCGCTGCCTCCATCGCCGCCTCTTTCACCACCTCCACTGCGGCCACTTGGGTTGCCACCGCCTGCGGGGCCTGTGCCGGCGCGGCCGGCACGGTCGAGCAGGCCAGGGCGGCCGCCACCAGCATCAAGAGAGCGAACCAGGGCGAATACCTGCGGGCCATCTTTCCCTCCTGTTGGCTTGGCCAATTGCGGCCAACAAAAAGACCGGTCCTCTCCGGGGGCGTGCCTCAGATCTAGACCGGCATGATGGACGATCTTCGTTCATCGTCATCCCTCCGCTGGCTATTGTCCCCAGCGCATCCCTCGCTGCTGTCCGTTCTGCGTAGCAGCTACACTTGTAGTATAGCAGGTTACAGGTGCCGAATCAATAGGGAGTTTTTCCTTTCGGACGAGCGCCGGGCGCATCTGTTCCAACTAATACCACCCTCCGGCCCGCCAACCAGCATCCATGGCCGTTGCCCCCATCTTGGGCTGACCAGTCACCCGTCAGCCTTCATTTGTCCGGCAGTTGCATCTGGCGCAGTTCGGGATCCGCGATGGCTGCCATATGGGGATCGCGATGCACCAGGGTCAGGTGTCTGACGAGTGCGGTCGCTGCGATCAACCCATCGACAGTGGGCAAGCGTTCGGGCGTAGCAGCGCGCAACTGCACAGCCTGGTGCGCAATTGCTTCATCGGCTGCGAGCACACCCCAAAACAGTTCTGAGTAAATGGCCCATACCTCTGCCCAAGCCGCCGCCCTGCCAATCGCTTTCAGACGAGCAAAGACTTCCGGAATGGAGAGGGCGGAGATGCTCACCTGGGTGTTGGGGTCATCAAAGAGTAGGCTCACTTCATCGACGCCGGGTTCACCAAACAGATGGACAAGCCAGGCGGAGGAGTCGAGCAGATGGGTCACTCCAGGCCTTCCTCTTGGTCCGCACTCACGCGCTCGTCAATCAGGTCGGCAATGGGATCGACGCCCTCCGCCAGCCACTGCCGCCCCATGCCCGCGGCCTGCCGCGCCAGCTCACCTCGGCTGGGCAGCAGCCGCGCGGTCAAAACGCCACCCTCTCCGATGGACCAATCGATGCGCTGTCCCGGCTGAATGTCAAGTTGCCGAGCCAGCTTGGCCGGAATCGTGATCTGGTTCTTCCCTGTGACTGTTGTAATCATGTCTTCATCGTAGTCAAGGAAGAAGATTTGTCAAGGAAACGCTCCGCGAAGATGATCAACGTAGCCCCCGCGGTGAGAATGGCTGCGCCACAGTACCTACCGCGTTGCAGTCCTGCTCGGGCCGGCACCATCCCGGATCTGTCCCCACAGACCCTTGGCAGAGGCCCAGGCCGTCATGCTCAACAGGATAGAAACTCCGGCCGCGTAGATGACCAGGTAGGTCTTATCGTTAGGGTCACCGTCCTGATCGACACCACGGATGTGCCGTTCAAGGGGGCCCTGGTGTATGGGGTGGCGGAGCTGGACTATGAGGATGTCATCCCCAAACGGGTTGCCATCTTCGAGAAGAGGCTATCCCGGGACGAGGCCGAGACCTATGCCCGGAGGTTGTCCGGAAAGTGGCAATGCGTGATCGTGCGCATCACACCGGTACACATCGCATCATTCGACTACTCCAAGGCCTGACGCCGGTCCAGCGTGGTCAATTCGCTCAGGGGATCGACCGCCGCGCGCCTCTTCAGCATCGTCAATGCTGTCCGGGATCAGGGGGACCGAAAGGACCGCATCCGGGCCGGCGCTGCCTCATCAGGCCACAGCGGAATACCCACCCGCCAGCCCCGGCGGGCTCACGGCGTCAAGAACTGAGCGGAGCCTGCACCTGGCGAAGCGCAGGCATCGGCTCCAGCCGCGTCAGTCCCTTCCCGACGAGACGTAAGTCGTCTGCTTCGGAATCTGTGGCAACAGCCAGGCCAGAAAGGAATCCTGGCTGCGGCTCTGCAACGTCAGCTTGCCTGGACCGGTCAACTCGGCCACCAGGCCCTCACCACTGAACAGCGTGCTCTTCCAGCCCGCCACCGTCTTGATCTCGTACTTCATGTGCTCTTCAAATGTCACAAGATGGCCGGTATCCACCAGGTAACTCTGGCCGGCCGCCAGTTCGATGGGGTGGATGGC
>JAULUH010000102.1:0-6807 GCA_032111745.1 Anaerolineae bacterium | reverse complement strand
GCTGGATGCCGATCCTGGCCGCCTCCGTAGTGCCGCGGGAGCGGGACGTTCCCTATGGCACCAACCCGGACACTGGCCAGCCCCTGCTGGCCGACGTCTGGCAGCCGCCTGAGGGCGTCCAGCCCACGGGCCTGGGGATTATCTATGTGCACGGCGGGGGTTGGCGTGCTGGGGCCCGGGACATGGGCACACGGCCCCTGTTCAGTCGCCTGGCCGGTCAGGGCCACCTGCTACTGGATATCGACTACACCCTGGCCCCGCTGGGCAGCCTGCCCGGCATGGTGGGAGACGTCAAGCGGGCGATCCTGTGGCTCAAGGCCAATGCCGGACGCTACGGTGTGCGCCCGGACCGCATCGTGCTGATGGGCGGTTCCGCGGGCGGCCACCTGGCGCTCCTGGCCGCCTATACCCCCAACCATCCGCAGCTTCAGCCCGATGCCAGCCCCGGCGACACCTCGGTGTGGGCCGTGGTGGCCTTCTATCCGCCACCCGACCTGGCCCAGGCCTATCGCGACGTCGAGCTCGCCCTTCATGGCCTGGCCCACTGGCACGGCACCGCCTACTACCGCGCTGTCGAACAGATCCTGCGGCTGCTCGACGTCCTGCCCCCGGATGAGCAGCTGGAGCAGTACGGCAATCACATCGCGCGCATCGTCGGCGGCACCCCCGACGAGGTGCCTGATCGCTACCAGCTACTATCACCCTCCTGCCACGTCGGGCCCCACTGCCCACCTACACTGCTGTTGCAGGGCGCCGGTGACGTATTCGGCATGGCCCCGACTGTCAATCGCCTGCACGAAGCCCTGCGCCAGGCCGGCGTGCCCTCAGTCCTGGTGCGCTTCCCCAATACCGAGCATTCCTTCGACCTGGTCCTGCCCCAGGTGTCCCCCGCCGCCCAGGCCGCCTTCTACGACCTCGACCGCTTCCTGGCTCTCATGGTCTCCTAGCTGAGCCCGCGGCCAGCGCGTAATCGAACTCTCCGGTCTGGCCAGAGTCCGCCATCCTCAAGCCGCTGCAGTTTACGCTGCGTACGGTGTAATAATGGTTGGTGGCCGGGTCTCCCAGGGCACCGCTCACCGGGAAGGTCTCCGGCTCGCCCTGGTCTACTACCACCCCTAACAAAGCTCCTTCCACAGTCGGGCCATAGGGCACCGTAGCCTCATACACCTCGTAGCTGCACGCTGCCGAGGCTTCCGGCCAGCCCAGGGTCACCGACTGCCCGGGGCCTGCTGAGATCGACACCTCAGGCGCAGCCGGCGCTGCCTCCGGATCGACGATCCGATACACCGCCGCTGCCGAAGCCACATACAGCTCGCCAGCCGCGTCCTCGCCAAAGGTGCGCGGGCTGGCCAGCGAGCTGCCCGCCGCCAGGGCCAGCGTGGTGATCACCGGGCTGGCTGGATCGCCGCTGAGTGTCCACAGCGTTCCTGTACAGTAGTCCGCGAATACGTAGTGGCCGTCCAGGCCCCCATAGCTCTGCCCGCGATAGACATAGCCACCGGTGATCGAGCAGCGGCCGTTATCGTGGGAGTACACGTGGATCGGAAATGCATAGGCAGCGGGATTGCCCGTGCAGGCGGGCGAGGGGTCAAACGGATTCGTGGTGTTGCCTTCGTAGCAGTCCCATCCGTAGTTTCGGCCACCCGCAAAGCCCCCAGGCTCAAAGTCAATCTCCTCCCAGGAGAACTGGCCCACGTCCGCTATCCACATGCCCCCGGTCTGGCGGTCGAATGCGAACCGCCAGGGATTGCGGAGCCCCACAGCCCACAGCTCGTCGCACGTCGTGCCCCCCACGCCGTCGGCCAGGGGATTGCCAGCAGGAATGCGGTAATTGCTGCCAGCATAGGTGCTGCAGTCGGGCAGGCCGCCGGTGCCCATGTCCACGTCGACCCGCAGCATCTTCCCCAACAACGATCGCCGGTTCTGGCTAAACTCCTGCGGATCGTTGGCGTCGCCGCCGTCGCCCGACGCGATATAGAGATAGCCATCTGGCCCAAAATGCAGCGCGCCGCCGTTGTGATTGGTGTACGGCTGGATGAACTCGAGGATCACCAGCTCGCTCCCCGGGTTGGCGACGTTGGGATCTACGGCGCTGGCGCTGAAGCGGGACACCCGCGTGGTGCGCGTTCCACCCAGGCTGTGGGTATAGTTCACATAAAAGTAGCCATTGGTGGCGTAGTTGGGGTGAAACGCCAGCCCCAGCAGACCCATCTCGTTTCCGCTGTCGTCCACCGGGCCACTGATGTCCAGAAAGGGCGTCGCCAGCAGGCCACTGCCCGGTTGGTAGATCCGGATGCGGCCAGGCTGCTCCACGATGAACAGCCTCTGGTCACCCGCATGGGCGATGTCGGTCACTTTGCTGATGTTTGCCACCAGCGACAGGGCCACCGTCGCCGGCTGGCTCTGGGGGCTGGCCCGCACGCCAGCGACCGCGGCCACAGCGCTCACCATGACCAGCAGCACAGCCACACCTATTCGCCAACCCTTGGTCGCTGCCATCGCCGCAACTCCGCCTATATCTGCTCCCAGCGGATGTCCATGTCCTCCTGGTCGCCGAGAGCCTGGCGCAGCATGGACACCATGGCCGGGCTGGCCCCTTCAGACTCGAGCCAGTCCACCGTCGCCTGGTTGATATAGTACTCGGTATCCTCCAGCGACTCCTCCTCCAGGTCGGCCTGCAGGAACCTCAAATCCTCATCCGAAATCGTACCGATCAGCGCGTCCGTGAGGAGGTGGTAGAGGTTGATCATCGTCGTCTCCTTATGAAATAGTTCTGCATGCTAGACGCTGAACGGGTGTCCTTCCGCTCAGCCTTCATGGGTCATTGTGACGACCCTACCCTCCGCAGCCGACTGGTATAGGGCCAGCACCGTGCGCACGTGGTTGCGGGTCTGTTCCAGGGTGATGGTGTTGGCTGCGCCATCGAGGATCGCCCCGTGCATGTCCTCTACCTCGCCCTGGTACAAATACTCCTCCGCTACTTTGATCCGCTCGGGCTTCCCGTCGGCCGGGTGGAACACCAGCCCCGCCGGCTTGTCGTCCACCGCAAACAGGAAGGGGAAGTCGATGCTGAGCCGGCCATCGGTGCCGATGACCTCGGCAAAGGTATAGAATGGCGTGCGGAACGAGCTGGTGATCTGGGCCATCCGGCCGCCGCTATAGTGCAGCTGGCCCGAGAACACCTCGTCTACGCCGGTCGCCCCGGTCCACTGGTCGCCTGCCACCCACTCCGGCGGCCCACCCATGATGTGCTGGGCAAAGCTGATCGGATAGACGCCCACATCCCACAGGCAACCGCCGCCCAGCTGCGGCGCCAGGCGCACGTCATGGGGGTTGGCCACCTGGAAGTTGAATACCGCCCGCACGACGGTCACCTCGCCTACCTTGCCCCCCCGCACCAGCTCGCCGGCCAGCCTGGTCTGGGGATGGTGCCGGTACATGAACGCCTCCGCCAGCACCCGGCCGGTCTCCCGCGCCGTGGTAATCATCCCATCGACCTCGGCCATGCTCAGGGCAAACGGCTTCTCGCACAGCACGTGCACCCCGCTGCGCATGGCCCGGATGGTCCACTCGGCGTGCAGATGGTTGGGCAGGCTGATATACACGGCATCGATCTCACCCGAGTCAAGCATGGCCTGGTAGCTGCCAAAGGCCTGGGGAATCTCCCAGTCGGCCGCGTACGCATCGGCCGACGCCTGGCTCCGGCTGGCTACCGCCACCAGCTCGCCCCGGGGCGACCTCCTGATCGCCGGGATCAAGCGGCGATTGATATGTGCTGTGGACAACAATCCCCAACGTACTTTGCTCATGGCCTTTCCTCCAGCACCGTCTGAACTTGCCCGGCCATGCCGGGGCCGCCCGGTGATTATACCAGGTCTCGCAGGTTGTAGGAAAACCAGCCGCCTACCAACCTACCGCACACCCATCCCGCCGCGGCTCGCTCCCCGCGGTCAGCACGCCACTGCCCGCATCACGGCGGATCACCTGCCCCGCGCCGAAGACGAGCCGGTCCAGGCCCGTCACCGGTACCACATCGTGCCCTCTGTCCCGCAGTCCATCCATCAGCACCGTACCTGCTTCCGCCTCCACGGCCACGCGGCCGGCCGGCTCCCCATCCAGCAGGCAGAAACGCCAGGCATTCAACGCGTCCTGGGGGCTGAGGCGGAGGTCTACCAGCGCCACCAGCAGCTGCAAGTGCCCCTGCGGCTGCATGAAGCCACCCATGACCCCGTAACAGGCCCACAGCGCCGCGCCCTCGGTCACCATGGCCGGGATGATGGTGTGATACGGCCGCTTGCCCGGCTCCAACCGGTTGGGGTGGGCCGGGTACAGGCTGAACAGCGCGCCGCGGTTCTGCAGGGCCACCCCCGTGCCGGGCACCACCAGCCCGCTGCCGAACCCATAGTAGAGGCTGTTGATGAACGAGCACGCGTTGCCCTGGCCGTCGACTACGCTCACATAGACGGTATCGCTGGCCGGCAGAGGTACCCCACTGCGCGGATCTGCCGCCGCCCGTTGCCTGTCGATCAATCTCCGCCGTTCTGCGTTGTATACCGGCGATAGCAGGGTCGCCAGGGGCAGTTCCTCAAACGCGGGATCGGCCACCCAGCGCCGCGCGTCGGCAAAGCCCAGCCGCATGGCCTCGATCAAGATATGCCAGCGGTCGATCTCCTCCTCTTGCCCGAGCTCGAAGCCCTCCGCGATCCCCAGCGCCAGCAGCGCCGCCAGGCCCTGGCCGTTGGGCGGGCATTCCCACACCCGCAGACCGCGGTAGGCCAGCGAGATCGGCGTGTCCCACGTCGAGCGGTGGGCTGCCAGGTCGGACTCGGTTAACCTTCCTCCCTGCTCCTGCACAAACGCCGCCAGCCGGCGGCCCATTTCTCCCTGATAGAATGCCTCTGCGCCCCCCTCGGCGATGGCCTGCAGCGTGCGCGCCAGCTCGGGCAGACATACCACCTCTCCCGCCCGAGGCGCCTGGCCTCCTGGCAACAGCTCCATGCCCGACGGCAGCCGGCGCAGCTTGTCCCCGGCCCGCTGCCAGGTGAGGGAGATCACCTCGCTCACCGGAAAGCCATTGCGCGCATACGCGATGGCTGGCTCCAACACCTTAGCGAGAGGCATGCTACCGTGCCTCGCCAGCAGGTCGGCCCACGCCGCCACCGTGCCCGGTACCGTGATGCTGTGTGCGCTGTCAAGTGCAATCTCGGCCAGTCCCTGCCGCTGCAGGTCCTCCAGGGTCAGGCCCGCAGGCGCCCGCCCACTGCCGTTCAAGGCCGTCACGGCTGGTTGCCCTGTGCCACTCGCCGAGGCTTGGGCATCATAGAACAGCGCAAACGCGTCGCCACCCACGCCCGTCGACATCGGCTCCACCACGGCCAGTGCCGCCGCCGTTGCCACCGCCGCATCCGCGGCATTGCCCCCCTCCCACAGCATGCGTAGCCCGGCCATGGCCGCCAACGGCTGCGTCGTCGCCACCATCCCTTGCCGGGCCACCACATTCGACCGCCGCGAGTTGAAGACAAGCGCTTCGGCGTCCCTCATCATGGTCCCACTCCCTCGGTTTCAGGCCTCATCGTCCGGCCCTCATCCTTTCCGCCAGCCCGCTGTAGCGCTGCGCAATGCGGTGGTTGTTGACCGCTATGGCAATCGCCTGCGGCGTGCCCACCAGCACCACCAGCTGGCGCGCCCGCGTCACGGCCGTGTACAGCAGGTTACGCTGTAGCATCATGTAGTGCTGGCTGGTCACCGGCACCACCACGGCCGGGAACTCGCTGCCCTGCGCCTTGTGCACGGACACGGCATAGGCGTGCACCAGCTCATCCATCTCCAAGAAGTCGTAGCTCACCAGCCGGTCGTCTACCCTCACCACCAACACCTGCTCCTCTAGAGCCATCCCCACGATTTGCCCCAGATCGCCGTTGAACACATCCTTGTCGTAATTGTTGCGTATCTGCATCACCCGATCGCCCACCCGATAGACGCGGCCGCCGACGCGGCGCTCCGGCTTTCTCCCTGCAGGTGGGTTCAGGATCTCCTGCAAGCGCTCGTTCAATGCCCCCACCCCTACTGCTCCCCGGTGCATCGGGCTGAGCACCTGAATCTCCGCTGGCGCAATGCCAAACTTGCGCGGGATGCGTTCGCTTACCAGCTCCCCCACCAGCTCCGCCGCCCGCTCCGGGTCCTCGGTGCTGAACAGGAAGAAATCCGTGGAACGGTCCGCGTGCCATTCCGGCATCCGTCCGTGGTTGATCCGATGCGCGTTCTCGATAATCATGCTGCCCGCGGCCTGGCGGAAGATGACGTCCAGCCGTACCACCGCCGCCTGCCCCGAGGCGATGAGATCGCGCAGAACATTGCCTGCACCCACCGGAGGGAGCTGGTCGATGTCCCCTACCAATAGCAAGTGGGTGCCCGGCTGAATGGCCTTCAGCAGGTGGTTGGTCAGGAGCAGATCCAGCATGGACGCTTCGTCTACGATGACGATATCCACGTCCAGGGGATTCTCCTCGTTGCGCTGGAAGCTGAAGCCCTCGCCAGGGCTGAACTCCAACAGGCGGTGTACCGTCTTGGCCTGGCGCTCAGTCGCCTCGCTCAGCCGCTTGGCGGCCCGTCCGGTGGGCGAGGCCAGGGCGAAAGTCCGCCCTGCCGCCTCCAACAGGCGGATCATCGTCAGCATGCTCATGGTCTTGCCCGTGCCCGGTCCACCGGTCAACACGGTGACCGGCTGCGTCAGCGCCGTGTGCACCGCCTCCTGCTGTCGGTCAGTCAACGCCAGGCCCGTCTGCCGTTGCACCAGCGCAAAGCCCT
>JAULUH010000101.1:0-4073 GCA_032111745.1 Anaerolineae bacterium | reverse complement strand
GTTGTGAAGAAGAGTGCGGGAATTTTGGGGTTGCGGTTACCTCGACAACGGTCGTCCCTGTGCTTCTTCGATTGACGGACCGCGGGGGTATAGATACAATCGAGGCGATGGTTGCCTTTGGCAGCGACGCATCCCGCATGATTCCCCTTGGTGCTCTGGGTTCGAAGAACTACCAGGGCAGAGTATCGCCATATGTCCAGTGAGCTAGAGATCCGCAACATGACCCGCCCCGAGGTCGACGAGCTCGTGGCCTGGGCCGCAGGCGGCTGTTTGGCGCCCGCGGCCTGCCGTTGACGGCCTTCGCTGCCGGCCGGGCCCTGGAACTCAACCCGCAGATCGGCCGTGCGCTCAGCGCTGCCGGGCACGAGGTCGCCGGGCATGGCTACCGCTGGATGGACTATCGCGGCATGCCAGAGGATGAAGAGCGGCGCCATATCCGCCTTACCCTGGAGGTGATCGAGCGGATCTGCGGCCAGCGCCCTGTAGGCTGGGACACGGGCAGGGTCAGTGAGCATACCCGGCATCTATTGCGCGAGGCCGGCCGATTCCTCTACACCTCTGACGCCTACAACGATGACCTGCCCTATTGGCTCCCTGGATGGCCGCTACTCCTGGTGATTCCATATACCCTGGTCAATAACGACGCCCGTTACCTGCTGCCACACGGCTTCTCTTCCGGGGAGGATTTCTTCTAGTTGTTGAAGGGCGCATTCGACCTACTATGGCAAGAGGGCGCGCAACACCCGAAGATGATGAGCGTCGGCCTTCACGGCCGGATCAGCGGGTACCCTGGCCGCGCGATGGCTCTGGCCCGTTTTCTCGACTACGTGCAGGGCCATGACGCGGTATGGATTTGCCGCCGCGCAGAGATGGCCCGACACTGGATGGCCGAGCATCCTGCCTAAGCTCGCCTCGAAGGGCGAGCAACTGGTCCTTGCAGTGCTTCACGAAGCGAAGCCTGTTTTTCGGCCCGATTTGTCTAGAATGCTCTGACGACGTACGCATGCAGGAAGGTAGCGTGACAGAACTACTTCTTCATCGTGCTTGCCTCGGGTCCGCTGCCCCTGTTCGACCAGGTGATTGCCCGGCTGAGCGCTACGCCGGTGCAGGAACGCCCGGACTATCATATGGGGCTCAATATGCCACATCTCTACCAGCGTGCAGGGCTCCCTTTGCCGCAGCTCACGTTGGAGGCACCCCTGGGTACCGGCAGCGACTGGGCAGGCCATCAGTACCTGACCGACACGGTTGGGATGCTTGAGAAGCCCATGCAACAGCGCGGCACGGGCCTGCCTGCGGAGATCGGCACGCCTGATCTGGCTGACAGGACCCGCCACGAGGCGGTGCGCACAATGCGGTCATCGTTCTACCTGCCATCATCGGCGCGTGAAGCCGGAAGCCGTCGGGACTAGTCTAGAGCCAGGTCTGAGATTCATTCGCCAGAACCGCGGGCTTGTGGTATGCTTGCGGCATGATGGCATCGATGGGGACAGCGCCCTCTGTCGCCACCGAGCCGCGGGTGCTGGCTTCGCTATTCTTCGATACAGGAGGAAACTTCACATGACAATGGGACCGCTGCACTTGGTTGTTCTCGGCTTCGACCAACCGAGCTTTGAGGGTTGGGTCGCCAACGAGCTGGACTTTCTCAGGGACCAGGGCATTATCCGCATCGTGGATGCCCTGGCTGTCTACAAATCCCCCGAGGGTGAAATCACGGCCCTTCAGGAGTCCGATCTTGGCCTGGATGAGCGCATTGAGGTCGGTGCCATCATCGGCGGGCTCATCGGCCTGGGCGCAGCCGGTGAAGAGGGCGCGATCGCTGGCGCCCTGGGCCGGGCGGAGGCGCTGGCCGAGAACGAGTTCGGCATGGACGATGAGGACATCGCCGCCGTCGCCGATAGGCTGTTGCCGGATAGCGCGGCCCTGATCCTGCTGTTTGAGCACACCTGGGCCGTCGGCCTGAAGGAAGCCGTCATGGATGCCGGCGGTTTTGTGGTTGCTCAAGGCATGCTCGATCCAGCCACCCTGGTTGGGCTGGGCGCTGCGATGGCTGGCGAACTGGAGTAGGGTCAACCGCCGTTTCGGCGGCACGATCTGTGCCCACGCCAGGCCCCCACAGACAAACGAGTTCTTAGGCCCAAGAATCAACCTGCCGGCGCTGGCTCTGTGCCAAGCGCCGGCAGGCTTTCGACGGAGAGAATGGGCAGGTGCAGGTCGTAGAGGGTTATGTGCTTTGAGTTTGCATCTTGCGCTAGCCCTGTGCGGATGATGGTTCCTACAGCACAGTGGGGCCGTCTTCTTTCGTGGTGATCGCGGGCGCCGCGTAGAGTGTGGAGGTGTGCCGTGTGGGAACGCCATCACGCACACCTAGCATACCCCATCGAGAGCGACCGCAGCAGAACCAAAAGGTTGAAGCCTGAACGTGCGGTGCCAGTCCGTACCCGACTGGAGGTGCCCAAGAATGGCTATTGCTCGAGAAGGCAACAAAGGGGTTCTCCTGGTTGTAGACGTGCAGGTCGGGGTCATGCAAAACGCGTGGGAAGCCCCCCGCATCATCAAGAACATCGGCACCGCCGTCGAAAAGGCACGGAGCCAGGGCGTGCCGGTACTGTGGGTGCAGCACTCGGGCGACGAGTTGGTCTGAGACAGCCCTGACTGGCAACTCGTGCCAGAGCTATCGCCTGCGCAAGGTGAGGTGCAGATCCACAAGCAGTTCAACTCATCGTTCGAGCAAACGTCACTGGAAGAGACACTGGCCGGCCTCGGTGCTACCCACATCGTGTTGGCTGGCGCTGCCACGAACTGGTGCATTCGCGCTACGGCGTATGCTGCTCTGGACCGGGGCTACGACCTCACCCTCATCGAAGACGCCCACACCACGGGCACGTTGGAGCTCGAGAACGGCATCAGAATCGAAGCCGCAGATGTTGTCCGTGAGCTCAACAACGCGATGTCCTGGCTCAGCTACCCGGGGCGAACCAATGGCACGGCGACGGTTGATGCTGTTGATTTTGCCGTAGAGAAAGTATTAGAGCATGAACAGGATCAACAGCAGCAAGAAGGCGGTGTCACTAGAACAACGTGAAGAACTAATCCGAGCATTGACAGCCCGTTTTGAGAAGAATATGAACCGCCAAGAAAGGTCCTGACGGCCTCAATCGGCCTGCAGGGTTGTCGCTTAGCCCGCCGGGCTTCACAGCCGCCGTTCTACGGTGCAGGCGTCGCCGGAGCCTGGCCGGCTGGCGGTAGAGAGCGCACATAGTCCAGGGCCATCAGGCTGGGGCCGATCACTTCGCCCTCTGCGGTGTTGACCATCGCCGCCACCACGTATTTGGTGTCCTGGATACCCGCGAAGAAGGAGTGATAGAGCTCAGCGTCACCTCCCATGCCAAAGGAGCCCGGCAAGGTCTCGAGCGTTGCGCCGCCGAGGCCCCAGAGTCGCTCACCCTCGTCATCCTTGGCCACCGGCGTCGCCATCTCGGCCAGAGTCTCCTTCGACACGAGCGCGCCGTCGAAGAGCGCGCTGGCAAAGGTCAGCAGGTCCGCAAGGCTACTCACCACGCCTCCGTTCGCCCAGGCCGTAGATGGATGCAGATACGACGGTATTTCCAGGATGCTGATGTAGCCATCCGGTGTCTTGGTGTAGCCCTCCACCATGATCCCGCCCCAAACATCCTGTTCGCTCACGAAGGAGGTGTGCTGGAGATCGAGGGGCTCGATGATGCGTGACCGCACCTCCTGCTCCCAGCTGTTCCCGGTGATCGCTTCGATGATCAATCCCAACACGAAGTAATTGGTATTTGAATAGTGGCCGGCGCTCGTGCCGGGTTCATCCACCGGACCGAGCCGGTTGGCCTCGGCCACCACGTCGAGTGGCGCCCATTCCACAGACCATTTGGGATCCCTCTCGCTCCCTTCCGGGATGAAGTTGGCCAGCCCGCTGGTGTGGGAAAGCAACATGCGCACGGTGATCTTGTCGCCATTGGGCTGGTCCGGGAACCAGGTGTCGATGGTGTCGTCCAGGGAAAGCTTGCCCTCCGCAACCAGTTGCATGATGACCACGGCTGTGAATG
>JAULUH010000100.1:0-1628 GCA_032111745.1 Anaerolineae bacterium | reverse complement strand
AAGATGGAGCAGCCCTCCCGGGCACAACAGGCCGGCCAAGACGCGCAGCCCCGCCTCTGGCTCTCGCAGGTGGTGCAACACCCCAACGGAGTTGATGTAGTCGAAGGGGCCCTCCCCCGCCAGGTCCAGCAAACTGCGCTGCTCGATGCGCACCTCCCGCACCTGGGCGGCAGCCCCGGAGCGGCGCGTGCGCTCCCGGGCCACCTCCAGCGCTCCGCCGCTGATGTCCACCGCCATCACCGAGGAGCCGGGATTGAGATGGCAGAGGTAGTCGGTGCTGACGCCAGTGCCGCAACCCGCGTCGAGGATCCGCCAGGTGCGTACACCGTTGGCGGGATGGGGGGGCAGGAATCCGGTGGCGGCCGCCCAAGCGCTGTCAACGCACCAACGCCAGTTGTATCCAGGCGGAGGGCCGTCCTGGAGGGGATCGCCTGGATAGGGGAAGCGGTCGTAGAAGGCGCTCACCACCGGCGTGGCGGCATCACTGGCGGGCACGGGGGCAGGCACGGGACGATTGAGTGGCAACCGGCCGAGCTTTTCACGGGCCGGTGCCCCCGCGACAACCCGTCTACTGAAGCGGCTGCAAAGAAGCGGCTGCAAACATTTGTTCATGCCCTGGCGATGGCCCAGAGGGCCAGCCGTAACGTGGCCCAGCCCGGTTCGCTCTCGTCAATGACCGTGACCGCCAGCAGCGGCAGCACCAGGGTTTCCCCCCAGCGCTACGACACCCTGCCGCTCTCCAGCGTCCGTCAGGCGGAGCAACAGGACCGCTTCCCCGACGGCGGGGAACTCGACACTTTGGTGGCCTTCTTCCAGAGCGGCCAGCAGCGGCTGGAGGCCGCGCGCCGGATCTCGGAAAATGCCGACTTCATTGTGGCCAAGGCGGCCAACCGGATCTTTGCCGGCGGCACGCCGCTCTCCTATCTGGATGCGCCCCTAAGCATTTCCGCTAAAGCCAGCGGCAATGAAACGCCCCTCGCCGCCGACCAGGCCGCCTTCCAGCGCTCGGTGCAAACCTTCGCCCAGGGCACCGACAGCTCCGGCGGCAACCTGATCACCCGTCTGCTCGAGGGAGCCGGCGGTGATGCCGACGTGCGCGTGGTGCTGCCCACCGGCTTCAGCCCGATCGCGGTGGGCCGCTACGGCACCGACCGGATGCGCAAATCGCTGCGCGACATGGCCTGGTTCCTGCGCTACGTGGGCTATGCCCTGGTGGCCGGCGATCCCAGCATCCTGGCCGTGAACACCCGCGGCCTGCGCGACGTGCTCGAGAAGGCCTGCTCCCTGGCCGCCACCAACGTGGCCCTGCAGGAGATGCGCGCCGCTGCCGCCGGCCTCTGCAAGGACAAGCCAGAAGCCCGGCAGCTGGTGATCCAGTACTTCAACGTGCTGATCGCCGAGCTGGAGGTGCCGACTCCCTCCACCCGCCAGCGCCTTGGAAGCGCCGAAAACCAGGGTCTGCAGCTGCCCGCCACCTATGCCCTGGCAGCCGATGGCAAGCAGCGCTTCATCATGCGGCCGCGCCTCAGTGGCGGCCAGAAGGCTGAGGTGATCCGCGCCGCCTACCGCCAGGTGTTCGAGCGCGACATCGCCAAGGCCTACAGCCAGATGCCCTGCCCGGTGGAGGC
>JAULUH010000099.1:0-5171 GCA_032111745.1 Anaerolineae bacterium | reverse complement strand
TACCACTACGGGGCCAACGTGGTCTCCGTGGCTGCCGCCGACCTGGACGGGGACGGCTATGACGAGATCGCCCTGGGCTACACGCTCATCTGGTGGGACGCCAACACGGAAGTGGAAAGGAAGTGGCAGCACCGGCTGGTCACGTACGAATACATGCCGGTCGGGACACTGGACTGGATATCGAATTGCGACCTGGGCAAGCCCAACTACAACGGAGGGTTATCCTGCCTGGTCGCCCGGTCGGGCTCATGGAGCAGCTCGTCAGTCGAAGTTCCCTATGGTACACCCGAAAACAACCCCCCGGCCCTTGTGACCATCGGCGCTGGTGACCTGGACCGGGACGGCATGGCCGAGATCGGCCTAGCGCGCTACGATTTCGACGACGGCGATATCAACGTACGCACCTTCGACGCTGATGCCGGCCTGGCGCAGCGCACCACTTATGATGTCGCCAGCAGCACCAATTCGGTTTGGCTACTCTGGCTGGCCATGGAGGATTATGACGGGGATAGTGTCTGGGGCAAGTACACCGGCAACTGCTACTGGAAGACGGATGCCCTGGTGCAGTCCGTGATCCACGCCCCGCCGTTCTGGCCGGAAGAGAGTGGGGTGGGCGGATGTACCAACGCCTATACTACCGGGGCCGGTGCCGGGCTGAGCGCCACGGACACCCAGGGCACGGGCGACACCGTCGAGAACGCCGTCGGCGGCTCCACGACGCTGGGCACGCAGATCAAGGGAATCAGCGGCAGCTTCACGCGCGGATGGGAAGAGTCGATCGCTCAAACGACGACGCAGATGACCACCACCGTGCAGGGGACCGGGGTCGTCACGCTGAAGCCGGCGGACGCGGGAAGCAGCAAGCCCAGGTTTGAGGCGGTGCAGCTCGGAGAGTCGTACAGCTGGTGCTATGACTACGCCGAGGCGACCCTGGGGACCATGCCGGTGTGCGTGCCGGACGGGACGTACGGGTCCACCGGCAAGTACCTTGATTGGTGGTATCGCGACGGGCCAGGCACCTATGGCGAGTCCTGGGTGCCGCTGGGCATGAACCTGGCGCAGGGTCGCCAGGCCAGCCAGTCGAGTGACGACGCCGACGAGACGCCACCCGGGAAGGCTGTGGCGGCGTGGGCCGTGGACGGCAACACCAACGGCGACTTCTACAAAGGTTCGGTTGCGCATACGAAGAACGACCAGTACGCCTGGTGGCAGGTCGACCTGGGCGGTCTGCAGTGGATCGATGCTGTCCAGCTCTGGAACCGCACCGATTGCTGCAGCGGCCAGCTGGCAAACTTCTGGGTCCTGGCCACGGAAAGCTCGGCATGGCCCAGCAATTGCTCGGTCGGGGGGGTCGCCTGCAACTGCGGCGACCCGGCCTGCCTGAAGGACCAGGAGGGTGTCTGGGACACTCACATCGCCGGACCGGTCGGCGAGAGCCTGGTCATCCCGGTGAACGGTTATGGCCGGCTGCTGCGGGTGCAGCTGGACCACGCGGACTACCTCCAGCTGGCTGAAGTGCAGGTCTATGGCATGCCGGGGACCCCGAACCAATGGCCCGCAGCTTTGGAGGGAACGGTCGGCTCCGGTGATAGCTTCAAGCTCACATGGCGTGACGGGCGGGCTCAGCAGGTGAATGGCCGCCTGTACTACAAATGGCCAAAATCGACGACACAATCCACCAGTGCGGGCAGTACGACCCTGGCGTTCAACCTGGGGCTCAGCCACGAGGAGGGAAACGTTTCGCAAAGCGGCCAGTCTCAGAAACTGTCCGTCGGTTTCGGGACCAGGATACGCAGTGGCGAGAGGGCCACGGAGGTCTCGGTAAAGCACTCCTCTGCAAGCACCTGGGTAGCCAGCGTCGACCTGAATGGGCAGGCCTCCGGCCTTCCCGACTGCCAATACGCCGATGCGGCGTACAACTGGGCGCCGTACGTCTGGCAGCAGGAGATCACGTCGCCAGGAGGGCTCACGCAGACGTTCCTGGTGCTGGACTACTACGTGCCTTCTGCGGTCGCATTGTCGGCTCTGGAGGCCGGGCCTGGTGGCATTCCAGAGGCAGCGCCCAGCAGCGGGCCGGCACCTCAGGCCCCGCTGATCGAGAGCCCCTCGCATCCGGATCCCAGCGCATGGTACGCCGGCAACACGGCCACCTTCGCCTGGACCCAGCCACCCGGAGACCCGGCGCTCAGGTCCTACGACTGGTTCCTGGGCCGAAGCCCGGACACGATCCCGTCGGGCTCCTACCGGGGGCTGACGACGACCAAGACCTGGGAGGGGCTGGCAGACGGCATCTGGTATCTGCATGTGCGGGCGATGAGCGACGGCCGCGTGTGGGGGGACACGGGCCACCGGATGATCCGGGTGGACGCGCAACCGCCGCAGGTGAGCCTGGCCCTTGATCCGCCGAACCCGACTGGCGGCGGCGGATGGTATGTCTCGCCCGTCACTGTATCCGTGAGGGCGGATGACCAGGCGGGCTCCGGCGTGGCGCGCGTGGAGGTCAGCACCGACGGTGCTGCCTGGCAGCTCTATAGCGCACCGCTGGTGTTCAGCGCCGATTCGCCGGGCACTACCGTCTACGCCCGGGCCTGGGACGCCATCGGCCATGGGTCCGAGCCGGTGACGGCCACCTTCAAGATCGACCAGACCCCGCCTGACTCGCACGTCGATGGCGGCGCCGGGCCAGGCGTGTGGAGGGCCGAGGTCATCACCAACGCTGCGGGCAATCAGGAGGTGGTCCTGTCTGGCGCCATCGACGACGACCTCTCAGGCCGCGCCAGCATCGACCTCGAGTACGACGGCGTGGACCGGACGGGGCCGACCGCCGTCGGCTTGTGGCACCCCTTCCCCGGCCTGCCGGAGATCGAGGTCAACTGGCACTACACTCCCACCCACGGGATCGGCGCAGGCTATCACATCTTCACCGGCCAGGCGTTTGACGTGGCCGGCAATCGGGAGACGGCCTACGAGATCGGGCGGATCAAGTGGTTCCCCAGGGCCGCGCCGGTTATCGCGGGGAGCAGCCTGACGGCTTCGCCCGCGACGGCCCGGCCGGGCGAAACCGTCACCTTCACCCTGGTCGCGCGCAATGCCGGCTGGCAGGAGGCGCATGTTTCGATGATCGACACCTTGCCCGAGGGGTTGACGCCCCTCCTCGACACCCTGCCCGGCGGTATGGAGTATGACCCCGCCACGCGCACCCTGACCTGGCCTGATCAGCTCCTCTGGCCAGGGGGGTGGGTGCAGCACGTGTTCCAGGCCCGTGTGGATGTGGGCCTGGCCACGACCAGGCTAGAGAACCGGGCCACGTTCCACGCCTTCTGGCCCAACACTGAACTGCTGCCGGCAGCTGAGCGCCAGCAGTTCGTGGACCGGGAACGGACGGCCGTCGCCACGGCGGTCGTCGCGGTGAATCCCAACCTGCCATCTGGCGCCGACGTCACCCCGCCCCGGGTCTTCCTGGTGCAGCCGTACCGCCAGGCCGTGGAGGGGCCGGAGGTGGCGCTGGCAATCCCGGCGGCGCCGGACGCGACCCAGATGGTTCTGCGCGAGTGGACGCCGGACCCGGCCACCGGCGCCTGGGTTGTGAGGCAAAGCAGCGGCTGGATCCCTTACAGCCGCAACCACACATGGGCGCTCTCATCCGGCCAGGGGGTCAAGTACATTGGCGTCTGGGCGGCGGACGGGGCAGGCAACGTCTCGACGCTGGACGAGACCAGCCTGATCTTCGTCAACCGGATCGACGGCAGCCAGGTCCTGGGTGATGGGCAGCGCGTCCAGTATCGAGGCCTCGTCCAAGGGGGCGAGTGGATCTCGGGCATCCTGGCGCACCTGTCCGGCGACCCGGACCTGTACATGTGGATGCCGCGCCGTGCGTTCTGGCCGGACCGCGGTTTCAATGATACCCTCCAGCCAGGGCAGGTGGAGACGTTCAGCAATCAGTTCGGACAGGAGGGCGGACGCTACCTGCTGGAGGTGCAGGCCGTGGGCGCCAGCGAATATGAGCTCAGCCTGACCGGGCAAGGGGGAGTGATGGCGGCCGCAGGCGGAGCCACGCTGGAAAAGCCGCTGCCACCCCATCCGCTGACCGTCTCCGACCCGCTAAGCGCGGGGCAGCTTGGCCCGGAGGTAAACCTGTATGCCAAGTGGTACTTGCCCTTGATGGTCAAGGACCAGTAGTACCTGCATGCCCGGTGCGGCGCACACCTTGCTCCGGTGTGCGTCGCACCGGCAACCCAATCAACGAAGTAGGACTTGCGCAGTTGAGATGTCACCCGGAGCGAAGCGAAGGGTCTCGACGCCGGTCAGAGGAGATTCTTGGGCCTTGCGGGCCTCAAAAACATCTTCGCAGATCAGCTGTGTAGGTCGTCCAAAGAGTGAAACAGGAGCACATAGGAGGTAGCACCATGAGCGCCCAAGACAATATCCAGCGGGAAATCCTCCCCATCCCCGACCCCCAGCACGTTGGGGTGACCACGTACGATGCCAAAGACCCGGATACGAAGTATCCCCCCATCGAGCCGCTGCGGCCGCCCACGGGCGCGCCAAACGTCCTCATCGTCCTGCTGGACGACGTGGGCTTTGGCGCCTCGTCCGCCTTCGGCGGTCCCATCCATACCCCCACGGCGGAGCGGTTGGCGGCGAGCGGGTTGAAGTACAACCGCTTCCACACCACCGCCCTGTGCTCGCCGACGCGACAGGCGCTGCTGACCGGCCGCAACCACCACACGGTCGGCATGGGTGGCATCACCGAGATGGCCACCTCGGCGCCCGGCAACTGCACGATCCGTCCCAAGTCCTGCGCGCCGCTGGCCGAGACCCTCAAGCTGAACGGCTACGCCACGGCCCAGTTCGGCAAGTGCCACGAGGTGCCGGTGTGGGAGACCAGCCCCGCAGGCCCGTACGACGCCTGGCCGACCGGCAGCGGCTTCGAGTACTTCTATGGCTTCGTCTGCGCCGAGACCAACCAGTACTACCCATCGCTCTACGAAGGCACCACGCCGGTCGAGCTGCAGAAGACCCCGGAGGAGGGGTATCACCTCACCGAAGACCTGGCCAACCACGCCATCCAATGGGTCCGCCGGCAGAAGTCCCTCATGCCCGACAAGCCCGTCTTCATGTACTTCGCGCCCGGGGCCACCCACGCCCCGCACCACGTGCCCGCGGAATGG
>JAULUH010000098.1:0-2109 GCA_032111745.1 Anaerolineae bacterium | reverse complement strand
GGTCCCGTGATGCCCTCGGCCTGGCGATACTCGGCGATGGCCTGGCTGATGGCCAGGATGTGATCCTCGTTGAAGGTCTGGCCTAGGGACGATCCGCGGTGCCCTGAGGTGCCGAAGGCCACCCGGTGCAGGGGGTTGGCCGGGTCAGGATGGTAGGTGTAGTAAGCAGACACCAGCCGCGGCACGTTGATCAACAGATCATGGGGCGCGGGCTGGCCGGCCAGGGGATGAAGGGCCATAGGTTCCTCCAGCAAGCTCTCGAAGAATCACGTGCGTCCATGGGCCACGCAGGGCAGCCGTCACACATAGTACCACGAGAGCCTGGTTTCATCAACAATATGTCCGTCCCGGTCCATCTGCTCGTAGGGGCGGGCACGGAGGCGCATCTGTTCCAACTATTTATCTGGGCGTGTTTTCAGAGAGTTGAGCCCATGTCATGGCGAGTCGGCTTCGGCAAGGCAATCTCGGAGTTTCTAGTGCGAGATTACCGTGGATGGTCGGGATACTGTGCGGTCGATAGTCGTCTGTTCAAGAAGTGTCTGTTGGTTTCCGTGGCAATCTGTATGCTGCCGGGTGGCATGGCGGTCTGGCGACCCTAGCATTGGCCGTCAGGACAGGTTTGGCGGGGTTTCAGGCGGGTGTTAATGGCGTTCATCGCCGCGGCCGCATTTGCGTTCGGCATAACGGGGGGTGCGCGACAAGGTGAAATCAGGTGGCAGGGGTGTGATTTGGTCGGGTGGAACTGTGGGTGCGTATCGCTGAATACGTCGGGAGGGACGAATAAAGTGGGCTGCCCGGCCATTCTCGACAAAGAAGGTCACCGGATCGTGCCCCAGGTAAGCAGAATAGGGCAGGTACTTGACCATGAGGGCCATAGAGACCTCGGCCGGGTCAACGCCGGCCCGGCCGGCGATCTCCATGTGCAAGGCCTGAAGGATCTGAGCAATGATCATGACGGCCCACACCTGTTGCACGATGACGGTGGTCTTGCTAGACCAGAGGAGGTGCAGGTGAAGGTGCGTCTTGACCAAATTGAAGGCCATTTCGATGTCCCAACGGCGGCCGTAAAGCTGGACGATGTCCAGGGGGGTCAGGCGCAGAGGGTCCACCACGTTGGTGATGTACTGATAGGTCTTGTCACCCATCTGCAACTTGACTAGGCGCACGGCGTGAGCGGCGCGATCTGAGCGGTGAGCGCCTAGCCAAACCAGGGCATCCAAGACGTGGTTGTCCTGATAGAACACATGCGCCACCTGGTAGCTGGTCTTGTTGCGCAGGCGAGAGAGCCAGTAGTAGCCCTGGTCCGTCAGAGCATCGAACCAGGCAAAGGCGAAATACCCCAGATCAGCCAGGATCAGGCTACCGCTGGACAGGGCGGCCACCATCTCAGCCGCCACCACCTTGTCATTCTCGTTCGGATCCTCAATGTACCGCACTCGCCACCACTGCTGTCGGCGGATGTCAAACAGCCCAGCTAGCTTCCCTGGTAGCAGGCGGCTATCCCCCACAGCCACATCCCGTAGCGCTGGCAGCTTGCGGGCTACCCTGTCCAGGGTTGTGGCATCCAGTACGAAGACCTCGGCAGCCCACGACACCAATCGGTTGTCACTATGGGGTGTCAGACGCTCCCGCAACAGTGCACTGATCCAGTGAAACAGCCGCTCCAGCTCCTGCGTCCCGCCCTGCGCTAGCCGCTTGTACACGGCCTGGTCGCTCACCCCTATGCGCGGATACGACCATAGACCACACGAACTGATCAATCGCCATAGCGCCAGTTGACTGTCGAACCCATGCAGTACGCATACCAGCAGCCCAGACCATAGACACATTGCCGGTATGATGCGCGGCCGTCCCACATGGCGTGCCCCCACTGGCTCTGGCTCCAATCGCTCGATGGCAGCACGCAGAAACCCTTCAACATCCCGCACCAGCTCCTTCCGCCTCCCCTCGGCCAATGCGGATCCGCCACCGATCATCTCGGTCTTCGTTTGTGTTTCCATACCCCAATTCTACGCCACTTCATCGTTCCCTGGAATTGGTTGGAACAGATGGACGCCGTGCCTGCCCCGGGGTTGTCATCCCTCTAGTGCCGCCCTCGCCTCGCAGCCC
>JAULUH010000097.1:0-3037 GCA_032111745.1 Anaerolineae bacterium | reverse complement strand
GAACACCTCGCCCGTTACCACCCGCACCAGCTTGCCCTGGGGCTGGCGCAGCTGGTAGTGCAGCCCGCGCAGGATGCCCTGCTGCGAGCCGGAGTGGTTGTCCTGCACGAAGCCGGCGGCGATGCCGCGCTCGGCAAACCGGCGCTGCTGGTAGGTCTCCATGAAGAAGCCCCGGTCGTCGCCAAACACCTGGGGCTCGATCAGGATGACTTCGGGGATGGCGGTGGGTGCGAAATGCATGGGTGCCAGGCCAGCTCCTTCTACTGGGCAACACGTTCCGGCCAGGTTGAGCTCCCGCGCATCTCGGCAGCAATGGGCGTGCGGTAGTGTTCCCGAAGCAACGGTGCGTCTGTCGAATGGTGTCTTGCTTACCTGGCGCCCCCGGCAGGACTCGAACCTGCGACGCAGGGTTTAGGAAACCCTCGCTCTCTCCTCTGAGCTACGGGGGCGCAGCTACCTCGATCATAACATACTCCGCGCCTGCGGGCAAGCCCACGGCGCTGGCGGACGGGGACTCCGGAGTTTACCGCAGAGGCGCAAAGGACGCAAAGGGGGACCTTGGACCAGAGGAGCCGGAAGGGGAACCGGAGGGGGTTCCGACTCCGGCTTCTCCGGCCCAAGGTCTCCCTTTGCGGTCTTGGCGCCTTTGCGGTAAGCTCCGGAAGCCGTGTTCGTTCATGCCGCCCCTCGGCCAGCCCTACCCTGGCTCTTGCCCAAATGGCCTTCCCCAGTATAATGGAGCCATACCCAGGGGGGAGTTCGTAGCCAGCCCTGCAGCGCTCCCTACGAACAGGCATAACACCAACGGTCAAACTAAGGGGGACCACTGCCATGAACCTACGTCGCCTTGGGCTTGGGATCGCCTTGTTGCTCCTGGCCGCCAGCCCGGCCGCCACAGGCCCAGCCGCGCTGGAGCCGGGCCCGAAAACGGTCTTTCTGCCCCTGGTAGCCGTGGACCAGCCGGTGGTGCGGCTGGCGGGGCTCTACTACGATGGCGTGGGTGCCAACGATGCCGACGAGGCCTTCCGGCTGCATAACGCCAGCCGGCATGCGGCCCAGCTGGCGGGCTACACCGTGGACGACGGCCGGCGCATGGTGCGCTTTCCACCCCTCACCCTCCCCGCGGGTGAGGGGCTGTGGTGCGCGCGCGATGCGGCGGCCTTCCGCCTGGCCTTCGGCTTCGCGCCGGGCTGCGAGTATGCGGTGGACGCGGACCCCGCGGTGCCCAACCTCACGGGCCCGGCCCTGCGCTTCGCCAACGACGGTGGGCGGGTGACCTTGCGCAACCCGGCGGCCGTGCCTGTGGACGTGCTGGCCTATGCCGCGGGGGACCCCTCGCCGCCCGGCTGGTCGGGCCCGGCCCTGCAGCCCTATACCCCCAGCGCCAGCTTCCCGGCCGCGGGCCAGATCCTCTTCCGCAAGGCCGGCTGGCATAGCTCGGGGCCCCAGCCCTTTGCCGACACCGATACCACTGCGGACTGGGCGCAGGACCCCGCGGATCCCATCAGCGGCCGGCGGGTGGAGTACCCCGGGTGGGACATGGAGCGCTTCGGGGAGCCGCCGGTTCTGGCGGCGACCGGCGCCATGACGGTGGCCCTGGCCCCCGACAACCTGGCGGGCGTGGTGCGGCAGGCCCTGGCCGGCGCGCGGGAGAGCATCCGCATCGAGAGCTACACCTTCGAGCACGTGGGCCTGGCCGGGCTGCTGGCCGCGCAGGCGCGGCGCGGGGTGGCGGTCACGCTGCTGCTGGAGGGGGACCCGGTGGGCGGCATCTCGGACCAGGAGCGCTACGCCGCCCAGATCGTCGAGCAGGCCGGCGGGGAGGTCTGGTTCATGGTGCGGGACCGCAACGGCGCCACCCACGACCGCTACGCCTACCTGCACGCCAAGTTCGCCGTCGTCGACGAACGCCTGCTCCTGGTCAGCACGGAGAACTTCAACCCTGAGTCCATGCCCGAGGACGATCCATCCAACGGCACGCAGGGCCAGCGGGGCGCCGCGCTGCTCGCCGACGCCGCGCCCCTGGTGGCGCATGCGCTGGCGGTGTTCGCGGCCGATTTCGACCCGGCCAACCACCGGGATCTATGGCGCTGGGCCGCGGACGATCCCAAGTACGGCCCCCCGCCGCCCGGGTTTGCGCCCGCGCTGCCGGTGGATGGGGAGCTCTACCAGCCGGTGCACCGCCAGCCGCTGGTGGTACGGGGGGCGTGGGCGGTGCAGGTGGTGCCGGCCCCCGAGGCCGGGCTGCTGCCGGCGTCCCACGGCGGCATCCTGGGGCTGGTGGCCGCGGCCGGCCCGGGCGCCACCGTGCTGGTGCAGCAGCTCTTCGAGCGCGAGCACTGGGGCGCGGCCGCGGACACTGCGGACAGCGCGCCCAACCCCCGGCTGGCGGCCTACGTGGACGCGGCGCGGCGGGGAGCCACGGTGCGAGTGCTGCTCGATGCCTACTTCGACCACGGGGAGAACCGGGCGACGGTGACCTATCTGAACCGCCTGGCAAGGGCCGAGGGGCTGGACCTGCAGGCGCGGCTCGGCAACCCCACGGGCGGAGGGCTACACAACAAGATGATCCTCGTAGAGGCCGGCGGGCAGGGCTACGTCCACGTGGGCAGCCTGAACGGCAGTGAGGCCTCCGCCAGGCTCAACCGCGAGCTGGCCGTGCAGGTGGAGTCCCGTGCGGTGTTCGACTACCTGGCGGAGGCCTTCTGGCACGACTGGGAGCATCCGGAGCTACCGCCGCCCTGACCATGCGGTTCAGGGCTTCCTAAAGACTGGACCAGTCTTCGGAGACTGGTCCAGTCTTGGAAAAGCCCTGGCAGGCGATTGCCAAAGCCGGGCAGCTCTGCTAGAATAAGCACATCCAGACGCATAGCGTGCCCACTGAGGCACACAAGGGGGAAAGCCAATGCTGGCCAAGGTGTTCAGTTGTTCTGTCGTCGGCCTGGAGGGCACCGCCGTCGAAGTAGAGGTAGACATCTACCACGCCGCGCTGCCGTCCATTACCCTGGTGGGATTGCCGGATGCCGCGGTCAAGGAG
>JAULUH010000096.1:0-4412 GCA_032111745.1 Anaerolineae bacterium | reverse complement strand
CAGCAGGTCCGAAAGGCTGCTCACCACGCCTCCGTTCGCCCAGGCCGTAGATGGATGCAGATACGACGGTATTTCCAGGATGCTGATGTAACCATCCGGTGTCTTGGTGTAGCCCCCCACCATGATCCCGCCCCAGACGTCCTGTTCGCTCACGAAGCTGGTGTGCTTCAGGTCGAGGGGCTCGATGATGCGTGACCGCACCTCCTGCTCCCAGCTGTTCCCGGTGATCGCTTCGATGATCAATCCCAACACGAAGTAGTTGGTGTTGGAATAGTGGCCGACGCTCGAGCCGGGTTCGTCCACAGGACCGAGCCGGTTGGCTTCGGCCACCACGTCGAGCGGCGCCCATTCAACACTCCATTTGGGATCCCTCTCGCTCCCTTCCGGGATGAAGTTGGCCAGCCCGCTGGTGTGGGAAAGCAACATGCGGACGGTGATCTTGTCGCCATTGGGCTGGTCCGGAAACCAGGTGTCGATGGTGTCGTCCAGGGAAAGCTTACCCTCCGCAACCAGCTGCATGATGACCACGGCGGTGAATGTCTTGGTGATACTCGCCAGATGGGAAACCGTGTCCGGGGTCCAGGGATTCTTTCCAGCGGGATCGGTGTAGCCGGAGACCCTGCTGACGACCGTGCCATCGGCCAGCCGCACAGCCATGGCCATGCCCAGGATGCCTTGCTCCCGCACCTGGTCGTCCAGGAGCCCTTGCAGGGCTGCACCCACGTCGGGCATGTGAGGAGCGGCAGCGGGCGCTGGTTGCGGTGTAGATTGCGGAACAGCAGAGATGAGCGGCGGTAGCTGAGCCTGGCAGGCCGCCAACATGAGAACCAGAAGCAGGAATAGTGCTGACACGCGTTTCATTTTCATCTCCTGGTGCGTCTGCCATGTGGTCACTCCGCTCTGCCGGCCTGGCGGACGAAGGCCGGTGCGCTGGCTGCGCCTGAGTCAAGGGCCGTATGCTGCAAGGTGCAATTCGCGGCCCGCTTTGACATCTTGAACGGCAATCAAGGGCTTTTGCGACATGAGAGGATAGAGCAACGCCGG
Source organism: Anaerolineae bacterium (assembly GCA_032111745.1). GTDB lineage: Bacteria > Chloroflexota > Anaerolineae > JAAEKA01 > JAAEKA01 > JAULUH01. The sequence goes on along the minus strand of JAULUH010000096.1, from coordinate 3,368 downwards.
AGAGTGAGGAGCAGGGCGAGCTTCTCGATCTGCCTACCAATGTTCCGCAGGGTGCGAGAATAGATGGCTCAGGATCGCGTGCGTTCATCCTGCCGAACCAGGTCTGCCGCCGTGGCATGGGAGCCGGGAGAATTGCAGTGCCTTGCCTGGAAGCGATGCCAGGGTATATAATCAGGTCGCAGCCTGGCCCAGCACCGGAAGCTGGCCTGGCCCGTAAGTGATAGCGTGCCCAGAGAGCAGTCTGGCGAGGATGGCTTGCCATGCATAACGCGACGATCACCGCCGAGGATATCATCAGCCAGATCAAGGCTCTTCCCAATGATAGCCTGGATGATCTGGCTGCCTATGTCGAGTTTCTGCGGTTCAAGGCGCAGAAGACCACAGAGGAAGAACCTACTGAGGAACGCTTGCGTATCGTCAAGCTAAGTGGGCTCTTGAAGGGTTACGACGTCTCCCCAGAGCGATTGGCTGAGATCCGCCGTGAGATGTGGCGCAGGTTTGAGGTTCCAGAGTCTTGAAGCGCTACGTTACTGATACCCAATGCCTGCTCTAGCACATGGCTCAGGACCGGCACCTGCCCAAGGCCGTGAGGTCGGTCTTTGATGCCAGCGTCTGCGTAGTGCCGCTAGATATGAAGGTGGTGCAGGCGATTGCCGACTTTGGCCCGGCTTCCGTGCCTGAATTAGCGGATCGTGTCATCGCCGCCACAGCTCGCGCTCTGGGCCTGCCGCTCCTCACGGTCGATCGAGCCATCATTGAGAGCGCTTTGGTTGAGGTGATCCACTGAAGCCAGTGCTGCGCCGTGTGCCCGAGGTGCATGCTTGGCTGCTGGCGAGGTTTCCGGAGTCCCGGTGCTCGCATCGGCGATGGGGAGGCCACAGCGCGCTGGGGCCCGTATCCGGGTGTAGTGTGCGCTGATGAACGCAAGGGCACCGCGCAGTGTGGCCCCTACGCAACGGGCCGGGCGATATTCGTGGGAACGGACGACGCGGGCATCGGCCCTACGATGGGATAGGGGTTGCGCACCCATGGCGCAGGTCATCTCCGCGCACAAGCAGCCCCGCTGGCCGGTCTCCATGACCTCGGGGCAGCCGAATTCAGCACGCGGGGACCGCGTGTTCCCGGGGATGGCGCGTCACCCGCAGGGCAGGGTCCTGGCAGGGAACGCTCCGCCTGTTCGCCCGCCACTAGCGAACCGGCTCAAACTCCAACGCGGTGTCGCCGGCTCTGGGTGCGCATTCCTCCTCGATCGTCACGATCTTGATCTTGCCGTCGGGGAGTAGCTGAACTTCGTAGATGCCCAGGGCATCCCCGCAGGAGGGAACACCCGAAACCGCCGTCTCCTTCAGCGTCATTTGGGTGCCCTCGAACTGGATGTTGCCTGTGGCATAGGGCTGGCTATCGAGCTCATCCAGCGTGTCCGCCCACTGCATCGTTCCATCCTCATGGAAGCGAAGATACACCGCGCCGCTGTGCCAGGTGCCAACGATGTCCTCGATGGAAGTGGCCAGGGGGAACGCCTGGGTGGCGGGCGCCGCCGGCGGGCCGGCGGTGAAGATGGGCGGGAGAGGGGTGCCAGCAGGGCCAACGCATCCTGCCAACAGCAGCATCGCCACCATTGCCCCCACCACTTGCTGAGAAAGCCTTTGTTCGCTCATTGTCCGCTCCTTTCAGTGCGGCAAAGCAGCCACCCAACTACTATTCGCGGGAATGCGGGTCGTGTTACCCCACCAACCCACCCTGACGCATCTTGTCTTCTTGTCCGTTTGCGAGTGTCATGCGCAGTGCTCGCCGCGCAATACCCTGCACAGGGATCGTGTGCGGAAAGCAGCTTAGAGTATCATACGGAAGCCTACCATCGTTCACCCCAGCCAATCTCCCAGGACCCTTCTCTCATCTCATTATACCACACTCTTTGGCTACTGGAACCATGATCTTTCGTCATATTCCGCTGCGTAGAACTTCTGTGCGCTAAACATGGCTGCCGGGCCGGCCAGGAGCTGGCGCTGCAACTAGCGCAGCGGCAGCGGGTTGGAGACAGCATAAGGCTCGATCACGTCGCGCAGGCGTTCGTCGATCTCCGTGCGCAGGGCCTTTGACCAGGCGGAGCAGGGTGCGACCGGTTCGACACCGGCGTGACGCAGAGCTTCGCGAAAGCTGAAGGGGTGGATCAGTGCCTCCAGCGCGCGCCCGCGCTGATGCGCGCTCAAATGGCCGGATCGCCCGGTAAAGTTGCCAACTTTTCCGAAAAGTTGGCAACTTTACCGGGACGGCCGCCGAACCAGGCCAGCACGTCATTGCGCAGGATACGCGTTGGCCGCTCTGCGAGGAGTGCTCCGCAGGATGATCACGGCCACTCGCGAAAGTCTGGGATCAGGCCATGCTTTTCGGGGTTGCGGTGAAACTACCTGACCAACGCCGCGAAGTAGTGGTCGCTGTCCACCAGCCGGCGCTTGAACGGCTTCTGGAACAGGCTGCCGGTGCGCTCGTAGCGGATGCTGAAGGCCATGGCGTAGGCGATGAACAGGTTCTTGAAGGCGCGGGAGGGCGGGCAGGGTTGCCAGCCCGGAGAAAGTTGGCAACTTGCCGCCAGGTGATCCTGGAATTTGCGGGGACAGTTGTATAGGGCAGCGGCACTCGATCAACACGGCAAGCCGGGTGCAGGTCATTACGCCCCTCCTCATAATGATCTTCCCGCGCGGATCCGGCGCGTTGTTGATGTGGACATGCACTGTGGTCTTCAGCCGGCTGGCGATGCGGCCGTGATGGTCTCACTTGTCTCGTTCAGACGTGCTGATCGACGAGGATTGGGTTGCCGTCTGGGTCCACCACGACGAAGCTGGCCGGCCCGGTGGAGCTTTCGTCGGCCTCGCTCTCGAGCGCCAGCCCCTGTGCCTTCAGGCGGCGCTGCAGCTCGCGCACGTCCATGAACGCCTCCAGCGGCCGGGCGTTGGCGCCCCAGCCGGGGTTGAAGGTCAAGATATTGCGCTCGAACATGCCCTGGAAGAGGCCGATCACGGTGTCGCCGTTCTTCATGATCAGCCAGTTCTGTGCGGCGTCCCCATGGAACACCGCGAAGCCGAGCTTCTCGTAGAACGCCTGCGAGGCCGCGATGTCCTGCACGGCCAGGCTGATGGAGAATGCGCCGAGTTGCATGGTCATCTTGTGCTCCTATGCCTGATCGGGTGCGGGCGGCGCGGCGCCGCAGCACGTGGATCGCCGGCTGCCATCACCGGCGCCTAGCTGGTAACCACCCTGACGTTGACCATCGGGCTGCCCACCGTGCCGAACAGGCGCAGCCACAGCGGTAGATACATCTCCATGGCGCGCGCGCTGGTGATATCGCCCAGGTCCATGACGTGCTCCCA
>JAULUH010000095.1:0-3685 GCA_032111745.1 Anaerolineae bacterium | reverse complement strand
CCACCCTGCTCTCATTATACCAAACAGAGTCAAGCGGTGTCAACGACGTCTTTGGACTCACCTCACCGGTGACCGCCGCGAGGCCCCCGCCCGGGACAGGGCAGGAAAGAGCCTGGCGCGGCCAGGGGCGACTGGCTACCCAGCAGCTCCGGCCGGTCGATCCATTCCGGCGCCCGCCGGGCCTGGCTTGGGTTTGCATTCGCGAGTCCTTCCCACCCCGTGCGTCGGTAGGCGCAGGCGACGGATGGAGCAAGCCTGCGAAAAAGTAGCCCCCATCATACTCACGCGCCCCCAGCCTCAAAGTCGCAGGCGTGTCACCGGTAAGGCACAGACATGACTAGTACTGGGCAGCAGAAATCCGCCACCGGTGTTGCATGCTGGAGTCGAGGCTTTAGCCGGGCCTCTGGCGTACACCCGGCTAAAGCCTCAACTCCGAGCCGTGGGTGAAATTCCGCCCTTGTGCACTAGCTGGTTGGGTAAGCATTCGTATTGCCGCCCAGCGCCTCCATCACGGCCTCGGGATTGTGCCTGGCTACCTGAAGCAAGGCGCGGGCCGGGCCCTCAGGCTTGCGCCGGCCCTGCTCCCAGTTCTGCAGCGTGGCCACACTGACGCCTATCATGTGGGCAAACTCGCTCTGAGACTTGTGTAGCTGGGCGCGGATGGCTTTCACGTCCAGAGGGCTGAACTCGAACACCCGGCTGGGCTTGCGCTCTCCGCGCTTGATCTCGCCAGCCTGCTTGATGCTCTCGGCCAGCAGGTCGAAGTCACTCTCGTTCATTCCAGGTACTCCTTGACCAGCCTGCGCAGCACTTTGACCTGGTCTGGTGTCAAATCCTCTTGCTCGTTCTTGCGATAGATGAGCAACATGTAAATGGTATCTTGCGGCTTGTCCCAGAAGTATATCACGCGTAGCCCACCGCGCTTGCCCTGCCGCTCGATCCCCCACCGGATCTTGCGCAGGCCACCTGATCCTGGGATAAGAAATCCTGCTTCTGGCCTCATCAACAATCTGTGCTGAAGCATGACGTAGCTGTCATGGGGCAGTAGGTCCTCGATCAGCTTCGTGAAGACAGGGGTTTCAACAAAGATTACGCTCATATTATACGTCACTGGCGCATAGCAGACAAGTCAGTACCAGTGACAATACCCCACTGGACAAGGCGCCAGTTCCTACCCTCTACCTGAATTTCACTACCTATCAGCCGGCAGAGCGGGTAGCATCCCCATCGTATTCTCTCCACCGCTCCCCGCCCTCGTGCTTCGAACGCTCCCCACCCCCGTGCCAGCCTACATCACGGCCCCGCCCCCGTGGTGAAGCGAAACGTTCGCGGCAGGGCGCGGCGGCCCTCCAGGTCCACGAAGTCTGGCCCCGGCCGGCCGGATGGGTTCACCGTGAACGCCAGCGCGGCGCCCGGCGGCAAGGCCTCCGCAGTGTCACGGGTGAAGGTGGCAGTCCGGCCGTCCGCGCTCCACGCCGGCCTGTGCGTGCGCAGGGGAAACGCGGGGTCGAAGTCGATGCTCCACGAGTGCTGGTCCATCGCCCGGTCGAAGGTGATGCTGACCTGTATCAGGCCCGGGTCGACCCCGGTGGCCCCGTCCGCCGGCGCCGTGGCCTCGACCCACGGCGGCAGCGTCGCCGGATCCACCAGGGTGAGCCCCTCCCGCGTCCGCATGAACAACACCGGCGTGGCGAAGTCCGGCCGCGCCAGCCCGGCCTCCAGGGCGATGGCGTTGCGGGTGGCCTGCATGGCCGCGTCCACCGGCCAGCCCAACGCCAGGGCGTTATAAAACTCCTCGGCGAACACCCGCGCCGTGGCATCGCCCACGGCGAATTGCATCGCCACCACGGCCGGGAGGCCCCGGCGCACCAGGTGGGGCGCCATGCCTGCGAAGGCCCGCTGCGCACCGGTGGTGCCGCTCTGGCAGGCGTTCAGCACCACCAGCCCCACCTGCGGGCTCTCCAGGAAGACGTTGGCGAAGCGCTCCTCGTCCACGGCGCGGGCGCTGCCGTCCCCGGCGTCCAGGAACACGCTGCCCTCCCCGTCCCTGAAATCGCCGTGGCCCGAGAAGTGCACCAGGCTATAGGATGCCGCCAGCAGGGCCCGGTGCAGGCCGCGCGGGGTAGGGTTGCGTAACACGTCCAGCCGCACCAGGCCGGCCGCGGTGTAGCGGGCCAACGCCTGGCGGATCAGGTGCTCCTCGGCGTCCAGGTCCAGCGCGGGCAGGTCCCGGGGGCTCACCAGCACCAGGAGCGCAGGCAGGGGCAGGCTGGTTGCGAGCAGGCTACGGAGGCCCGTCGCCACCGGTAAATAGCGGGAGAGGGCCATCTGTCCCGCCGTGGCCAGGAACAGGTTGCTCTCGGCATCGTACAGCAGCTCCCACGGCAGGCTGGCCAGCGCGGGCGGTTCCAGCACCAGGCGCAGGCGCACGCTGCGGCCCGTGGCCCCCGCCACAGCTACCGTGGCCCGCAGGTGGGCGTGGATGGCGGGCGGGAACAGCGCGGCATACAACTGGTCGCCCCACCCCTTCAGCTGCGCCGCGCCGGGGTCCGGGTTCTCCTCCAGCGCGGCCAGCTCCTGCTGCAGGGCCGCGAGGTCCAGCACCACCGTGCCCTGGGCCTCGCCCGCCAGCTCCGAGGAGGCTCGGATGGCCTGATCTGGGGCCACCAGTACCTGGAAGTCCACGTAGGCGGGCGGCCCGCCGGCCGGGGACGTGCGATGGGCCGTGGTGCCCGCTCCGGCGCCCGCCCCTGTGGCCGCCGTCGCAGCGCCTGCCGGTGTACCCGCCGCAGCACCTGCTGCAGCACCCGCCGCATCCGCGCCCGCCAGCCCGCCGAGGCTCTCCTCCACCGCCGCAATCTGCTCCTCCAAATCCTCCAGCTGCCGGCTGAGCCGGGTGCGCTCCACCTCGCCCAGGGTGTGGCTCAGCTGGCGGGACGCGGCCTCGTACTCCTCCAGCAGGTCCGCGCGGCGACGCTCCAGATGGCGGCGCTTGATCTCGGTCAGGGAGGGGTGGGAGGTGATGGGGTTGTCACGTGCGGGCATGGCTAGGCTCCCGGGCGGGGTACACGGTCGATATGCCGCCCTGCCTCAGGCGCGACAAGATCTGGTACGTAGGAGCCGACGGCATGTCAGCGCCGTGCGCCGATGGGGGAGGGGCATTGCCTGCCGCGGCGCGCTGGCATGCGGCTCGGCGGATTGAATCAATACAGATCACGTCGTCGGGACGCGCGCACCGGGCGTCGAACGGCTCCGTGCCCTGCCACTCGATGCGCTGGCGGATGCGCCGGCCAAAGGCGAACCGGTAACGCGAGCCGCGGGTCAACGGGCTGAGGTCGGCCTTTTCCCCGCGTGCGCTGTCGATGATGAGGATGGGGACGCCCATGGCGATCGAGCTGCGCATCTGCTCGGGATCAGCGTAGTAGCGCGGAGAGGAGTAGGCATGAGCCAGGGCCTGAACGTGCTGCTCTCGCAGGTCGACGATGATGTCGATGTCGTGCGCGTGATGCCATACAGGGTAGCGGCAAACGCGCCGATGACCATGTAGGGCGCGCCGATGCGCTCCAGCGTGAGCAGGATGTCAAGGAAGAGCGTCAAGTCCGGCCTGTCGTCGCTCGACACGCTCGATCTCCTCCAGGACCTTCAGGTTGATCTCCTGCGGCGACAGGCCGGGATAGCGCCGGCG
>JAULUH010000094.1:0-1796 GCA_032111745.1 Anaerolineae bacterium | reverse complement strand
TCCCCCTTCGCGCCCTTCGCGCTTCGTGCCTTCGTGGACCTTCGTGCCATCGTGGTCCAAACGCCCCCGCCCCTTCGTGCCTTCGTGGTCCAAACGCCCACACCCCAGGAGCCTCCCTGTGCCCACCTATGACGCCGTAGTCGCCGGCCACCTCTGCCTGGACCTCATCCCGGACCTCTCCGCCACCACCCTCGATCAGTTCCAGAAGTCCTTCTTACCAGGCCGCCTCACCCAGGTCGGCTCCGTCGCCCTCTCCACCGGCGGCCCGGTCTCCAACGTCGGCCTGGCCCTGCACAAGCTGGGCGTCGCCACCCGCCTCATGGGCAAGGTCGGCGACGACCTGTTCGGCCACGCCATCCTCCAGCTGGTGCGCGCCCGCGATCCGCAGCTCGCCGGCGGCATGGTCATCGACCCCAGCGCCAGCTCCTCCTATACCATCGTCGTCAACCCACCCGGCCTGGACCGCTTCTTCCTCCACTGCCCCGGAGCCAACGACACCTTCGGCGCCGAGGACGTGCGCTACGCCGACCTCCACGCCGCCCGGCTCTTGCACTTCGGTTATCCCCCCCTTATGGCTCGCATGTTCGCCGATGGCGGGCAGGAGCTGGCTCAGATCCTGCAGCGGGCCAAAGCCACTGGTATCACCACCTCCCTGGACATGGCCATGCCTGACCCGGCCGCACCGTCCGGCCAGGCTGACTGGGCAACCATCTTGCGCCTGGCCCTGCCCCACGTCGACCTCTTTCTGCCCAGCATCGAGGAGACCCTCTTCATGCTGCGCCAACCTCTATTTCACGAGCTGGATCAGGCCTCTCCCAACCACGACATCCTCCCGCTGATCACGCCCGAGCTCCTCTCCAGCCTCAGCCAGGAGCTGATGGCCCTGGGAGCTCGTGTCGTCGGCCTCAAGCTGGGCTATCGCGGCCTCTACCTGCGCACCGCCGGCCGCGCCGCCATGGCCTCCCTCGGCCGCGCCCGGCCCTCCAACCCCGATCGCTGGGCCAACCACGAGCTGTGGGCGCCCTGCTTCCAGGCCAACTTCGTCGGCGCCGCCGGCTCCGGCGACGCCACCATCGCCGGCTTCCTGGCCGCCCTGCTGCGCGACCTCTCCCCGGCCGCCGCCGTCACCATGGCCGTCGCCGTCGGTGCCTGCAACGTCGAGGCCGCCGACACCCTGAGCGGCATCCGCACCTGGTCGCAAACCGAGGAGCGCATTGCCGCCGGCTGGCCCCGCCATCCCCTGGCCCTCGACGCCCCCGGCTGGCACCCGGACCCCGACCACGGCCTCTGGTCCCGCCACCCAACTGCTACCTGACCCGCCTTGCGCCCGTTCCCATTAACCCGTTAATTGTTTCTCCGGGAAAAGGATGGTTAATGGGAACGCCCGCGACCAGCCCTCCCCAGCCTTTGCCAGGCTTCTCCGTTCCACTCCACCGCCCCATCCATCGCCCTGCCCCCGGCACTAATTCCACTCCGGCTCTGGCTCCGCTCTGGCTCCTCTGGTCCTATTCCCCTCTGCGCCCTTTGCGCCTTTGCGGTTAACTTCTGGAGTCCGTGTTCGCCCATGTTCCGGCGCCTGGTCGCCCTCTTGACAAATCCCCCCAGCTCTCATATAATCCTGTCACAATTGACTACTTCAACGCGTTGACCGGGACGAGTACACGGCTCTCAGGCGCCAGAGAGCGGAGGCCCCAGGCTGCAAGCCCCCGCCGCCACCACCGTCGAAAACCCCCCGGGAGCGGCCCCCGGAACGGCACCTTGTGCCCACTAAGGCGGCCCGGCTGGCCCCGTTATAG
>JAULUH010000093.1:0-4359 GCA_032111745.1 Anaerolineae bacterium | reverse complement strand
CACGACCACGGCCCGGGAGAACCCCACCTGAAGACGATTGCGCGCCGCAAAATGGCCGGCCTGCACCGCCGTGCCGGCGGGCAACTCACTCACCAACAACCCCTCAGTGGCCACCTCGGCCTGGAGTGCGTCGTGATGGCGCGGATACACCCGCTCCAAAGGTGTACCCAACACCGCCACAGGCCTGCCGCCGTGGGCCAGACATCCCCGATGGACCGCCCCATCAATTCCCTCCGCCAGGCCACTCACCACGGGCCAGCCGGCCTGGGCCAGGGCCGCACCGATCGCCTCCGCCATGGCGAGCCCATGCCGAGAAGGCCGGCGAGTGCCCACCACCGCGATGGCCCGCCGGCGATGCAACAGCGGCCACAACCAGCCACGTCCACGCCAGTGCAGCCGTAGCGGCGGACGTTCCAAGTCCAACAGCGCTGGCGGAAAGGCCGGATCGGCAGGCAGCAACACTCTCCTGCCGCCATGGAGCTGCTGCGCCAGCCGGGGCAGGGGATCAGGGCCCCAGCAGGCGCGGTAACGCTCCAACTGACGGCAAGTGGTGGGTCCCAATCCCGCCAAGGCCGCAAAGGCCTCCGGCGGCGCGGCCCAGGCCGCCGCCCAACCACAGAAATTGGCGCGAATGGCCACCAATCGGCTGGCGCCAATGCCCGGACATCCCGACCACAACAACCACCAAAGGCGCTGCTGCCGATCCCAGCCTGGGCGATCGGCCGCCCGCAACAACCCGCGGCGCAGCTCCGCCATATCCACTTCAGTACAGATGTACTGATCCTAGAGCGGGCCGCGCTCCAGGGACTCCACTGCTGCCTCTAAATCGGCGGGGAGTCGGCGCAGCAGTCGACGCTGGCCCGAACCGGACGCCCCTGCCACCAGCACCAAGTCCACCTGCGCCTCGGCGGCCACCATCCCGCCCGCTCCCACAAATCGGCTGCGCCAGGGCAACCTCAAACCACGACGCGGAAGCACCTCACTCCAGATCTGGACCACATCGCCGTGGCGCAAGGCCTGTTTGTAGTCGATGGCCAAACGCACCACGGGCAGCTCCAGCCCCCGTGCGGAGAGGTCGCTATAGGCCAGACCCGCAGCCGCCAGGGCCTCCACCCGTGCCTCCTCAAGCCAGGCCACATAGGCGCCATGCCACATGACACCAGCGTGATCGGTGTGCTGGGGCAACACCCGCCGTTGCAACAACCAGCCGGCAGGGCTCTTCAAGGCTGAAGCCTCCGCAACGCTGCCCCTGCATCACGGTCTGCACAGGAGACGACTGACCTCCAGGGATCGGCCATAGGCTTGCAGAGAGCCTGCTTCATTGAGTCGTCCCCGTGTTTCGCAACGTTCTGATCGCCGATTCCGGCAAGGGCCATGTGGAGGAGATGGTGCGCATGCTGCGCGAGATCCCCGCCGTTCGCCAGGCCCGCATCAACCTGTTGCACGTGGTGCCGGAACAGGCGGGTGAAACCTTCACCGACCACTCACAGAGGGCCGCCGCCATTGCTGCGGAAGCCGTGCAACGCCTGGGCCTCAACCCCAGCGAGGTGAACACCATCATTCGCCAAGGCGACACCAAGCAGACGGTGCTGAAGGTGGCTGACGAGCTCAACAGCGATCTGATCGTGATGGGCTCCCGCGGCATGACCCGGCTGCAGGCGATTCTCAGCAACAGCGCCAGCCAATACGTCTTTCAATTGTCGACCCGGCCGATGCTGCTGGTGCGCGACGACCTCTACGTGCGCCGCATCAACCGGGTGATGGTGACCCTTGATGGCACCGGTGTGGGAGATGACGCCCTCAAGCTGGCCTGCGAGCTGGTGCGTGAGATCCCCGGTGGCAGCCTCACGGGTGTGCATGTCACCCGGCAGGACATCACCCCCTCCCGTGGTGGCAAATCCCCTGCTGACGAGGTGCTGGAGAAGGCCGTTCAGAGGGCCCGAGGCTACGGCGTGGATCTAAAAACAGTGCATCGGAGCGGCGACGTCGGCCGCACCGTGTGCACAGTCGCTGAAGAGCTCAAGGCTGACCTGCTGGTGATCGCATCCCAGGATCGGCGGCCGGTGGTAGCCCGCGGACTGGTGGATATCGACCGCTTGCTAGGCAGCTCCGTGAGCGACTACATCCGGGTTCATGCCCCGTCACCGGTTCTGCTGGTGCGAGAACCGGAAGGTCGCGCCTAGGGGCCAAGGCCTGCCGGAATCAGCCCCCCTGACGGCTGTTGGTCTGGATGTAAAGGATGATCAAAAAGACCGCGGGAACCAGAACGAACAGAAGGCTGGCAACAAAGCCGAGATCGTTGGTTTCCATGGCTGAAGGGGAAGTGCTGGGAGGGTATCACCGCCAATTGGGCGGATTTCAGGAGGCTTCATCGCTCGTTGCGGTTGGCTCCTCCTTCTCCTGCCCCCCATCGTCATCCTCCTGATCCGGCGGAGTGGGCCAGGCCGTCGGTCCGGGGGGCAGGGGACGGCCCAGGGCCGCCTCCATCAGGGCGTCCTGATCCGCCAGGCCCACCTGGGGACGCGTCAGCACCAGCAGAGAGTCCTGCACCAGGGCTTGGCAGGCGAGGCGCCAGTTCTGGGGACGCCGCTTCAGTTTCTGTTCTTCCACAGGGGTGCGGACGCTCAGCACCTGGCTGCCAGTGCCCTCCGGAATGGCCACAAAACACGTGATGCACTGGCCACAACCCCCACAATTTCCCAGGGTGCCCTTGAGCCCATAGAGCTGGATCCCCTCGCGCAGCGCCACCTCCCGCAGATTTTCTCCGGGGTAGCACTCCACGTCGCGGCCCTCACGCACAAACCTGATTACGGGCATGGGAGCCGAGCTGCATGGAGCTCCATTGTGAGCCAGGCCGTTGCGGTCCGTTACCTCGGCCGCGCGCCGGCCTGGGCGCCCCTTACGATCGCCCAACCCACCCAGAACTACCCCCCATGGGATTGCCCTGGTATCGGGTGCACACGGTCGTCATCAACGACCCGGGCCGACTGCTCGCCGTGCACCTCATGCACACCGCTCTGGTTGCCGGCTGGGCCGGCTCCATGGCGCTTTATGAGCTCGCCATCTTTGATCCGTCCGACCCGGTGCTCAACCCGATGTGGCGCCAGGGCATGTTTGTCATGCCCTTCATGGCCCGCCTTGGTGTCACCGGCAGCTGGGGCGGCTGGAGCATCACTGGAGAAACCGGCGTTGACCCCGGCTTCTGGAGCTTTGAAGGTGTGGCTGCTGCCCACATCATTTTCAGCGGCCTGCTCTTCCTGGCCGCCATCTGGCACTGGACCTACTGGGATCTGGAGATCTGGCAGGACCCCCGCACCGGCGAGCCGGCGCTGGACCTGCCCAAGATCTTCGGCATTCACCTTCTGCTCGCCGGCCTCGGCTGCTTCGGCTTCGGAGCCTTCCACCTGACAGGAGTCTTCGGACCGGGGATGTGGGTCAGCGATCCCTACGGCATTACCGGGCACTTAGAGCCCGTCCAACCCTCTTGGGGGCCCGAGGGTTTCAACCCGTTTAACCCCGGGGGCATCGTGGCCCACCACATTGCCGCTGGCATCGTGGGCATCATTGCTGGCATTTTCCACATCACCACCCGGCCGCCGGAGCGCCTGTACAAGGCCCTGCGCATGGGCAACATCGAAACGGTGCTGGCTTCGGCCATTGCCGCCGTGTTCTTTGCCGCCTTCATCGTGGCGGGCACCATGTGGTACGGCGCCGCGGCAACCCCCGTCGAGCTGTTTGGCCCCACCCGTTACCAGTGGGACCAGGGCTACTTCAAGGCAGAGATCAACCGCCGCGTGCAAACGGCCCTCGACAACGGTGCCACCAAGGAACAGGCGTACGCCTCCATTCCTGAAAAGCTCGCGTTCTACGACTACGTGGGCAATAGCCCTGCCAAGGGTGGTCTGTTCCGCGTCGGTCCGATGGTGAATGGCGACGGCCTGCCCACCGGCTGGCTGGGTCACATCAGCTTCACCGACAAAGACGGCCGCGATCTGGAAGTGCGCCGCCTGCCCAACTTCTTCGAGAACTTCCCTGTGGTTCTCCAGGACCAAGAGGGCATCGTTCGGGCCGACATCCCCTTCCGCCGGGCTGAAGCGAAGTACTCCTTCGAGCAGACCGGCGTCACTGCCACCGTCTACGGCGGCGCCCTGAACGGCCAAACCTTCACCGACCCAGCGGACGTGAAGCGGCTGGCTCGTAAGGCCCAACTCGGTGAAGCCTTCGAGTTCGACCGCGAGACTTATCACTCCGACGGCACCTTCCGCAGCTCACCCCGCGGCTGGTTCACCTTCGGTCACGCCACCTTCGCGCTGCTCTTCTTCTTTGGCCACATCTGGCACGGTGCACGCACCCTCTACC
>JAULUH010000092.1:0-7466 GCA_032111745.1 Anaerolineae bacterium | reverse complement strand
CGCGCCGGACGGCACGTCGACGAGCCAGAGGTGAGCGTAGTCCTCGTCGTCTGCCGCGACGTAGGCGCTGACGGCGCAGGCCACGGCGGTGCCGTCGGGCGAGATGGCGGCGGACTGCAGCCAGCGCAGGGCGAACAGATCATCGGGGACGACCGGGCGTCGGGTGGCAGGATCGGGCATGAGCAACCTCTAAGCTACGGCGCCGTCGCCGACTGCGACCATCACCTTGGTGAAGCTGCCGGGGGCAGCATCCCAGTCCCGGAGCGCGGCCTCGGACTCGGCGAAGGGGTAGATCCGGGTGATGAGGGAGGCAAAGGGCAGGGCGCGCTGTTCCAGCATCTTGACGACGGCGGGGAAGACGCGCAGGGCGTTGCGGGAGCCGAGGATGTCCAGCTCCTTGCGCACGAAGAGGGAGGTATCGAAGGCCACCTCCTGCTTGGCGTAGCCGACGTAGACCACGCGGCCAGCGAAGCAGGCCGCCTCGACGGCCAGGCGGAAGGTCTGGGGCAGGCCCACGGCCTCCACGGCGACGCTCACGCCCTCGCCGTGGGTGAGGTCCTGGATGGCGGGCAAGACGTCGACGGCAGCAGAGTTCAAAGTGGTGGAGGCGCCAAAGCGGGCAGCGGTGGCCAGCTTGGCGTCGTCGACGTCGACGGCGATGACCGTGGCCCCTTTGCGGGCGGCGGCAGCGATGACGCCGATGCCGACGGCGCCGCAGCCCAGCACCAGCACAGTATCGACCTCGGCGATGCGGCCGCGGTTGGCGGCGTGGTAGCCGACGCCGAGGGGCTCGACCAGGGCCAGCTCGGGCAGGGACAGCGTGTCGCTGCGGAACACCTTGCTGTAGTGGATCGCCACCTGGCCGGTGAGGGCGCCGTCGCGCTGCAGGCCCATGGTCTCGTTGAACTGGCAGCAGTTGGGGCGGCCGGTCCGGCAGGCCGGGCAGATGCCGCACTCGGAGTAAGGGGAGAGCACGACCTGTGTGCCGACCTCGATGGCCGCGGGCACACGCGCGCCCCGGGCGACGACCACGCCGCTGGCCTCGTGGCCGATGATGCGCGGGTAGCGCATCAGGGGAAAGGTGCCGCGATAGGAGTTGAGGTCGCTGCCGCACAGGCCGACGTAGGCGATGTCGACCAGGACGTCCTGGGCGCCCAGATCGGGCGCGGGCACATCGACGATCTCGACGCGGCGGGGGGCAGGGAGATAGACGGCTTGCATGGTCGATCAGACCTCCTTCGGTACGGCACCGGGATCGTCGTTTTCGGGACGGCCCTCCATCCAGACCACGTTGGCCACGGGCGCGATCATGGCCTGCACCTCGGCCAGCAGCTGCGGGTCTGGCGCCGCCCCGATGGACTTGAGGTTGCTCTCCACGTGCCTCGCTTTGCTCATGCCCACCAGCGTGGTGGCCACCTGCTCGTAGGCCAGCGCAAACTGCATGGCCAGGTCGGAGATGTCGACCTCGCGGCGGCGGCAATGGGCGGCGACCTGCCGGCCCACCTCCTGCACGCGGCGAGGGGCCGGGTGCCAGTCCGGCGCGCCCTTATCGGCCAGCACCCGCATGTGCAGTGGGGAGCCGTTAATCAGGCCCACCCCTTTTTCCTGCGCCACTGGCGCCAACAGCGTGTCCAGGCTGGTGTCAAACAGGTTGTAGCGACAGTAGGAGAGGATGGTGTCGACCTGGGCTTGCTGCAGCACATCCACGAACTGCAGCAGGGGATAGCCGGTGATGCCCACGAAGCGCACCTTGCCCGTTTGGCGGAGCCTCTCCAGGGCCGGCAGTGTCTCGTGCACGATCTGGCTACGATCGCCGTACTCGATATCGTGCACCTGGATGACGTCGACCCAATCGGTGCGCAGGCGGCGCAGGCTTTCGTCCACCGAGCGCACCACCCGTTCGGCGGAGAAGTCGAAGCCCGTGACCATGGCTTTGTCGTAGCGGCCGACCTTGGTGGCCAGGATCACCTGGTGGCGCTTTCCCGAGAGGGCCTCGCCCAGGCGGGTCTCGGCCAGGGTGCGGCCGTAGTAGGGCGCGACGTCGAAGTAGTTGATGCCCTGGTCGATGGCGTAGTGCACGGCGCGGGTGCCCTCGGCGGGGTCGATCTGGCCGAACTCGGCGCCGAGGGGCGAGGCGCCGTAGCCGAGGATGGAGACCTGCAGGCCGGTGCTGCCCAGGATACGGTAGAGCATGGTCAGGGTCTCCCCTTCAGGGTTGTTGGGCCAGGCGGGCGAAGATCGGCTCCAGGGCCAGGTAGGTGTCCTTGAAGAGATCGTAGAGCGGCGCGTAGCGGGCATGAGCGGTGGGGTCGGGCCGGTCGATGCGGGTGGCAGGGGCGAGATCAGGGGCCACGCCGTAGTCCGGATAGATGCCGACGCCTACGCCGCCGGCGATGGCGGCGCCAAGGGCGGTGGCCTGGGCGGGCAGGTCCACCTGGACGACAGGCAGGCCGTAGACGTCGGCCAGGATCTGGCGCCAGAGCGCGCTTTGGCCGGCGCCGCCGATCAGCCGCATGGAGTCGACGGCGACGCCCTGGGCGACCAGTACCTCCAGGATATGGCGCAGATTGAAGGCCACTCCTTCCATGACGGTGCGGGCCAGAGCACCGCGGCCGTGGGGCATGGCCAGGCCGACGAAGGCGCCGCGGGCAGCGGGATTCCAGTGGGGGCTGCGCTCGCCCAGCAGGTAGGGCAGGAAGAGCAGGCCGTCGCCGCCGGGGGGAAGCTCTGCCGCGGCCGCGTCGAGCTCAGCGTAGCTGGCCTGGTCCTCTCCGGCCGCGCGCAGCAGGCGCGCGAACCAGTCCAGGGCACCGCCGGCCGTCTGCATGGTGCCGAGGGCGACGTAGAGGGTGGGATCGAGGTGAAGGAGGTTGAAGGTGCGGCGGGCGGGGTCGAGCACCGGCGCGGCAGTGGTCAGTGCGACCCACGAGGAGGAGCCGACGTAGTTATAGGCCTGGCCAGGGCGCACCGAGCCGGCGCCCACGGTGGCGCAGGCGCCATCGCCGCCGCCGATGACCACCGGCGTACCGGCGACCAGGCCGGTGGCGGCCGCCGCGGCCGGCGTCACGGCGCCGATGACCGTGGCCGAGGGCACGGGGTCAGGGAACAGGGCCGGATCGAGCTCCAGGCGCTCGAACATAGTCTCGGCCCAGCGGTGGGTGTGCAGGTCCAACAGCAGGGTGAGGGAGGCGTCGGAGGTATCGGTGGTCAGCACCCCGGTCAAGAGGAAAGCGGCGTAGTCCTTGGCCTGGAGGATCTTGTGGGTGCGCCGGTAGAGGTCGGGCTGGTGCTCCTTGATCCACAACACCTTGGCTGCGGTATACGCTGGGCTGATGCGGTTGCCCGTAAGGGCATAGGTCTCGGCGTCACCGCAGTATTCCCGAATGTACTCAGCCTGAGTTACGGCCCGCTGGTCAGCCCAAATGATGGCCGGTCGCAGCGGGATGCCGTCATCGTCAATCGACAGGGCCCCGTTCATGTGGCCGCTGAAGCTGACCACGGCCACATCCCCGCGATGTTTCGTTACCAACTGTCGCGTGGATTCGAAGAGGGCTGTCTGCCAGTCGGCAGGGTCCTGCTCGGCCCAGTTGGGCTGGGCGTAGGTGGTGGTGTAGCCGGCGAAGGTAGCGGCGACGACGGAGCCGTCGGGGGCGAAGAGGGTGGCCTTATCGCCGGTGGTTCCCAGGTCGTGGGCGAGGATCAGCTGTGGGGGCATGGTAGGGGGATGACTGCAATCATGGACAACTCGGTACCGTGGACGACCGGGCATGAATGGGGCATGGCGGTCCGGGCTGCCGCAGCCCGGACCGCCATGCCCCATTCATGCCCCTACGTTTCCACATACCTAGCGAGAGCGGCGGCGCAGGATGTCGAGCCAGACCGCCAGGATCACGATCACCCCCGTGATCACCATCTGCCATTCCTGCGGCACGTTCATGATGCGCAGCCCATTGGTGAGTGTGCTGATGATCAGAGCGCCGATCAGAGTGCCCAGGATGGTGCCCTCGCCGCCGCTGAGGGAGGTGCCGCCGATCACCACGGCGGCGATAGCCTCCAGCTCGTAGCCAACACCCAGGGCAGGTTGGGCGGAGTTGAGGCGAGAGGCAATCATGACGCCGGCCAGGCCGCTGAAGGCGCCGCCCAGCGCGTAGATGGCGGTCTTCCAGTTGGCCACGTTCACGCCGGAGAGCCGGGTGGCCTCCTCGTTGCTGCCGATGGCGATGGCGTAACGGCCCAGCACGGTCTTGGCCAGGATGAAGGCCGCCACCAGCGAGGCGCCGAAGAGGATGAACACGGCGTTGGGAACGCTCAGGCCGGGGACTAGCGCGCCCACTACCGAGCCCATCATGATCTCGCGAAACACCGGTGTATCATTGAAATAGATCGGCTTGACATCGGAGATCACCAGGGAGAGCCCGCGGGCGATCATCATCATGCCCAGGGTGGCGATGAAGGGAGGGATCTTCATGCGCGAGATGAAAAGGCCGCTGATCAGCCCGGCCGTGGTTCCGGTGAGCAGGCCGGCGACAATGCCAAGCGGGACCGGCAGGCCCCAGTTGGTGACCACCACGCCGGTCATGACCGCCGATAGGGTCATGACGGTGCCGACCGACAGGTCGATGCCGGCCGTGATGATCACAAAGGTCACGCCCAGGGCCAGGACGCCGTTCACCGCCGTGGCGACCAGGATGCTATTGACGTTGTCCCAGGTGCGAAAGAAGGGCGAGAGAATAGCGAAGACGACGAAGATGATGATCAGGGCGGAAAACGCCAGCAGCTTCTGGGCTGCGTCGGCGCGCACAATAGACGGCTTTGGAGCGACAGTGGTTGTGGTCTCGGTTGCTGCCATGGTCTAGCTCTTTCCCGACTCTGAGCCACTGGTGGGTGGCTCGTCGGCGTCCACGAGGACCCTGCGCTGGGTCGCGTACTTCATGATCTCCTCCTGCGTGGCCTCGGCGGACGACAGCTCGCCGGTAATGCGGCCTTCGCACATGACCACAATGCGGTGGCTCATGCGCAGGATCTCTGGCAGCTCCGAGGAGATCATGATGATCGACTTGCCCTGCTGGGCCAGGTCGTTGAGCAAGTGATAGATCTCGCTTTTGGCACCAACGTCAATACCGCGTGTCGGCTCATCGAAGATCAGGATGTCGGTGTCTGCGGTTAACCACTTGCCGATAACCACCTTTTGCTGGTTGCCACCCGAGAGGTTCCGCACACGCTGCTCAAGGCTCGGAGTCTTGATCTGTAAGGCGTCGACATAACGCTGCGCTGTTTCTTTCGTCCCACTGCGGTCGACAACACCCAAAATGCCCAGGAACTTGCGGAAACCGGCCAGCACGATGTTCTCTTCAACATTCATGCCCAGCGCCAGCCCATAGCGCTTGCGATCTTCGGAAAGGTAGCCAATACCATGGGTCACGGCATCCTTGGGGGTTTTGATGTTAACCTGGTTGCCCAACACATGGATTTGCCCGGAGTCCACGGGGTCGGCGCCGAACACGGCGCGTGCCACCTCGGTACGACCGGCACCCATCAGTCCGGCGAAGCCCAGGATCTCGCCCTTCTTGAGCTGGAAGCTAACGTCCTTGATGACGTCACCCCGATTCAGGTTTCTGACCTCCAGAACCACCTGCTCGCTAGGGTGTTCCGGGATCTCCGGCGTGGCCTCATAGATGGTGCGCCCCACCATCATGCTGATGATCTGGTCGATGGTGGCAGTCTGGGCGTCGACGGTATCGATGGTGCGGCCGTCGCGCATGACGGTGATGCGATCGCCGATCTGTTGCAGCTCCTCGAGGCGGTGGGAGATGTAGACGATACCCACACCATCGCTGCGCAGCTGGCGGATGATGCGGAACAGCTCCTCGATCTCCGCTTCCGTTAGCGCGGCCGTCGGCTCGTCCATGATCAGCACCTGCGAGTTGAAGGAGAGCGCCTTGGCGATCTCCACCATCTGCTGCTTGGCCACGGTGAGGTCCGACGCCCTGGTGCGTGGGTTCAGCTTCAGGTGCATGGAGTCGAACAACGCCTGGGTCTGCGTGTTGATCTTCTTCTCGTCCAGCATGAACCAGAGGCCCTGGCGCTGCTCGCGGCCGATGAAGACGTTCTGCGCCAGGGTCAGGTGGGGCATCAGGTTGATCTCCTGGTGGATCATGCTGATCCCCAGGTCCTGGGCCGCGTGTGGGGTGGGAATCTCAACCTCTCTACCCTGGACCAGGATACGTCCGGCATCTCTGTGATAGATGCCGGCCAGCACCTTCATGAGGGTCGACTTGCCCGCGCCGTTCTCGCCCACCAGTGCGTGCACCTCGCCGGTGTGCAGGTCGAACCTGGCCTGGTCCAGCGCGTGTACACCAGGAAAAGACTTGTCGATCCCCTCCATTGAGACCAGGAGTTCATCCATGGCCGATCCCTCGATGGGTGAGGGCGGGATCACCCCGCCCAACTTACATGCCTACACCACGTGGGGGTGGGGTCACCCGGCCCAACATGTGTGCCTGGACCACGTAGGGGCGGGGTCACCCCGCCCCTACGTGTGGACATCCGACAGGTCAGGGCTGGGTGACCCCACTCGGACCTACGAAGTCTATTCGTACAGGAGCGGCTTGATTTCCTCGGAGTCCATGTTGCTGGCGTCATACCAGAAGAAGCCGGTGTCGATGACCTTGGGCAGCTCCTCGCCGTTGATCGCTTTCACTGCGGCTTCGACGCACTTGTAGCCGATGCCGATCGGGTTCTGGGTAATGGCGCCGGCCATAACGCCGGACCGGATGGCGTCGAGCGGCTGCTTGGCGGCGTCGTAGCCGATGAGGACGATCTGGCCTTCCTTGCCCAGCTCCTTCACGGCATTCAGCACGCCGATGATGGAGCCCTCGTTGGCGCCGAAGTAACCCTTCAGGTCAGGGTTGGCCTGGATGACGGCCTTGGCCAGGTCGGTAGACTTCAGGTGGTCGCCGGCGCCGTAGTCAATGTTGACGATCTCGATGTCAGGGTACTGCGATTCGATCCGCTGCACAAAGCCATCGCGGCGGTCGATGCCGGTGCGGCTGGTCTGGTCGTGCACCAGGACGGCGATCTTGCCCGAGCCGCCGATCAGCTCGGCCATCTTGTCCGCGGCCAGGGCGGCGGCGGCGATGTTGTCGGTGGAAGCCGTGGACAGCGGGATATCGCTGTCGACGCCGGAGTCGAAGCCGATGACCGGGATGCCCTTGGCCTTGGCCTCCTCCAGCAGGGGGGTCATGGCCTGGCTGTCGACGGCGGCCAGGCAGATCGCGGCGGGGTTCTTGGCGATGGCAGCCTGGAGCATCTCGTACTGCTTGTCTACCATGGTTTCGGCCTCAGGGCCCTCGAAGGTTATGTCGACGTTGAAGTCCTTGGCGGCCTGCTCGGAGCCGAGCCGGACGGCCTGCCAGAACTGGTGCTGGAAGCCCTTGGAGATCACCGGGATGTAGGGCTTCTCCGCG
>JAULUH010000091.1:0-14758 GCA_032111745.1 Anaerolineae bacterium | reverse complement strand
GCCCTGGTCGCCACCTACGAGATGCCGGTCTTCGCCATCAAGGGGGAGGACAACGAAACCTACTACCGCCACATCCATGCCGCGCTGGACCACAAGCCCCACGTCACCATGGACGACGGCTGTGACCTGCTGGCGACCCTGCACAGCGAGCGCCCTGACCTGCTGCCAGGCATGGTGGGCGGCACTGAGGAGACCACCACGGGCGTCATCCGGCTCAAGGCCATGGCCCGGGACGGTGCGCTCAAGTATCCGGTCATTGCCGTGAACGACGCCATGACCAAGCACCTGTTCGACAACCGCTATGGCACCGGCCAGAGCACCATCGACGGCATCGTGCGGGCCACCAACGTCCTGCTGGCCGGCAAGAACTTCGTCGTCGCCGGCTACGGTTGGTGCAGCCGCGGCATCGCCATGCGGGCCAAGGGGCTGGGCGCCAACGTGATCGTCACCGAGGTCGATCCGCTGAAGGCGCTGGAAGCGGTCATGGACGGCTTCCGCGTCATGCCCATGATGGAGGCCGCGCGGATCGGCGACATCTTCTGCTCCGCCACCGGCGACATCAACGTGCTCGACCGGCACCACTTTGAGGTGATGCGCGACGGTGCCATCCTGGCCAACTCCGGCCACTTCAACGTGGAGATCAACATTCCGGCGCTGGAGTCCTTGAGCCGTGAGTGGCGCCGGGTGCGGCACCAGCTGGACGAGTACGTCCTGCGCGATGGCCGGCACATCTACCTGGCGGGCGAAGGGCGCCTGATCAACCTGGCGGCAGCCGAGGGCCATCCGGCCAGCGTGATGGACATGAGCTTTGCCAACCAGGCCATGAGCCTGAATTATCTGCGCCAGCATGCCCACGAGCTGGCCAACGACGTGTACTCGGTGCCCGAGCACCTGGACCAGGAGGTCGCTCGCCTGAAGCTGGAGGCCATGGGCATCCAGATCGACGTCCTGACGCCGGAGCAGCAGGCATACCTGACGTCGTGGACGGAGGGTACCTAAAGACGTAGAGACGCAGGATTCTGCGTCTCTACGCAGCACGCCACATCGTAGAGACGCAAGATTTTGCGTCTCTACGCAGCACGCCACATCGTAGAGACGCAAGATTTTGCGTCTCTACGCGGCGCAACAGATAACGGCATGAGGAGATAGGTTTTCCATGAGCACGACCTTCATGATGTCGCCGCAGCTCTTCTACACCTCGGAGTCCGTCACCGAGGGACACCCGGACAAGATCTGCGACCAGATCAGCGACGCGGTGCTGGACGCCATCCTGCGGGAGGATCCGGATGCCCGTGTGGCCTGCGAAACGGCCGTCACCACCGGCCTGGTGCTGGTGATAGGCGAGATCACCACCAGCACCTATGTGGATATCGGCGCGTTGGTGCGCGCTGTGGTGACGGATATCGGCTATACCCGCGGCAAGTTCGGCTTCGACGCCGAGACCTGCGGTGTGATCGTCTCCATCAAGGAGCAGTCGCCTGACATCGCCCTGGGCGTGGACGAGGCCCTGGAGCACAAGGCCGGCGAGATGAACGACGAGCAGATCGAGGCCACCGGCGCCGGCGACCAGGGCATGATGGTGGGCTTCGCCTGCAACGAGACGCCCGAGCTGATGCCCCTGTCCATTGCGCTGGCCCACGGCCTGACCAAGCGGCTGGCCCACGTGCGCAAGGACGGCACCCTGCCCTACCTGCGGCCCGATGGCAAAAGCCAGGTAACCGTGGAGTATGCCCATGGCAAGCCCAAGCGCGTCGACACCATCGTCATCTCGACCCAGCACTCCCCTGACGTGGATCAGCACAAGATCCGGGCCGACCTGTACGAGCGGGTGATCAAGTACGTGGTGCCCAACGGCTACCTGGACGAGCGCACCAAGATCTATATCAATCCTACCGGGCGCTTCGTCATCGGCGGCCCCATGGGCGATGCCGGCCTCACCGGCCGTAAGATCATCGTCGACACCTATGGTGGCGTGGCTCGCCACGGCGGTGGCGCCTTCAGCGGGAAGGACCCAACGAAGGTGGATCGCTCCGGCGCCTACATGGCCCGCTACATCGCCAAGAACTGCGTCGCCGCGGGCCTGGCCGATCGGCTGGAGATCCAAATCAGCTATGCCATCGGCGTGGCCCGGCCCCTGTCCATCAGCGTGGAGACCTTCGGCACGGGCACGGTGTCCGACGAGCGCATCGTCGAGCTGATCAAAGAGCACTTTGACCTGCGGCCGGCCGCCATCATTCGCGACCTGGACCTGCGCCGCCCCATCTACCGGGCCACGGCGACCTACGGGCACTTTGGCCGCAACGACATCGACGCGCCGTGGGAGCGCACGGACAAGGCGGCGGTGTTGAAGAAAGAGGCCGGGCTGCATTAAGGCCGGAGAGGGCGGAGAGACCCCGCCCCTACGCGGTGGCGATGCACGGCATGGGCGGGGAGACCCCGCCCATGTGATTATTCAGACCTGCAAGGCCCGGCGTATTGTCTGACTGATCCGGGTCAGGTATAATACAGGAAGGCTGGGCAGCCAGGCTATGGGTCTGCAGCTGGCTGCCGTCCCGGCCAGCCTTTGCACTACACTGCCACGCGAGACCTCTAGCACCACCATGCGAGCGCTAATCACTGGCATCGCCGGCTTTGCCGGTAGCCACCTGGCGGAATACCTGTTGTGGCACACCCCCTGCACGGTGGCCGGCATCGTGCACCGGCAGGATGTGCGGATTGCGCATCTGCGGGACCAGGTCAGCCTGTACCAGGTCGACCTGCGCGATGGCAGCGCCGTAGCCGAGATCATCGCCGAGGTGCGCCCCGAGCTGATCTTTCACCTGGCCGCACAGTCCTTCGTGCCTATCTCCTGGCAGCACCCGTGGACGACCTTCGAGCAGAACGTGCACGGCCAGGTCAACGTGCTACAGGCCGTGGCCCAGCAGCAGCTGCCGGCCCAGGTCCTGGTGGTAGGCTCCAACGAGGAGTACGGCCTGATCCGCCCGGACGAGGTGCCGGTGGACGAGGATACGCCGCTGCGTCCCAACAGTCCCTACGGCGTGAGCAAGGTGGCCCAGGACCTGATGGGCTGGCAATATTATCTCAGCTACCAGATGGCGGTGGTGCGGGTGCGGCCGTTTAACCACATTGGCCCGCGCCAGGGCGACCGCTTCGTGGCCCCGGCCTTCGCCAGGCAGATCGCCGAGATCGAGGCCGGCCTGCGCGAGCCGGTGGTCCATGTCGGCAACCTCAGCGCCATGCGGGACTTTACCGACGTGCGCGATGTGGTCCAGGCCTACTGGCTGGCGCTGACCCGGGGTGAGCACGGCCAGGTATACAACATAGGCTCCGGCCAGGGGCACACCGTCGAGGAGTTGCTCCGCATCCTGCTGAGCTACAGCACGGTGCAGATCCGGGTGGAGCAGGATCCATCCCGCCTGCGACCGTCCGATGTGCTCATCAGCATCTGTGACAACGCCAGGATTCGTGCGGCCACCGGCTGGCAGCCCCGCATCAGTCTGGAGCAGAGCCTGCACGATATCCTGGACGACTGGCGCCAGCGCATACGCCAGCCACGCTCGGCCAGTCTGGCCGAGGACTAGGATTCCGCCGCCAGCGCGGAGTCGAGGCTTCAGCCGGACAGTGGAGTCGAGGCTTCAGCCGGGTCTTTAGCCAAGCCCGGCTAAAACCTCGACTCCACCACGCGAGAGCACTGGCGCATTTCGGCCACGTCCCATGAGTGGCACCACATAGACAAATAATCGCTCAGGAGATTCAGGCCCGACATGCCCAAAGCGTTGATTACAGGTATTACCGGACAGGATGGCTCTTACCTCGCCGAGTTCCTGCTGGAGCGCGGCTACGATGTATACGGGATGGTGCGCCGCACCAGCACCGTCAACTTCGACCGCATCCGCCAGTTTCAGGATCGCGTGACCTTGGTGCAGGGCGACTTGTTAGACCAGGTATCGCTGATCGCCATCCTGGACCGCTACCAGCCGGACGAGGTCTACAACCTGGCGGCCCAGAGCTTCGTGCCGACCTCCTGGGCGCAGCCGGTGCTCACCGGCGAGTTCACGGCCCTCGGCGTGACTCGCCTGCTGGATGCCATCCGCCTGGTGAATCCCAAGATACGTTTCTACCAGGCCAGCAGCAGCGAGATGTTCGGCAAAGTGGCGGAGGTGCCGCAGCGGGAGAGCACTCCCTTCTACCCGCGCTCGCCCTATGGCGTGGCCAAGGTCTACGGCCACTGGATCACCGTGAACTACCGGGAGAGCTATGGCCTGTTTGCCTGCTCCGGCATCCTCTTCAACCACGAGAGCCCGCGCCGCGGCCTGGAGTTCGTCACCCACAAGATCACCAACGCTGCGGCCCGCATCAAGCTCGGTCTGGACGACGAGCTTCGGCTGGGCAACCTCGATGCGCGCCGCGACTGGGGCTACGCGCCGGACTACGTACGCGCGATGTGGCTGATGTTGCAGCAAGACGAGCCGGACGACTACGTGATCGCCACGGGCGAGACCCACTCGGTGCAGGAGTTCTGCGAGGAGGCCTTCCAGGTTGTCGGCCTGGACTGGCGCTCGTTCGTGGTCCAGGATTCGCAGTTCATGCGCCCGGCCGAGGTCGACCTGCTGGTCGGCGATCCCAGCAAGGCCGGTGCCAAGCTGGGATGGGAGCCCGAGGTGGGCTTCAAGGAGCTGGTCCGCATCATGGTCGATGCTGACCTAGAGGCGCTGCAGCGCAACGCCCACGTACCCCACATCAGCTACGGCTGATCCGGCCACTCAAACACCATGTCTACGCAGCTTTTTGGCACTGACGGTATCCGGGCCCGGGCCGGCGAGTGGCCCCTCACGCCCGAGTTCACCCTGCGCCTGGGCCGGGCCATGGGCCAGCTGGCCCACCAGCGCAGCGACAGGCCGGTGGTGATCATGGGACGCGACACACGGCGCTCCGGCCACATGCTGGAGAACGCCCTACTGGCCGGGCTCATGGTGGAAGGCGTGGACGCCATGCTGTTGGACGCCTTCACGACGCCCGGCGTCGCCTATCTGACCACCCGCATGGGCGCCACCATGGGCGTGGTAGTCTCGGCGTCCCACAACCCGCACTGGGATAACGGCATCAAGGTCTTCGAGGGCAGCGGCTTCAAGGCCAGCGACGAGCTTGAGCAGCAGATCGAACGGCTGGCCCTGGAACAGGACCGCTCCCACCATCAGAATGGCCTGCCCGGTATGGTCCGCCTGGTGCCTAACCTCGGCCAGATGTACGTCGAGCACCTGATCCGGGCCTTCGGCGGCGACGGCGCGCTGCATGGCCTGCGGGTCGTGTTGGACTGCGCCAACGGCGCCGCCTCAGCCCTGGCGCCTGAGATCTTCCGTCGCCTGGGCGCCGAGGTGGTCGCCCTCAACGTCTGGCCCAACGGTACCAACATCAACGTGGACTGCGGCACCGAGGGCGAGGGTCCGGAGAGGGCCGGCCTGGCCGTACTGGCTGCCCGCGCGGACATCGGCTTTGTCTTCGACGGCGATGCCGATCGCTGCAAGTTCGTGGATGAAACCGGCGTCGAGCGGGATGGCGACTACATCCTGGCCATCCTGGCCCGGGACCTGCAGGCCGCCGGAGCCCTGGCCGGTGACACGATCGTCTCCACACAGATGGCCAACCTCGGCCTGGATCTGTCGCTGCGCCAGATTGGGGTCAGGCTGGAGCGCACCCAGGTGGGCGACAAATGGGTCTCCCAGCGCATGCGCGAGGGGGGATACGCCCTCGGCGGCGAGCAGTCTGGCCACATCATCCTGTTCGAGCACGGCCTGACCACCGGCGACGGTATGTACACCGCGTTGCGCATGAGCCAGCTGCTCCTGCGCCACCGGCCACAACCCTTCTCGGAGCTCGCCACCGGCGTGCTCAACAAGGTGCCGCAGGTGCTGGAGAAGGCTTGGGTGCCAGCCAAGCCGCCGATCGACACACTATCCGGTGTGCAGGCGGAGATCAGGCGAGTGGAACAGGACCTAGGTGGTGACACCCTGATCAACGTGCGCTATTCCGGCACCGAGCCTGTCGTGCGAGTGATGATCCAGGGCGCCGGCCATGGGCTGAATACCCTGCGGGAGGCCGCCCGCCGGATCCTCGACGCCGCGACCGAGGAAATCCCGCAACACCAGGAGGAGACGTTTGACCATGGCTGATATCGTTTTTGGCACCGACGGCTGGAGAGGCAAGATCGCCGAAGCTTATACCTTTGATAACCTGCGGCGCTGCGCCCAGGGCTTCGCCTCCTACCTCCGGGATACGTTCCGGCCGGCCGAAATGGCAAGGGGGGTGGTCATCGGCCACGACAAGCGCTTCCTGGGCCAGGATTTCGCCCTGGCCGCGGCTGAGGTGATCGCCGGAAACGGCATCCCGGTGCATTTCTGCGATGGACCCACGCCCACGCCGGCGATCTCCTACCAGGTGGTCCACCTCGGCGCGCTGGGGGCCATCAACGTCACGGCCAGCCACAACCCCCCGGCAGACAATGGCTTCAAGGTGCGCACGCCTGCGGGAGGCGCCATCGACCCCGACGGCCTCCAGCGCATCGAGAGCTTCATCCCGCCCGGGGCAGAGGGTGTCCGTCGCATACCCGTCGAACAGGCCGCGGCCGTAGGCCTGTTCCGCCGTTTCGACGCCAAGCCTGCTTACCTGGCCCGCATCGCCGAGCTCATCGACGTCGAGCCCATCCGGCAGGCCGGCCTGAAGATCGTCTACGACCCCATGTGGGGCAACGGCGCCGGCTGGCTGGACCAGATCCTCGCCGGTGGGGCCACGCAGATCATCCCGATCCACGACGGCACCAACCCGATCTTCCCGGAGATGGATCGGCCGGAGCCCATTCGCCCCAACGTCGACGCCTGCCTGGCCAAAGTGCGGGAGGTCGGCGCGGACGTGGGCATCATCAACGACGGCGACGCCGACCGCATCGGCCTGGCCGACGAGGACGGCGAGTTCATCGACCAGCTACGCGCCTATGGGCTGCTGGCGCTCTATATGCTCAAGGTGCGCCACGGCCAGGCGCCGATCGTCAAGGCCCTCTCCTCCACTGGCATGCTGGAGATCCTCGGCCGCCGCTACGGGGTTGAGGTGCACGAGGTGGGCGTGGGCTTCAAATACGTGGCCCCGAAGATGCTGGAGACCGGCGCCATGATCGGCGGTGAGGAAAGCGGTGGCTATGCCTTCGGCGCCCACATCCCGGAGCGCGATGGCATCCTGGCCAGCCTGTATTTCCTGGACTTCATGGTGCAGACTGGCAAAAAGCCCAGCGAGCTGGTCAGGATGCTGTTCGAGGAGGTCGGCTCTCCCTTCTACTACGACCGGGTCGACACGCGCTTCCCGCCCGCCAAGCGGCCGGAGGCCAGGGCCCGCCTGGACGCGGCGCGGCCCGCAGAGATCGCCGGGCTGCGCGTAGTGGGCTTCAACGGCATGGATGGCTACAAGTACACCCTGGAGGATGGCGGCTTCCTCCTCATTCGCTTCAGTGGCACCGAGCCCATCGTGCGCGTCTACACCGAGACCACCCGGCCCGAACAGGTGCAGGCCAACCTCGATGCCGGCCTGGAGTTGGCCGGGCTGAAGGAGTGAGCAAGTGCGTGGCCAGGTTTCCGGCTGAGGCCTGCCGGGCATGATGCTGATCGACACCCATTGCCACCTGGATTTCCACCAGTTCGACCAGGACCGGGATGCCGTGGTGGCGCGGGCGGCTGACGCGGGCGTGGCTATCGTGATCAATCCCGGCACGGACCTCGCCAGCAGCCAGCGGGCCATTGCTCTGGCCCGGCGCTATCCGGGTGTGTATGCGCAGGTGGGCATTCACCCGAACGAGTCCGCGGCCTGGAGCGACGGCACCCTGGCCCAGCTGGCAGAGCTGGCCGCCCATCCCAGGGTGGTCGCCATCGGCGAGATTGGCCTGGATTACTACTGGGAGCGTGTGCCCCACGCGCAGCAATGGGCAGCCCTGGAGGCGCAGCTCGACCTGGCCCTGGAGCTCGATCTGCCGGTGGTCATTCACTGCCGGGATGCCCATGAGGATTTACGTGACGTATTACGCAAATGGGTGCCTATCGCACAGACGAGGCGTGCAGAGGATGCTATCCTGGGCGTATATCACGCTTATTCAGGTGACGTCGCCATGGCGGAAGAGGCGTTCGGTTGGAACATGGTTCTCTCCATCGGTGGCCCGGTGACTTTTCTTAATGCCCACCGGCTGCAGGCCACCATCGCCCAACTGCCACGCCACCGGATCATGCTGGAGACGGATGCGCCCTATCTCGCTCCGCATCCGCATCGTGGCCGGCGCAACGAGCCGGCCTACGTGCCGCTGATCGCGCAGGCCCTGGCCGGCCTGTGGGGCACCGACGGCGAGACTGTAGCCGCCGAGACTACAGCCCTGGCCCGGCGCACGTTCCCCAGGCTGGCATAGCGCGTACCCTGGTTCGAGGAGAAGGAGACGTTGAGCACCCATTCCCAGCTGTTCGAACTGATCGGCGATGAGCTCAGGCTTGTCGAGGGCAAGTTGCAGGCGCCCAGCGAGCTGTTTGAGCCGCTGTCCGAAGCCCTGAACCTGCTCGTGGAAAGCGGTGGCAAGCGCCTGCGCCCGGCCCTGGCCCTGTTGGCCGGCAAGCTCTATCCGAAGACACCGGGGGCCAGGCTGACCAGCCTGGCGGCAGCCATCGAGGCCCTGCACACCGCAACCCTCGTCCACGACGACCTGGTGGACGGCTCGATGCTGCGCCGCGGCCATCCTACCCTCAACGCCTCGTGGAGCACCGGGGCCACCGTGTTGGCTGGGGACTATGTGTTTGCCCGGGCAGCCTACTTCGCCGCCGAGACCGGCAGTGTGCGGGTGATGCAGATCTTCGCCCAGACCCTGATGACCATCGTCGAGGGCGAGCTGCACCAGCTGATGGACCTCCGTAACTGGCATCAGACCAAGGACTCCTACTTCCGCCGCATCTACGGCAAGACCGCCGCGCTGTTCGCCGCCGCCACCGAATCCGCCGGGGTCCTGGGCGAGGCGCCCGAGGAGCAGGTGGCCGCGCTGCGGGACTACGGCTACAACCTGGGCATGGCCTTCCAAATCATGGACGATGTCCTGGACTTCGTCGGCGATGAGCGCATCGTCGGCAAGCCGGTGGGCAACGACCTGCGGCATGGCACGGTGACCCTGCCCGTGTACTACTACCTGCAGGCTCATCCGGACGCGATCCAGGTCATGCAGGCCACCGGCAACGGCCACAGCGCGTCCGAGGCCCTGTCCGAGCTGATCATGGATATCGGGCGCTCGCCGGCCATCGAGGCCACCCGGGCCGATGCCGCCCTGTTCGTGCTCAACGCCAAAAAGGCCCTGGACCCGCTGCCCGCCTCGGTCTACCGGGACGAGATGGCGAGTCTGGCCGACTACGTGGTGTCGCGGCACCTGTGATCCGGCAGGCGACCAACCCTTGGCGCAGCCCGACCTCTCTATCGTCATCGTCAACTGGAACGTAGAACACCTTCTCCGTCGCTGCCTGGCATCCCTCGCCGGTAGCGACGGCCTATTTCTGGCCGGTGCCGGCCTGGCCAACACGGGCTGGTCAGCCGAGGTCATCGTCGTCGACAACGCCTCTACCGGCGGCAGCGCAGCCATTCTGCGGGCCGAGCACCCTGAGATCCAGCTGATCGCCAACAGGCAAAACCTGGGGTTCACCCGGGCCAACAACCAGGGCCTGGCGGTAAGCCGCGGGCGCTACGTGCTCTTTCTGAATCCGGACACCGAGGTCCATCCCGCTGCCCTCGATACCCTACTGCGCTACGCCGAGCAGCACCCCGCAGTGGGCATCATCGGCCCGCAGCTGCGCTACGCCGATGGATCCCTGCAGTCCTCACGGCGCCGCTTCCCGGCCCTGAGCATCTTTTTCCTCGAGAGCACCGTCCTGCAACGCTGGTTTCCCGGCGCCCGCGCACTGGAGCGGTACTATATGCTCGACTGCCCGGACGACGCCATCAGCCAGGTGGACTGGGTGGTCGGAGCCTGCATGCTGGTGCGCCGGGCCGTGCTGGACCAGGTGGGCGGCTTCGACGAGGGCTTCTTCATGTATTCGGAGGAGATGGATCTATGCCGCCGCGCCGTGGACGCCGGCTGGCAGGTCGTCTACCTGCCGGAGGCTATAGTCACCCACTACGAGGGCAAGTCCAGCGAGCAGGCGGTGGCCGCCCGGGACATCCATTTCTTCTCGTCGCGGGTGCGCTTTGTGCAGAAGCACCATGGGCGGCCCGCGGCCGCGCTGGTGCGGAGCTTTTTGCTGCTCACGTTCGTCTATCAATGGGCAGAAGAGAGCGCCAAGTGGCTGGCCGGCCTGGTCTGGCCGGGCCAGCGCGCCAAGCGCACCATGCGCCGGGCACGGATGGCCGCGTATGGGGAGGTATTGCGCTCCGGTTTGCACGCTGATCGCTGATCGGTAATCGGTGATCGGTGATCGGTAATCGGTGATCGGTGATCGGTGATCGGTGATTCGGTAAGTGCTCGGGTTGGCAGCCTGATCGAACAATTTGACGCCGCCACGCGCTGTGGGGTAGACTCTAGCGCAGACTACGTTACCGGCCCACACGCTAAGCCAGCCAAGGAACCATGCGCATCCTCTTCATCACGGGCGAGTACCCCCCCATGCAGGGTGGGGTCGGCGATTACACCTGGCTATTGGGCACGGCCCTCGGCACCCTGGGTGCCGACGTCCATGTGCTGACCAGTGAGGCCGCCGGGCCAGCCCACCTGGCCCCCCATGGGGTGGCCAACGTCTATTCCGAGGCCAAGTCCTGGGGTTGGGGGCTGGCGGGCCAGGTGCGCACCCTGGCCCAGGAGATCGAGGCCGACGTCATCCACCTCCAGTACCAGTCGGCGGCCTTTGGCCTGCACCCGGCCATCAACCTTCTGCCCCGGGCGCTGCGCAAGGAGCGCTGGCCCCAGCAGACTGCCGTGACCTTTCACGACCTCCGCGTGCCCTATCTGTTCCCCAAGGCCGGCCCCCTGCGCTGGCGCGCCAACCTGGAGCTGGCCAGGCACTGCGACCTGGTCGTCGCCACCAACGCCGAGGACTACGCCCGGCTGCAGGGCTATGCCGAGCTGGATGGCAAGCTGGCCGAGATTCCCATCGGAGCCAACATCCTGTGCGACCTGCCGCCAGACTTCGATCGGGCCGCCCAGCGCCGGCTGTGGGGCGCCGGGCCGCATGACCTGCTCCTGTGCTATTTTGGCTTCCTCAACGCCAGCAAGGGCGGAGAGGAGCTGATCCGGGCCACGGCCCAGGTGCGGGACGGTGGCCTTCCCGTCCACCTGCTGATGATCGGCGGGCAGGTGGGCGCCAGCGATCCCACCAACCTGGCCTACCTGGACACGGTCAAGGCCCTCATCGCCGAGCTGGGGCTGGCGGAGCGGGTGCACTGGACCGGCTTCATGGACGCCGGCGACGTCTCGGCCAACCTGGTGGCAGCCGACATGGCGGTGTTGCCGTACCGCGATGGCGCCAGCTTTCGCCGGGGCAGCCTGCTAGCCGCGCTGACCCATGGATTGCCGACCATCAGCACCCTGCCCGCCGTGATCGTGCCGGAGATGGTCCACGGCGAGAACATCTGGCTGGTGCCGTCCGGCTCCGCCAGTGCGCTGGCCGCGGCCGTGGCCGAGCTGTGGCCGAGCCCGGCTCTGCGCCAACGGCTGGGAGAGGGCGCCAGCCGGCTGGCCGATAGCTTCACCTGGGAGGCCATCGCGCAACGGCACCTGCAGCTCTACCAGGTGTGATCGTGCGCGACCATCGCGGGGCCATCCTGGTGGGCGTCCTGTTCCTGCTGCTATCGGGCATTTACAACCTGTCCATCCCCCTCTGGGAATCCGACAACGAGCGCTCGCATTTCAGCTACGTGCGCTATATCGTGGACAACCGGGCCCTGCCGGCGCCGGACAGCCTGATCGCGGCGCCAGTCTCCACCGACCCCTGCGCCGAGGTGGTCGAGACCCCTACCGTCGGCGAGTGGCAATTCCGGCAACCGCCCCTCTACTATCTGCTCAGTGCCGGCGCTACTTTCTGGGTGCCGGTAGGCGACACGTGGCCGGTCAACTCCAATCCCCATGTGCACACCGATCCGTCCCGCGCCGGCAATAACATGGTGGTGCACGCCGCGAACGAGGCCTTCCCTTACCGGGGCACACCACTGGCCGTGCACATCATGCGGCTGGTGTCGGGCCTCTTCGGGCTCGCCGGCATCGTCGCCACCTATCTCACCGGCCTGATCTTCTTCGCCGACCGGCGTTGGGCCACGGTGGCCATGGCCGTCAACGCCTTCATTCCCCAATACGTGTTCTCCTCCGCCGTCATCAACAACGACATCCTGGCCGGGGCCCTGGGCGCCTGGTGCGTCACTTTCTGCGCCTCCCTGGTGCTGCGCGGCTGGCGCTGGCCGGTGCTGGCGTTGGCTGTGGGCAGCGGGGTCCTGGCCCTGCTGGCCAAGTACTCCAGCCTGTCGCTCGTCGCCGCCGTAGGTGGGGTGGTGCTCCTGGGCCTGGTGGAGGTGGCCGCCGCGCAGGCCCGGCGCCGGGGCAACCGCACGCCCTGGCTGGTGGCCGGGCTGGTCGGGATGGTGGTAGTGGCCCTGGGGCTGTGGCTGATGCGCGTGCTATTGCAGCAGGGCGCACTGCTGTCCGACAGCTACCCGAACGTCGATACCGTGCGCGTGCTGGTGCAGGCCCTCACCGGCACCGGGAGTGCCGGCCAGGAGGTGCTGAACCCCCTGCGCGCCGGCTGGTTTGCCTTCATGACCTTCTGGGGGCTTTTCGGCAACGACAACCTGGCTCTGCCGCCCCCGGTGATCGCCGTGTATGCCGCCATCGCCTTGCTGGCCCTGGCGGGCGTGGTGCTGTTCCTGCTTGATAAAGAGGCTGGACAGCGGCGGCGCTGGCTGGTCGTGGCGGCCCTGGTGTTGATCGGGCTGGCCTGGGCCGTGGCCGCGGTCAAGGCCGCCGGCAGCTCGGAGCCGCGCGGCCGCTACCTGCTGCCGGTCTACTCCACGGTCAGCATCCTCCTGGCCCTCGGTATCGGCCGGCTGCTGCCCTATCGCTACCGGAACGCCGGCCTGCTGGCCCTCAGCGGTCTGATGCTGGCCCTGGCCCTGGCGCTGCCGGTGCTGCTGATCCGGCCGGCCTACGCCGCGCCGGCCCTGGCCCCTTCGGACGAGCTGCTACCAGGGGAGCAGCCGGTCTACGCCACCTTCGGGGATGTGGCCGAGCTGATCGGCTACCGCATCGCGCCGGACCGGCTGGGCCTGTTCGAGCGCCTGCAGGTCACCCTGGTGTGGCGCAGCCTGGGCAGCACCCCAAGCAACTATACAGTCTCCCTGCACCTGCTGGACGGCGCCAACCAATCCCACGGCGAGGTGCATGCCTTCCCCGGCCGCGGCAATTTCGCTACCTCCCTCTGGCAGCCAGGCGATGTCCTGCGCGAGACCTACGATCTCTACCTCGACAGCTCGGCCCGGCCCTACCTCCCCAGCGCTGGCAAGGTCAAGCTGACTTTGAGCTGTTTTCCCGGGGGGGATCAATACCTGGAGGTGCGAGACGCCCAGGGTGCCAGCGTCGGCGACGCCTTGACCATCGGCCGCTTCAAGCTGGTGGCCGGGGAGAGCGCAACCGGCGCCGCTGAGCCGGCTCCGGAGCCCCTACTCACCTTTGGCGAAGCGATCACCCTGCATGCCTTCCGGGTCTCACCGCCATCCCCGCGACCCAACGACCTGGTGACCATCGAGCTGGATCTGGCCGCGCTGGCCCGGCCAGCCGCGGACTATACGGTCTTTGCCCACGTGGTGGACGAGCAGGGCCAGGTCGTGGCGGGCTACGATCTGCCGCTGACTAACGAGGTGTACCCCAGCAGCATGTGGGAGCCAGGTGATCGGGTCACCCACATCCACCAGCTGCGGCCTCCCCTCAGCCTGCCCCCGGAGGGCACCTATCAGATCCGGGTTGGGCTGTATGAGCCGGGCTCAGGCACGCGCCTGGCAACGCGGCAGCCGGACGGCACCGCGCTGCCCGGCGACAGCCTGGTCGCCGTCACCTTCCCCGGTGCCCAGCATCTACACTACGTGCCCAGCGTGGAGCGCTCGGACGTTGCGCCCGAGCCGCTGCCATGAGCCGCCGGCCAGCCGGCACGTTCTTGACAGCGGGCTGGACTTCGTCTATAACGGCTAGTGATGGCTACCGGAGTACTTTCCCAGTTCCAGCGGCTGCTTTTCAACTCTGACCGCCGTGTGTCGCGCGCGACCATGGCCGCGTTGTTGGTGGCGGCGGCGGCGCTGGTCGCGGTTGCCATTGCGGTCTTGGGACCGGCCCTGGCCGTGATGCTGGGCTTCGGCCTGATCGCCGCCGTGCTGGTCTTGCGCAGCGCGCAGTGGGGGCTGGTGTTCGTCATCTTCGTGGCCTGCCTGCTCCCCTTCGCGGCCATGCCCTTCCGCCTGGGCTTCAAGCCCACCTTCCTCGATATCGCCCTGGCCGCCCTGGTGTTTGTGTGGGCCGTGGGCCTGATCACCGGCCAGGAGCGCCGCTTCGTCGGCTCCCCCATGGGCCTGGCCGTGGCCATCTTCCTCTTCCTGGTGGTGTTCTCCTTTGCCCTCGGCAGCAGCAACGCCCAGCCCAGCGTCACCACCATCCGACGCTTTGCCGAGGTCGTCGGCGGCGTGCTGATGTTCTTCGTGGTGGTCAACATCGTGCGGGAGCAGGCTGACC
>JAULUH010000090.1:3231-6110 GCA_032111745.1 Anaerolineae bacterium | reverse complement strand
CTCGACCCGGCCCTCGCCGACCTGCTGGCCGTCGACGAAGAGCGACACAGTGCCGCCCTTGGCGAGGCCGCCGCCGTCGTAGGCGAACTCCATGCGCACCTGGTGGGTGCCGGGTGGGATCGCCTGCGTGCCTTCGACGAAGTAGTGGTGGAGCCCGCAGAAGTTGTAGCAGTACTTGGGCCTGCCATCCCTGGCGTAGAGGCTGAAGCCGCCGGTGATGCCGCCCCAGGCGAAGATGACCCCTTCCGCCCCTACCTCCGGCACCACCACCTCAGCCGTGATGGCGTGGGTCTTGTTGAAGACGTTGACAATCGAGTGGGGAGACAGCCCCTTCATTCCACCGAAGAGCAGCTGCCGGTTGCCGCGCACCAGCTGGGGGCGGCCGGCCAGGTCCGGGTTGAAGCGCTCGGCGAGGCGGTCGTCGAGGGGCACCACGTTGTACTTGACCGCCTCGATCAGCCACAGGCGCTGCAGCTCGTGCAGCTTCTCCGGCATCTCCTTCGCCAGATCGTGGGCTTGCGCCCAATCGGTGTGGGTGTCGTACAGCTCCCAGACGTCGTCGTCGAAGGCAACGGTCTTGATCGCTCCCGTTTCCCACGGCGTGCGGTGCTTGGTGACCGCGGTCCAGCCCTTGTGGTAGATGCCACGGTTGCCGACCATCTCGAAGTACTGGGTCTCGTGCCGCTCTGCGGCCTGGCCGTCGTCGAAGGAGTAGCGCATGCTCGCCCCTTCGTAGGGCTTCTGCTGGATGCCGTTGACGAAGGCTGGCTCGGGCAGGCCCGCGGCTTCGAGCACCGTCGGCGCCACGTCGATGACGTGATGGAATTGCGAGCGCACCTCGCCTCTGGCCTGGATGCCCTGGGGCCAGTGCACGATGGTGCCGTTGCGGGTGCCGCCCCAGTGGGAGGCCACCTGCTTGGTCCACTGGTAGGGGGTGTCCATGGCGTGCGCCCAGCCTACGGCATAGTGGTTGTAGGCCTGCGGCCCGCCGAACTTGTCGATGTTCTGCATCATGAACTCTGGCGTCTCCAGGTGTCCAAATCCGTTGATGGGCAGCATCTCGTTGAACGTGCCCTGGAGGGTGCCCTCGGCGGAGGCGCCGTTGTCGCCTATGATGTAGTAGATCAGGGTGTCGTCGAGGATCTCCAGGTCGGCCAGCGCATCGATCAGGCGCCCGACGTGGTAGTCGGTATGTTCGAGAAACCCGGCGTAGATCTCCATCTGGCGCGCCAGGATGGGCTTCATCTCATCTGAGATGTCGTCCCAGGCGGGGATCCCAGGGTGGCGCCTGGTCAGATCACAGTCAGGCGGGATGACGCCCAGCTCCTTCTGCCGGGCGAAGGTCTGTGCCCGCAGGGCATCCCAGCCCTGGTCGAACCTCCCCTTGTACTTCGCCGACCATTCCGCGGGCACGTGGTGCGGGGCATGGGTGGCCCCGGGCGCGAAGTACATGAAGACGGGCTTGTCGGGCATGAGCGACTTCTGCCGGCGCACCCACTGGATGGCGTGGTTGGCCAGGTCTTCGGTGAGGTGATACCCCTCTTCGGGGCTCTTCTGCAACTCGACCGGCGTGGTGCCTTCGTAGAGCGAGGGATAGTACTGGTTGGTCTCGGCGCAGACGAAACCATAGAAGTACTCGAAGCCGCTGCCGGTCGGCCAGGCGTCGTACGGGCCTGCAGGGCTGGTCTCCCACACCGGCACCTCGTGGCACTTGCCGAACTGGGCCGTGGCGTAGCCGTTCAGCTTGAGCGTCTCGGCCAGCGGCGCACAGGACTTGGGGCGGATCGTGCAGTTGCCGGGCGCCGAGGTGGCCATCTCGGTGACGCCGCCCATGCCGACCGTGTGGTGGTTGCGGCCGGTCAGCAGCGCCTGTCGCGTCGGCGAGCACAGGGCGGTGGTGTGGAAGCGGTTGTACTTCAGGCCGCTCGCCGCCAGCCGCTCTGCGGTGGGGGTGTGCACGGGTCCGCCGAAGGCGGACGAGGCGCCAAAGCCCACGTCGTCCAGCAGGACGATGAGGACGTTGGGCGCGCCCGTGGGCGGCCGCAGCGGCTCGATGGGGGGATACTTCGTATCCGGGTCCTTGGCGTCGTAGGTGGTCACCCCGACGTGCTGGGGGTCGGGGATGGGGAGGATTTCCCTCTGAATGGTGTTCTGGATGTTCATGGCCGTGCTCCTTTGACGTGACTCTCCAAGTCTGCTGGCCGGCATCAGGCCCCATCCGTTAGCTATCCATACCGAGGCCATGCACCAGCGAGCTCAGGTAGGGCAAGTTGCCCAGGCAATCGATCAAGCGGCAGCTTGTTCTCATTACAGCACACCCACGTGGCGAAAACGTGGCCTGGGTGAACAAGCGCTCCCCGGGGAACAGACGGGGGTTGCTCTAGAGCCTGGGCCGCCTGTTCCACCGGCCAGTATCCTGGATAGGTCAGCTGCACGCACCGGCGTAGTACTCATTGGCGTCGCAGACCTTACCGCTGGGGAGCGTGCAGCTCCCGGCCTCCTGATCCGTGTTGGTCACGCCGATCACCGTATACGTGCCGCCGGTGATCACACAGTAACGTGCGGCAGGCGTGTTGTAGCCGGTCACCTTCACGCCGCCGACGGGACACTCGCCGTGCATCAGCGCCCACTGCTCGCACACGTAGTTGTCCCCGAAATAGCACACGCCGTACTGCCCGCCGTCCGGCCGGGTCTCATTCTTCGGCGTGCCGCCCATGTTGATGCAGTTCGTCGTGGCGGGGTTCCCCTTCGGCGCGGGCTGTACGCCCTGGACGACCAGCGCCTGCTTCACCGTCTGCGCGGTGTCGAGCGTGATCGTGTACAGCTGCTGGCTGGGCGTGAGCTGGCATTCCGAGATCGGCTGATCCGTAGGACAGTTG
>JAULUH010000090.1:0-3221 GCA_032111745.1 Anaerolineae bacterium | reverse complement strand
GCCGCGGGGTCCGGCAGCCACATGGCGACCGCCATCGCAGTCAGGTCGCCGCTGTGGAAGCCCCAACCCTCGCCCGTCGGTCCCCCGGCCGCCATCGCTTGCTTGTCCTCCTCCCAGCCGCCGCCGGTCAATACGGCCGATATCTCGCTCATGACCGCGCCGGGGCTGGCGAAGTCCTCGCCCGTCCCCGCGGCCTCAGCCCGGCAGGCCGTGCCCTCGGCGCCAGTCGACATGTCGGTCATCGGGACCGGTTCTGCGGCCTGCGTCACCTCGATGGGCACGTGCCCTGCGCTCGCGCGTGACAGGGCCTCGGACAGCGCCTGGGCCATGCCGTTGCACACTTCCGCCACAGGGGGCATCAGGGTCAGGCCTGAGGTGTTCGGCATCTTCCCCGTAGAGGCGTCGCACGCACCGTTGTAGAACTCCGCCGCGTCGCACTGCACGCCGCCCGGCAGCGTGCAGGTGCCTTGCTCGTCAGCCTGGCCGTTGTTGGCAGTGACCGTATACGCGCCGCCCGTGATCGCGCAATAGCGCGCGGCGGGCGTGGCATAGCCGGTCACCTTCACGCCGCCCACGGGGCATTCGCCGCGCATCAGCGCCCACTCCTCACACTGCATGTTGTCCTCGAAGGTGCACACGCCGAACTGCCCGCCGTCGCCGCGTTCCTCCAAGGCAAGCGCGCCGCCCTGGTCCACGCAGTTCTGCGATGCGGGGTTAGCGAGGCCCGTCGCCGTCTTCCCTTGCTCCGGCGGCATGAACGTGAGCGTCCCCAATACCTGGAGTATCAGGTCATGGCTCGCCGGGTCGGCGTTGCTCGTGTAGGCGCGGACGGAGAAGGCGTTGCCCCCCTCCACCTGGTAGCCGATCTGGCTCCACACCTCGGTGCCCTCCGGGGTCGTGGCGTGGCACGCCGTCGTCTCGCCCTGCGCGAGCTGGACGGGCACGGTCCCCTCCGGGCAGGCGCCGCCGAAGCCCGCGCCCCAGTAGACCTCTACGCCGCCCTCCGGCCCGATGAAGGACCTTCCATGGATGGCGCCGTCATTCTGGTCGGGCAGGGCTGCGCTCTCCCAGTTCTGAGGGGTCTGAATACTGTAACCGGCTTCGGCATCGGTGTAAGTCTGCCACCCGCCGCCCGCCGGCTGGGTGAAGGTGAGGGTCGCCAGCACCTGCAGCACCAGGTCATGGCTTGCAGGCTCGGCGTTGCTGGTGTAGGCGCGCACCGCGAAGTTCTTGCCCCCCTCTACCTGGTAGCCCATCTGCTCCCAGGTCTCGGTGCCGTCGGGCGCGGTGGTGTGACAGGCTTGCACCTCGCCCTGCGCGAGCTGGACGGGTTCGGTTCCCGCCGGGCAGGCGCCGCCGAAGCCGGCGCCCCAGTACACCTCCACGCCGCCCTCCGGCCCGGTGAAAGCCGTCCCGTGGAGGGTGCCGTCGCCCTGGTCGGGCAGCGCTTCGCTGGCCCATGTCGACGGGTACTGGATGCTGAACCCGACCTCCGCGTCGGAGTACGTCTGCCACCCGGCGGCAGTTTCGGCGGGGCCGGTTGCCGCCGGCAACGGGACACAGGCCCCCAGCAAGAGGACCACCAGGCATAACGTGATTGAGGTCATGGTGAACCGCTTCATGATATCTTCCTCCTGAACGATTGCATTGGCTCAGGCTGAGTGGCCTGTGGGACACCCACCGTTCATGCTTTCGGCCCGGCAGGCATCCCGCTGAGCGCCCTACTGGTCGCCGTGGATCTCGGATGCCTGGTAACACTCTTCAAAGGACCCAGTCTCCTCATAGTGCTCGACGAGCTCGCCGCCCTGATAGCGATCCAGACGCACAGGCCCTGAGAAGCGGAGGTATCCGCCAGGGTACCTGAGGAGCTCGGCCACGAGCTTTTGCACGCCAGTGGCCAAATCCAGGAATTTCTGAGTCACGAGGGTCTTCTGGCGCGAGTAGGTCAGTACGTAGCGCGTATCCCCATCGCGATAATCGAAGCAGATCGTATCCGGGATGGGTTTGCCGGTGTGTTCGTCGATCTGGCTTCCACTCTTCGAAAACGCCACCTTCGTGCCATCGTCCGCAATCACCTTGCCGTCGCGGGCCAGCATGTAGAGGGGAATAGTCGTGTAGCCGTACTGCTTCGCGGCCGTGATGTAGGCCGTAACGAACGAGTAGGGACCGACCTGTCCGCGCCCCCAGTACCAGTGGTCGACCAGGTGCGAGAACCCCTTGTTCATCCAGTTGTGGTCGTGGTAGCCCGTTCCCGTAGCCTCGTGAACCTCCGAGCCGATCCGGTAGGTGGCCTTCACGTTGCCCATGGGCACGAAAGGCGTCCAGGCGAAGATCGTTTGACCTTCGGTCCCGAAGACCATGTGGCCCGTCTCCGGGCGCCAGGGCTCCGTCGTCGCCTCGAGCCGGACCTCGGCCGAGAGTTCCTCGGCCGCAGCCGCGATCGTATACTCGTGCAGGTCGCCGGCGAAGCGATACTTCCCCATCCGGACATCGCAGCCATCCCCGGAGGCCTCAAACTCGTCTGCTTTGAACCGGCCGTACTTCATGAACCTCCGCCCGTCTGGCAGGTCCAGGTCGATCTCGATCAGCGGCTCCAGGGGCTGGTGGGGCCGGGAGGCGTCCTTTGTGCAAAAGACCACTGCCAGGTTGGCGCCGTCGTCGAGCAGGCAGTCAAAATACCACCACTCGATGTTCGGTGCGCCGGGGTCGAGACGGATACCGTCTTCCCATGGTTCGATATGGCGCTTGGCAAGCTTGAAGCGTGCATAGTCTTCGGGTCTGTCGGCCAGTCGCGCTGGTTCGTTGTGGGTAGTCATGGTAGTCCTCGTTACTTGTGATCATTGTGTTGAATTTCGACGTTCCATCGTTTTTCGGGCTGGCGTGATGCATGGGTTGTTTCATAACCCATGACACCACACCGCAACACCTCCTTACTGTCGCGTCATCGCCACGCGCAGGCGCTCCTAGGGAACAGACGTGGCTTGCTCGAGAGCCTGGGCCGCCGGCTCTACCGGCCGGCGGCGAACATTCCCGATGAGCATGATGAGGCTGACGATCAGCATCCATATCGGGAACATGAGGATAATCCACCGGGTGCTGTTGATGACGAACAATAGCACCAGGGCCAGGAGGTAGCTCAAGAACACCAGCCAGCGCGGCATGACCCCAGTGGGCCTGGCTCGCGCCCGCCAGCTCGCCAACTTCCACATCCTGGAGCTTGA
>JAULUH010000089.1:0-7452 GCA_032111745.1 Anaerolineae bacterium | reverse complement strand
CTGGGTGAGGAGGCGTCTGACACGCGGCGTCGCGTGCCGATCCAGGAGTTGGCGTCAAACACCGGCACGCAGGAGCAGGTGCGGCAGGTCCTGCACATCCTGAGCGACGCACGGCTCGTCACCGTCGATCAGGACACGGTGGAGATCGCCCACGAGGCGCTGATCCGTGAATGGCCAACCCTGCGCCAGTGGCTGGCCGACGACCGGGAAGGATTGCGGCTGCATCGCCACCTAACCGACTCCGCCCAGGCCTGGGAGGAGATGGACCGTGACCCCGGTGAATTGTACAGTGGTGCCAGGCTGGCGCTCGCTCGCGAGTGGGCCGAGAACCATCCGGCTGAGCTGAACGCGCCGGAACAGCAGTTCCTGGTAGCCTCCCAGGAGCTGGCTGAGCGTCGCCAGCGCGAGCAGGCAGCTCAGCAGGAACGCGAGCTCGAGGCCGCCCGCGCCCTGGCTGCAACCCAACAGCAGAAGGCCGACATGGAAAGACGGCTGGCCGAGGAACAGCGACAGACTGTAGTCCGGCTCCGTCGCCGCGCCTTGGCCCTGAGCATCGCCCTGGCCATCGCCATTGCCCTGGCCGGACTGGCGCTGGTCATGCGCGTTCAGGTCCAGCGGGCAGCACGCATCGCAGATGCCAACGCGGCCCTGGCCGAGCAGGAGAGCCGCGTCGCGTTCTCCCGGGAGCTGGCGGCTGCCGCTATGTCCAATCTGGCTCTGGACCCGGAACGCAGCATCCTCCTGGCTATGGCCGCCATCTCTCAGACCCTTGGTGCTGATTTGCCTGTGCCCCGTGAAGCCGAGGAGGCGTTGCATCAGGCGATCCAGACCTCGCGCCTGCAGCAGAGGCTGCCAGGGCCTTATGGTGTTGCCTTCAGCCCGGACGGCACGCAACTGGCTACCGGCGGTCCCGATAGCTCAACGATCGTATGGAATGTCGCTACCGGCCAGGCCATGCTCGCATTCTCCGGCCACAGCCGCGATATCTATGGCGTGAGCGTGCAGTTCAGCCCCGACGGCCGCAGGCTGGTCACGGCCAGCGCCGACGGCACAGCCGCTGTTTGGGATGCCGCGGATGGCACCGAGCTTGTCAGGTTGCGCGGGCATATCGCCAACATCTTCGACGCGCAGTTCAGCCCCGACGGGTCTCGGATTGCGACCACCAGCGCCGATGGTACGGTCCGACTCTGGGACGCGACAACCGGAGATAACCTGTTGATCTTGCGCCAGCCCAGCGCAGCCGGAATCGCCTTTGATCCCCAGGGAACGCAACTGGCCGTTGCCACTGCCGCTGCCAGTGACCAGTCAGTTAGAATCTGGGATGTCCAGACCGGCAAGCAAACTGGCTCGATCGGGGGTGCCTCCCGCGAGACCAGGGATGTGGACTACAGTCCCGATGGAACCCTCATGGCGATCGCCGATGGCGACGGCGAGAACGCGCTTTGGGACGCACGAACAGGCGAGCGGCTGGTTAGCCTGGGTCGACGTAGCCCCACCTACTCGATCGGTTTCAGCACAGACAACCGGCAAGTCGCCACCGGTGGCGACGATGGTGTGGTGAGACTCTGGGATGCTTCCACCGGGGTCCTGCTTCTCAACCTGCCCGGTCACCAGGGCCCGGTCACCAACCTGGACTTCAGCCCGGAGGGCAACCTGCTTGCCACGGCCAGCACGGATGGCACCACGAGAATCTGGGACATAAGCCCCGCCGGTGGCCGGGAACAGTTGACGCTGCCAGGCCACGACGCCGTGGTTTACAGTGTGGACTTCAGCGCAGATGGGGCACGGCTGGCTACCTCCGGTTGGGATAGCCAGGCAGCCATCTGGGATGCCGTGTCAGGCCAGCTCTTGACAGACCTACCAGAGCACCCTGAGCGCATAGCTCGGATCGCCTTCAGTCCAGACGGTCGCTCTGTCGCCACGGCCGCCTATGACGGAGTGGTAAGGCTCTGGGACTCGGTCAGTGGCCAGCTCATCCGCAAGCTTGCAGCTCATGGACCCCAGGACATCGACGTAGCCTATGATTCCACCGGGCAAACGCTGGCGACAGGCGGCTCAGATGGCACGGTGAAACTCTGGAACGCGACGACAGGTGACCTGCACGCCGTGCTTGACGGCCACAGCGATCGCGTGCACCGGGTTGCCTTCAGCCTCGACGGGGCGTACGTGGCTTCCGCCAGTTGGGATGGCACGGCGCGCTTGTGGCGAACCAGCTCTGGTGAGCACCTGGCCACCCTGGCCGCAGGCGCAGGACAGGTGAAGTCGGTGGCGTTCAGCGCAGACGGAAACTACCTGGCAACCGCCCATGAGGATGGCGCGGCAAGAGTATGGAGTCTGAGCGATCCGGCCGAAACTGAGAAGCCCTCTGCGACTCTGACTCTGACCGGTCACACTGGCACGGTCTGGGATGTCTCCTTTAGCCCGGCGGGCGATCTGCTGGCGACCCTTGGTTTCGATGGTACCGCAAGGCTATGGAACGCAGTTACCGGGCAGGAATTGCTGACCATCCCCGGCGACAACAATGGCCCCGATCTGGAGTTCAGCCCCGATGGCCGCTTCCTGGCAACTACCAGCGGCAGCGGCAAGGTGTACGTGTATGTCGTGGACGTCCCGGACCTGCTGGCTCTGGCCCAGTCGCGTCTGACTCGTTCGCTGACCCGCGACGAGTGCCGGAAGTTCCTGCGTCTAGACGAATGCCCACCCTGAGGTCAGGCCATCATGGCGAGTGCACCGTTCTAGCTGAGGGATCGTAGGAGTCGCAAGGTGCCATCCATTGATCCTGGTGTCCTGATCTCAATCAAGGAGTTTCTCCTCACCGACCAGCATTGCCCACCTGACTGGCGGCCGTTCGACCTGTATCTCTTTCGTGACGACGAAGTCGTGTTTTACGTGGGCCAGTCCTACGTAGCTTTCGATCGGGTCTGGCGGCATATCCTGGATGGGTTCAAGGG
Organism: Anaerolineae bacterium; assembly: GCA_032111745.1. Classification (GTDB taxonomy): domain Bacteria; phylum Chloroflexota; class Anaerolineae; order JAAEKA01; family JAAEKA01; genus JAULUH01. Next base: position 4,501 of record JAULUH010000089.1, on the reverse strand, counting down.
CCGCTCCGTCGTCGGGCGCTTCATCCTGTGCAATTGGCCGGCATCGGCGAAGTTCACAGTCGAGCTGCTGGCCACGGGCTCGGAGCGCTTCGCCGCCGCCGACCACGACCTCAACGCCGCCGAGCGCTGGCTCATCGAAACCCATGCTCCTTGCTTCAATACAGCCCTGAACAGCCACCCCACACCGTTGCCGGCCGGCTACATGCCCCCAAACTCCAAAATAACCTGCCCGCGCAGCCCAAGGAAGCTCATCCGCCAGGCCAACATCATCGTCCAGGTCGATAACCGGCGTCGGTGGCTGCCCCCAGGTCCCTGACCACGGCGTTAACTCCTGGAAACTCCCACCAGATGCCGTCCTACCGTTTTTGAACCCGATGCTGGCTATGCTATACTCGGTCAGCCAACGGGCGACAACCTTGTCGTGCGGTTGGCGCGGAGACGCGAAGCGCCTCAAGACTGGCCCAATCTTCGGAGACTGGATCAGTCTTCACTCTCCACCTTCTGATAACCGCCTAAGGAAATCCTAGCGTGAAACTCTTTGTACCCGGACGCGTCTGCCTGTTCGGCGAGCATTCCGATTGGGCCGGCGGCTACCGCCGCATCAACGCCGACGTCGATAAGGGCTACACCCTCATCTGCGGCACCGATCAGGGCATCTATGCCGAGGTATCCCCCCACCCCACCTCCCTGCTCCTGACCACAACCACGCCCGAAGGCCAGCGCCACGGGCCGGTGGAAATTCCCATGCAGCCCCAGGCCCTGCTGCAGGTCGCCCAGGAGGGCGGCTTCTGGAGCTACATCGCCGGCGTAGCCTACCAGGTGCTCACCAACTACCACGTGCGTGGCCTGGTCATCGACAACTACAAGACCGACCTGCCCATGAAAAAGGGCCTCTCCTCCAGCGCCGCCATCTCCGTGCTGGCCGCGCGTGCCTTCAACCGCGTCTACGATCTCAAGCTGACCGTGCGCGGCGAGATGGAGCTGGCCTATCAGGGCGAGATCACTACCCCCTCCCGCTGCGGTCGCATGGACCAGGGCTGCGCCTTTGGCAATCGTCCGGTGCTGATGGTGTTCGACGGCGACCGGCTGGACACCACCGAGCTTCAGGTCAAGGAGGACCTCCATTTCGTCATCGTCGATCTTCAGGCCCAGAAGGACACCATGGAGATCCTTAACCGGCTCAACCGCTGCTATCCCTTTGCGGAAAACGAGGTCGAGCGCGGGGTGCACCAGCTCCTGGGTCCCATCAACAAGCGCGTCGTGCACCAGGCCATGGATGCCCTGGCCGCGTCCGATGCCCAGCAGTTGGGCGGCCTCATGCTAGAGGCTCAGGCCTTCTTCGACCGTTACGCCATCCCTGCTTGCCCGGAGGAGCTGACCGCCCCTGTCCTGCACCGTGTGCTGGCCTACGAGCCCTTACAGCCCCATGTCTGGGGCGGCAAGGGCATCGGCTCCCAGGGCGATGGCACCGCCCAATTCCTTGCCCGCACCAAGGCCGACCAGCAGGCCGTCATCGAGATCCTGCAGCGCGATCTGAGCCTGCCTGCCCTCACCCTCACCCTGCGCCCCGGCCAGAGCGTCCGCAAGGCCGTCATCCCCGCCGCTGGCTTCGGCACCCGCCTCTTCCCGGCCACCAAGGCTACCAAGAAGGAGCTCTTCCCTATCGTCGATCGCGACGGTATCGCCAAGCCAGCTATCCTGCTGATCGTCGAGGAGGCGCTGGACGCCGGCATCGAGCAGGTGATCATCATCGTCCAGGAGGACGACCTGGACGAGTTCCGCAAGCTGTTCTCAGAGCAGGTCTCCATCGAGAACTACAACAAGCTGCCCCGCCACTTCCAGGACTACGCCCGCCGCATCCTGGAGATTGGCCGGCGCATCACCTTCGTCGTCCAGACCACTCAGCAGGGCTTCGGCCACGCCGTCTGGTCCGCCCGCGAAGCCGTGGGCGACGAGCCCTTCTTGCTGATGCTGGGCGACCACATCTACCGGGCCAACGGCCCCGTGTCTTGCGCGCGCCAGCTCATGGACGAATACCAGAAGCACGGCACCAGCATCGTCGGCCTGCGCCACACCCCGGAGGATGAGATCGCCAACTTCGGCACCATCGGCGGGGTCTGGCTGGAGAACGGCCACTTGCTCAACATCAACGAGTTCGCCGAAAAGCCCACCCTGGACTACGCCCGCACCAGCCTGCGTGTGCCGGATCTGCCCGCTGATACCTACCTGACCGTCTTCGGCCAGTATATCATCAAACCCCAGATCTTCGACTACCTCGAGGAACATATCGTCAACAACGTCCGCGAGCGCGGTGAGTTCCAGCTCACCTCAGCCCTGGATCGCCTGCGTCGGGAGGATGGCTTCATGGGCCTGATCATGGACGGCCGCCGCTACGACATCGGCCTGCCTCACCACTACCTGGAAACCCTGGCTACCTTCTCCCAATCCTGATCCCCCCGTAAATGAGCGCCCTAAAGACATCGTAGGGGTGGGCCTCCGTGCCCACCCCCTTCGCGCCTTCGCGACCTTCGCGCTTCGTGACCTTCGCGGCCCTTCGCGCGTTCGTGATCCAGGGGTTCACCCTTCGCGCCCTTCGTGCTTCGCGCCCTTCGTGGTCCAAGAGTTCGTGCCGCCGCGATCCATGCCCCCGCGATCCATGCCCCCGCCCTATGCCAACCTCCCCAATATTTCCATCGCCGCATTCCGTCCATTGACCGCAATCACGCTCCCTCCCGGATGCGTGCACGCGCCGCATAGATACACCCCTTCCATCGGGGTCCGATAGGCCAGGCGGCTGCTCCACATATAGTCCGGCAGGCACTCCCCTTGAAAGATGTGCCCGCCACTCAAACCCACCTTGCGCTCGATATCCGGCGGCCCCATCACCTCCATGTCAATGATCGATTCCGGTAGGTTGCTGCAGAATCGCGCGATTGAATCGATCGCTATTCGCCCCGCCTCGTCCCGCTGGCTGTCCCAGTCCCCCTCCGCGAACGTATGGGGCGCATACTGCGCAAAAACGCTCATCATGTGCTTGCCAACCGGAGCCACGCTCTTATCGAAAACCGTCTGAAAATAGAGCTCGGTCCACATGCGCGCCGGCAGCCGGCCCCCCCGCGCCACCTCGAAGGCCTCACGCCACTCGGCCTTGCTCAAGGGCGTATTGACCTGTCCTCGGTGATGCGTCTGGTCTGTCCCCGGCCGCGCCCAAAAGTTCGGTAGCTCAGCCAGGGCCACGCTGACCTTCATGGTGCACCCCACCATGGGTACCCTCTCCACCTGTGCCCGCCAATCGGGATCAGCCGCTTCTCCCAACAGGTCCAAGGTCATCCGCGGATCCGCATTGGACACCACTGTGGGCGCGCAGATGCGCTCGCCGCCCTCCAGCTCCACCCCCTCGCCGGGCATGATGCGAGCTACCGGCATGCCGGTGGCCACCATCGCGCCGGCCTCCTGGGCCACGTCGCACAGGATGAACGAGACCATGCCCATGCCACCCCTGACATACCCCCACATGCCCGGTATCCCCCCCATCCGGCCGGATGAGTGGTGGAAGTTGATCGACGCCGTGCCCGCATCGAACGGGCTGGCATTGGTGCCGATCACACCCTGGCCCAGGTAGGCACATTGCAGCCGCTCGTCGGTCAGGTATCGTTCCACATACTCGGCCATGGACCACTCGAAGAGCAGGCCGATGGCCTCCCGATCACCCCCCAGCCGCTCCTCGATCTGCTCACATGTGGGCGCGCGGCCCAGCCACAGGTCGCCGGCCCCGGCCGGCCGCACCGCTTCCCGGGCCCGGCGCATCACATCGCCCATCGCCCGCCACCCGGCCACATCCTGAGACGCCAAACGGCGGATCTCATCCTCGCACAGCGCGTCCTCCTCGGGCAACTGGATGCTCTCGCCATCCTCGAAGGGCACGAACATGCCCGCCGTCGCCGGCGTCCAGTCGAACCCCCAGGCCCCCAGGTTGAGCTCCTCGATCACCACCGGATGCAGAAGCCCACACAGATAGGCGCAAGGTGACACCGTGAAGCCTGGCCACGTCTCCTCCAACGTGCAGGCACCACCGACCCGCTCTCGCGCCTCCAACACCAATACCCGCTGGCCAGCGCGCGCCAGGTAAGCGGCGCAGGTCAGGCCGTTGTGTCCGGCGCCGACGACAATCACATCCCACCGCCGCGCCGCCAGCTCCCTGGCCGTCATGGGCTGGCCAATCCGCCCCATCGTCGCCCGTGCACTGCGGCCCGAATAGGGTTGGTCGCCTGAGGTTTGGTCATTCATCACGGTCTGTCCTCTCTCGAAGCATGTGACACGGGTCGGCCTCGCTGGCATCGTGCTGCGCCAGATCAGTATAAGGCAACCTGGCGGGGTTGCCAAGCACATCGCATGCAAAAGGCGGAGCAACGGTAGGTCCGCCGCTCCGCCTTGATTTTCGCCAGGTGCCTGACCCTCATCCTCTGTTCACACCCATTGGTTTCGCTCAAAACCGTCGCCC
>JAULUH010000088.1:0-6044 GCA_032111745.1 Anaerolineae bacterium | reverse complement strand
CTGGCTGCCGTATCTGGTGGGGCTGGTTTACCTGGGAATCGGCGTGTGGATCTACCTGGCCAAGGGCCAGACGCGGCCGGGCCGAGCCCTGGCTTTCTTCTGTATCAACACCGCACTGGTCTGCCTGCTCCTGTTCGATCTGAGCACGACCCATGCTCTTTCTGCGCTATGGACGGCCGCGATCGCGCTCACGGGTGGGGCATTGATCAGCCTGGCGATGCGCTTTCCGGAGGAATGGACGGTGGTGAAGCGCCGGGTGTGGCTGCTCGCCTTGCCCTATGGCATTTCCCTTGCCCTGGCGGCCTGGGGGCTCGTGGTTCTGAACAGCCCGGCGCGGCCCTGGGCCTACATTGCCGCCTGGGCAGCCAGCTACCGGTATGACGCCATTGCGGTCCTGTTGTTTCTGGGCGTGATGTGGTATCGGGCTCGCGCTGGCAATGCCACTGTGCCGCGCCGGCAAGCGCGCGTCGTGCTCCTGGGGAGTTTTCTGGCGTTTGTACCGGTGACCCTCTGGTTTATCGCCCCGGTCTTTGGATTCTCGCTGCCGTTCAGGGGCCTGCTGTTTCTACCAGGGCTGCTGATCTTCCCCGTAGCGGTGGCCGTGGCCATCCTCCGCTACCGGCTCTCGGAGGCCGACACCCTGGTGAACCGGACCGTCGTCTACGGAACCCTCTCGGCTATCCTGGTCGGGGTATTCGCTGCGGCCAGTGGCCTAACGCAGAGGATGTTTGTGACCTTCACCGGCGAAGAGAGCGACGCCGCGATTGTCATCACGACCCTGGTCGTTGCCGCGGCCTTCACCCCCTTGAAGAGCCGTGTGGAGAAGTTCGTGGAGGCCCGCTTCCGGCAGGCACCCGATAGCACCCGTGACCTCAAGCAGTTTGGCGAGCAGGTCCAGGCCTTCACGCGCATGAGCGATGCGGAGCTACTCACCAGGCGGCTCCTGGACGAGGCCGTGGTCGCGCTCAAGGCCCAATCCGGAGCCATGAGCCTGGTGGTTGACGGCCATACGCAGGCCTTCCAGGCTTCAGGCCGCTGGACAGGGGAGGCGTGGCTGAGTATGCCGCTGGAATACATGGGCATGCGCTTTGGCATGTTGTTCCTGGGTCCTCGACAAAACCACGGGCAGTACAGCCGTGAGGAGTTCGAAACCCTGACGCAGGTCGCGCAGGAAGTGGCGCGCGCGGTTCGCCTCGACATGGCGGCCCACGCCCTGCTAGGTGGTCAGGGCGTGGGCACACAGGTTCAGACCGGCCCAAGTCAAGACCCGGGGTCCGACGGTGGAGTCATCCGGGATAGCCGGCCACAGGCCAGATCTGTCACCAGCGGCCAGCTGGGCACGTGCGCTGATGCGGGTGAGCAGGCGCGCGACGAGACCCGGACCAGAGATCAAGGGCTGGAAAGGAAGCTCTCCTCGAAGATGGAGAATCAAGCCTCGGTACTGGTTGTGGCCAGGCCAGGCCGGCTGCGGGACGGCTGGCGGGCGTTGCTCCTATCGATGCCGCAAATCGAGACGGTATCTGTGGCGGACGACACCGCGACAGCCCTGCGCCTGGCCCGGACCAAGGAGCCGGAACTGGTGCTGCTGGACGTCGAACCCTTCGGCGACGATGCCTGGACACTGCTGGAGCAGATCAAGACGGAACTGCCCCGTTGCCTCTGCATTGTGCTGGCCGGCGATACCCAGGAATTGCGGGTAGCGCAGTCCACCGGCGCCAGTGCCGCTCTGGTCAAGGGATTCCCGGCGGCAAGGCTGTTCGAGACTGTCAACCAGCTGCTACCCGGGTATTAGCCGGAAGCGGATAGGGTTGAAGACCAGGGAGACAAGCGAAACATGATTGGCCGAATCTGGCATGGATGGACAAACCCTGGCAACTCAGACAAGTATGAGGCGCTGCTCAAAGAGGAGATCTTCACCGGCATTCAGAATCGCCACATTGGCGGCTTCAGGGGCATTCAATTGCTTCGCCGTGAGGTCGGTGAGGAAGTTGAATTCGTCACCATCATGTTGTTCGATTCGCTGGACGCTGTCCGTGAGTTTGCAGGCGAAGATTACGAAGTAGCCGTAGTCCCGGAGAAGGCGAGGGAGATACTCTCCCATTTTGATGAACAAGCGCAGCATTATGAGATCAGAGCGGAGAGAAGTGGGGAGAGCTGAAACAGATTGCCAGACATTCACATGTATAACCCAGCCAGAGGATCACAACTTCCGGGGTAGCATGATCAGTCTTAGCGACATCGAGTCGGCACGAGAGATGATTTCTTCCTACGTAGTCGAGACTCCCCTGGAAGGGAACCGGACCCTTAGCACCGTTCTGGGTACCAACGTCCACCTCAAGCTGGAACTCTTCCAGAAGACAGGCTCTTTCAAGCCGCGCGGCGCCTTCAACCAGATCCTGCGCCTGGCGCGTCCCGCCCGCGACAAGGGTGTGGTGGCGTTCAGCGGGGGCAACTTCGCCCAAGGGGTGGCGTATGCCGCCAGGTCGCTGGGAGTGAACGCTGTCATCTGCATGCCAGCCTACACGCCCGCCAACTACGTGGAGGCAACCAGGTCCTACGGTGCAGAGGTGAGGATCACAGCCGACGCCCCGTCAGCCATCGCGCTGGCGGAGGCCTTCCGGTCAGACGGATATGGCTACCTTCACCCCTACGATGACCCCTATCAGATGGCCGGCAATGGCACGATCGGGCTGGAGATCCTGGAGAAGCTTCCGGAAGCCACGGACATCTTCGTCAGCGTCGGTGGCGGCGGTCTAATCGCGGGCATTACTGTAGCAGCCAAGGCGCTGAAGCCACGGGTCAGAATCTGGGGTGTGGAGACCGAGGGTGCTGACACCATGGCGCAGGCGCTGCAGGCCGGCGAGGTGGTACAGATCGTGCCGACGTCTCTTGCCAAGACGCTATGTGCTCCCTATGTGGCGGAGGATGCCTTGCGAATTGCCCAGAAGCACCTGGAGGAGCACCTGGTGGTCTCCGATCTGGAGGCCATCGAAGCGCAGCGGTTCCTGCTGGAGCGGGCAAAGGTGCTGACCGAGCTGGCCGCTTCCTGTACCCTGGCGGCGGCCAGGAAGGTGAGCCATCGCTTCCAGGAGCACGACCATGTGGTCTTGCTCCTGTGTGGTGGCAACGAGTCACTGGCGAACATGATCGCATACCACGCTGCCAGCGCTCCCGTCACTTCGGCTGGATGAGATCCCACTTGTTCCCATACAGGTCCAGGAACACCGCCACCAGTCCGTACGGCTCGTCGCGCGGGGCTTCGATGAACCGCACGCCCTGCGCCTGCATGTGCCGGTAGTCGGCCCAGAAGTCTGAGGTGTGCAGGAAGAGGAACACCCGGCCGCCGGCCTGGTTGCCGATGGCGGCCCGCTGGGCATCGGTGGCAGCCCGGGCCAACAGGAGCCTGGCGCCGCCAGGGCCTTGCGGGGCAACGACGACCCAGCGCTTGTCTCCTCCCAGGGCTGTGTCCTCGACGAGCAGGAAGCGCAGCGCGCGCGTGAAGAACTCGATGGCCTCATCGTAGTCTCGAACCAGCATGCTTAGCGCAACCAGAGATTGTGTCATGGTGGAATGACCAGCGGCCTTCACAAAGGGATGCGATTTCGGCTCGTAGAGACGCAAAATCTTGCGTCTCTGCGTAGATTTGGAGGAATCGGCCCCATCTCATGGCGCGAAACGCGATGGGAGTCGTTTAATTCCTCGTACTGGGGTGCCGGACGTCGTCGGGCACCCCCCGTACAGCACATCGGTCCGTAGAGTTCACTCTTGGAGGTTTCTAGATGAAAGTGTTGCGATCTTCGCTGAGCCGGCGCTCACTGGTTCTGACCGCCCTTGCCGTGCTGCTTCTCGCCGCCGTTCCGGCTGCGTATGCTGACGATATACCGGCGTACGACTACGCCGGCCCGGTCTTCGGCCTGGCGGCCTCGCCCGACAATAGCCTGCTGGCCGCGGATGCCGGCGCAGGCATCGTCGAGCTGCGCAAGGGCGAAGGCAGCCTGGTGGTCTCGCTGCCGGGTGTCGCCGACATGGCCCCCCTCGGCCGCGGCAACATGTTTGCCATCACCGGCCTGGGCGACAGTGATTCGGCTCAGAAGCTCTACCGCGCCTCCCGCGGCAACCTGCAGGAAGTAGCGGACCTGGGCGCGTTCGAGGCCGCCGTGAACCCCGACGGGGGCGAGATCGACTCGAACCCCTTCGACGTGGAGGCCCTGAACGGGGGCACCGCGTTGGTCGCCGATGCCGGCGCCAATGCCCTGTTGATCGCCGATATGGCAGGCAACGTCGACTGGGTCGCCACCTTCCCCACGGAGCTCGCGTCCACCGCCAACCTGAAGGCTCTGGCCGGCTGCCCCACGCCCCCGCCAGGGCTGGAGTTCGCCTGCTTCCTGCCGGACGCCATCCCGGCCGAGGCCGTGCCCACCAGCATCGCCATCGGCCCGGACGGCGCCTACTATGTGGGTGAGCTGAAGGGCTTCCCGGCGCCCACAGGCGAGTCCCAGGTCTGGCGCATCGAGCCCGGCACGCTGCATGCCGACTGTGCCACCAGCCCGGCCTGCTCGGTGGTGGCTGACGGCTTCACCTCCATCGTCGACCTGGCCTTTGGCCCTGACGGCACCCTGTACGTGGTGGAGCTCGACGAGGCCAGCTGGGCTGCTGTGGAGATCTTCGGCACCGGCGTGGGCGGCACCGTGAACGCCTGTGACTCCAGCTCCTGGAGCTGCAGCGAGTTCGCCACCGGCCTGCCCGTGGTCACGGCCGTGGCCGTGGACAAGACCGGCGCCGTCTCCGCCGTGATCAACGCCCTGTTCGGCGCCCAGGTGGTCGCGCTGCCCTAGGTGATCCCGGCCGGCAGGCCCCTCAGCCTTCCGGCCTTCTCTAGTTTCACGTCGACGGGTGGGGTGCTGTGTGGCGCCCCGCCCGTCCACGTGAGTAGCGGCGATCAGGTTCTGCAACGACTCCCTGCCAGCCCCGCCTTAACGGCTTCCTCCCGTCAGTAGTGCCTCCAGGTCCCCCCATAGTTCCGGCAGATCCAGTAACTCCGCGAACTGTCGAACCCAAAACTCAATGCGCTCTGCATCCAGGTGAGGATGCGCAGATATCACTGCTTCGATATCTAGCATGTCCTTTGGCCGATGGGCGACGGCTTTGAGGATTATCAAGTCCTCAGGGGTAGGGAGGCGAATTCGAAGCGATCCAGCCCGATGCTCGCGGCTACGCTCGACCGCCTCGACCTCAAATGGCAGGAGACCCAGGGAGATATCCACGTCGATGCCGCTCGGTTCATGCCGAAGTAGGACCACCCGGTTGCGGCGAGCGAATTCGATCACATCGGCGAATCTCGGATGCAGCCCCATGGTTCGTGCCGCCTCCAATAGCCTGGGCAGCTCCTCCAGCGAAAGTAACAGCATGGCATCGGCGTCAGCGGTCAGGCGGGGCTGACCCAACAGACTCGCAGCCACACCGCCGATGATGATGCCCCGATCCCCGAACTCCTCGATCAGGCCCTGTACAGCCTGTATGGGAGCAACGAGCGGCTCAAGCGCTTTTGGCGGCTCCATCACGACCGCCCTTCGCCTTCGACCCTGTCCAGATACCGCACAATCAGGCTATTCCATCGCTGGCGCGCCAACTCCTCCTGCTGTTGATCGACAACTGGTTGCAGGTCAAGGGCTGCCGCCATCCGCAGCAGCGCATTCAACTTGCGCCAACGTTCGCCAACGGTTTCCTGTTGCTGCTCCAAGCGCCTCAAGTCAGCAACCGCATCCCAACGCCTCTGATAGGCCGCTAGCATTTCCTGGTCAATCATAGCAACTCCTCGGACCACCGGCGACAGCCTCTCCTGCAAGTATAAAGCGCAACACCACTTACGTCAACCACGGACCTTGTCACCAATCCTCCTCTTCACTACCGCATATTCGAATCCTGCTCCGCTCCGGCTTCTCCGGTCCTGTTCCCCCTCGGCGTCCTCTGCGGCTCCCCTCTGGAGTCACTGTTCCTGCGCGCCCTGGCCCCCCTCTGCCCGGCGCACAGGGATCAGCACCTCA
>JAULUH010000087.1:0-10900 GCA_032111745.1 Anaerolineae bacterium | reverse complement strand
GGCACGATTTCACCCGGCACCGAGGCGACAGGTTCATCGTTACCCAGGACGCTGACCTCGATCTCTCGGGCATCGATCCCTTGCTCCACCAGCAGCTTGCGGTCGTAGCGGGCCGCTTCGTCCAGGGCCTTAGCCAGCTCTGCGCGCTGTCTGGCCTTGCCAACGCCGACGCTGGAGCCGAGGTTGGCTGGCTTGACAAACACCGGATAGCTCAGCTGGTCCTCGATATCGGCCAAGACCCGTGCTGCCTCGGCCTCCCAGCGCTTGCGCTTGACCAGTAGGAAAGGCAACTGAGGCAAGCCTGCGGCTGCAAAGACCGCCTTGCCAGCCACCTTGTCCATGGCCAGCGCCGAGGCCAGCACGCCACAGCCCACGTAGGGGATGTTAGCCAGCTCCAGCAAGCCCTGCACTGTGCCGTCTTCACCGTAGGGGCCATGTAGCACTGGGAAGACCACGTCGACAGTGCGGAGGGACTCGTCTCGCGGCACCAAGGTGGATCCCTCCAGCACTATGGTCTCGCCTGCGCCGGCCAGCAGGCGAGCCGTTTCGGGTCCCAAGAGCCAGCGGCCCTGTTTGTCGATGGCGATGGGCACGACCTCGTAACGTTCCCGGTCCAACGCGGCCATCACCGATTGGGCCGAGAGCAGGCTGACCTCATGTTCGCCAGACCTGCCGCCGAGAATCACGCCGACGCGGAGTTTCTTCTGGCTCATGGCGCAGTCTCCGGGCCAGGCAACGCCCGATAGGGCGGTTGCTGCGGCCAGTCACCGACGAAGTGAATCTCGGGCACGAGCGCAACGGTCATTTGGCGCCACACGGTTTCACGGGCTTCGTCGATCAGGTAGAGCACATCTGCTGCGGTAGCACCACCGTGATTGACGATGAAATTGGCGTGCCTGGTGGAGAAGGCGGCACCGCCATGTCGCCGGCCCTTGAAGCCCAGGGAGTCCAGGATTCGCCCGGCGTAGTCACCCGGAGGATTCTGGAAGATGGAGCCTGCGCTGGGTTCAACGGGCTGGGTGGCCCGGCGATAGGCCAGGAACTCAGCCGCTCGAGCCTCCACCAGGGCCGCGTCAGCCTGGGCCAACTGAAAGGCTGCCGACAGCACCGCGGGAGCCCGCTCGCCGGCCCGGATCTGTTCCTTCAACAGGCTATGCCGATAGCCAAATTGGAACCTGGCTGCCGGCCACTCGACGATGTGGCCGTCGGCCTGGACCAGCGTGGCGCGCAGCAGGTTATCGGCCACGCTGCCGCCGTGCGCTCCGGCGTTGCCGACCACGGCGCCGCCGACGGTGCCCGGCACGCTGACGCCCCACTCCAGGCCACTCAGGCCCCAGCGCACAGTTTGCCGCGCCAGGCCAGCCAGATTGGCGCCGGATTCGGCCCAGACGACGTCACCCTGGTGGCGCCGGAGCTCCCGGCAGCCGTTGGCAATTACCAGACCACGCACGCCCGCGTCGCTCACCAGCACGTTGCTGCCACCACCAAGCAGCCAGGTGGACACGCCGTTCTGACGCCCCAGGGCCAGGATGGCCAGGAGCTGCGACAGAGTGCTGGCAGTCACGAACAGGTCTGCTGGCCCGCCCACCCTCATGGTGGTATGGTTGGCCAGCAACTCGCTGCGCAGTACTACCAGCCCCATAGCCTCCTCAATGGCAGCGGCCAGCCGGTCGTACCTGGCTGCCGTTGGCCGGCCTGGACCATGCCGGACTGGAGACTGGAGTGCAGCCAGGATCTGTTCACCGACCCGGTAGCTGTCTCCGGCACCGAGGGTTAGCAGCACATCGCCCGGCCGTAACTCAGCCAACAGCAGGGCTGCGGCCGCGTCCAGGTTGCCTGCATAGCGGGCATCGGGATGATGTGTTAGGCCAGAAACCAGGTCTTGTGCTGAAACGCCCATAGTGTCGTGCTCTCGGGCAGCGTAGATGTCGGTGATCAGCACGTGATCGGCGTTTTCAAAACTCTCGCAAAATTCGCTTAGTAATGCTCGAGTGCGGCTAAAGGTATGAGGCTGGAACATAACCCAGATGGCTCGGCGGGGGAAGCGTTGCCGGGCCGCACTCAGCGTGGCGCGCACCTCGGTAGGGTGGTGCGCGTAATCATCCACAACGATTATACCACGACCTTCACCTTTTTGCTCAAGCCTTCTGGCCGTTCCAGCGTACTTTTGCAAAACTTTAAGGTTTTCATCGCCCTCGATGAAAACGTAGCCCAAGGCTTCGACTGCCGCCAGGGTGGCCAGCGCGTTGAGCACATTGTGTTGGCCGGGTATCGCCAGTGAGACCCTGCCCAAAAGCCGGCCGGTATGCACCAGGTCGAAATCGGTGCCGCCTATCGGGTTGGGCGAAAGATTTAGGGCCCGCCAGTGGCTGTTGTCCCCCAGGCCATAGGAGACCCACATAGCGTCGCTGGACGTCGCTTCCCGTAGCCGGCGTGCGCCTGGGTCGTCCTGGCAGTAGATGATGGTTCCGGTGGCCAGTACCAGGGCGGTGAACTGCTGGAAAGCGTGCTGGTAGCTGTCCGGGTTCGGATAGCAATCCACATGGTCCCACTCCACGTTGGTCACCACGGCGATGTCGGGCTGCAGGCCGAGGAACATCCGGTCGTACTCGTCGGCCTCCAGGATGAACGGTCCGCCTGTGCGTCCGGCCCGGGCGTTGGTGCCGATGTTCAGGATATCGCTGCCCACAATGAAGGCTGGCTCGGCACCAAGGCGATCCAGCATGGTTGCGAGCATGGCGCTGGTAGTGGTCTTGCCATGGGTACCCGCCACACAGATAGCTTGAAAGCCGGCCATGAGCGGCGCCAAGAACTGTTCTCGCTTGACCACCGCGATGCCGGCGGCCTGGGCTGCCACTACCTCGGGGTTCTCGGGGGCTACGGCTGACGAGACCAGTACCAAATTCGCACCGGCGATCTGCTCCGGTTGATGGCCGTCATATACGGTGGCGCCGGCGGCTGCCAGCTCTGCCAGCACCTGAGAGGCGCGTGCGTCGGAGCCGGAGACCGTATAGCCGCGACCCAACAGCACGCGAGCAATGGCTGAGAGTCCTGTGCCCCCGATGCCGACCAGGTGGATGTGGCAAGGCGGATGGCTAGCTAGCAGCGCCGCCAGGTCGGGATGAGGCCCCGGCAAGCTGCGTCTATTGGTCACGGCGGCCTCACTTCAGAATGCGTAAGATCAGCATGCCCACGGCCAGCAGGATAAAGAACTGCCAGCCAAAGATAGCAGGAGGGAGCAGCTGGACGAAGAAGTCGTAGAATGCGGTGTAGTCAGGAATGATTTGGTCGATCACCGGCCAGTCGGCTTTGTCCAGGTAGTACCAGATGCTACCGGCAAAAAGGTAGCCGTTGAGCAGGCCGATCAGGAAGGCCAAGAACGGATTGGTCCCGGATCCTGGATACAGCAGGATGACACCCTGGTACGAGATAAACGTGACGATGGTCAACGTAGCGACTGCGAGCAAGCTCTGGATCACCACGAGGTTGCTTTCGGCCACACCGATGTTCAGGAGCGCGGCGTTGATGCGCTCGGTGAGCTGGCTCTCGAAGAGAAACTGCAAGGCAAACAGCGTCAGGAGCAGCATCGTAGTCACGCCCAGCTCTCGCTGGTAGCCGCGCACGAGGCCAATGAAGCCCCACAGGACGATTACAACGATGAAGACCCATTCAATCGGTCCCATAGGGTTACCTGCCCTTTACGCCCCGGCGCACCGAGAGCAGCACCAGGAGCACGATGGCAATTCCCAGCAGCGCAGCGATGATCTGGATCGTCTGTGGCTGGGCCAGGGAGGTGAACAGCTGGTCCAGTGCGTTGCTCGCCTCTGCCGCCACGGTCGCGGCGTTCTCGGCGGTCGTCGTCCCCTGAGGTGGCCGGAGGAGCGGCACCGGCAACGGATTGGCAGGGTCATCGATGAGCAGAGGTTGGAGCGCCGCTGCCAGCAGATACCCATACGCCAGGCCCAATATCAGGCCGAAGAGGCCAGGGTTTGGCTTGCGCCAGATGGCGGCCAGGATGAGCCCAATGCCCACTGCACCCAGGATTACCAGCAACAGGGCCAGGTCGGCCGAGTCGCCGGAAAAAGGTCGCTCGGTCTCCTCGAGCAGTTGGGCTGCTGCATCCAGGTCACCGGAGGCTATGGCACCCAGGCCTCCCTTTAGCACGAGGACCACACCCAGGTAGAGCCCGTTCAACGTCGATATGATCTTCTCGGGGAACTTCTCCACGGCGATGAAGGCAACCAACAGGATAAGCAGGGCGATGAAGGCCCAGCGCGCGCCCTTCAAATAGCCCAAGGTACCAAAGATGGCCATGGTGGTTGCCACGATCAGCAGCAAGGCTACCATAGTGTTGATCCTTTTCTTTCCGAGCCAGTCTCAATCGCCATTAGGTTCAAGTGTTCCAGCCAATTGCCGGCAAGCCTCGGCGATGGCAGCCGCAGCATCCCGTACGGCCAGGTCCGATGCGGCCTGGCGCATGGCGGCCAGCGTATCTGGCTGGTCGAGAAGGCGCAATACCGTAGGTGCCAGGCGGCTGGGCAGTTCATGGTCGGCCACCTTGAGCGCCGCGCCACGGGCGACCAGATAATCGGCGTTAGCTTCCTGGTGTTGGCCCGAATAGGGATAGGGCACCAGGACGCTGGGCAGGCCCATGACCGGAAACTCGCCCAGGGTCGAAGCACCGGCCCGGGCGATGGCTAAATCCGCCGCAGCCATTGCCTGCGCCATCTCCTGGTGCAGGTACGGGTAGATGTGATAGCGGTGGCGCAGATGGCCGGGCAGGGCCTGGACTCTTTCCCGGGCCTCCGGCCAGTCCAGGGTGCCGGTGACGTGCACCACCTGACAGGCTGACAGCAGCTCCGTTAAGGCTGTTGCCAGGGCCTGGTTGATACTGCGGGCACCCCGGCTGCCGCCAAAGACCAGCACCACCGGCGCATCGTCCGCCAGGCCCAACGCCTGCCTGGCAGCGTTGCGCTGCCCTGCTACGGTCAGAAAACTGCGCCGTACCGGGTAGCCCGTGACCAGGGCCTTACCCGGAAAGTGCCTGGCTACCTCGGGAAAGCTGACGGCCACACGCCGGGCCAGCCGGCTGAGGTAGCGGATGGCCACGCCTGGCTCGATGTCCGGCAGGTAGATCAACACTGGCACCCCGGCCCGCCAGGATGCCCATACTACGGGTGCTGCTACAAAACCGCCCGTCACCAGGGTGACGTCAGGCCGGAACTCTTGCAGGATCGCAGCACACTGTCTCGCCCCGCGCCCTGCTCGCCACAGGCTTCGAGCCGCCACGGAGGGGGCCATACCTCGAAGCTGGCCGCTTTCAATGGCCTGGAAAGGCAGGCCAGCCTCGGTCGCCAGGGTTTCCTCTACGCTGCCGGCTGTGCCGAGGTAGAGCAGTGCCGGCGCGCTAGCGGCGTCGGGGGATACGGCGTGTGCCGGTGGCTGTGCGGTTGTTGCTTTGGCGGCGAGCGGAGCCGGTGCGGCGGGCGATGGTGCGCCTGGTCCGGGTGATGCGCCGGCCCAACGCGCCGGCCCGGCCGGCGCTGCTGGACTTGACGGACAAGCTACTGATGGCTCGACTTGAGGATCGGGCTGGCCTGGGGTCTGAAACGCCTCCAGCACGGCCAAGATCGGGTAGACGTGGCCACCAGTTCCACCCCCTGCCAGCACGAGCCGCAGCCTGCGGCTCGTGGGCGTTGGGGAGCCCGGTGCCGGTCGGTTCGCCGCTGCGCCGGATTGGCGCAGGGTCTCTGGTGCCATAACGTGAGATACTCAGAAGCACGCCAACGGCCGCCATGCAGGTAACCAGGGACGATCCACCGTAGCTGATGAACGGCAGGGTCTGGCCACTGTAGGGCAGCATGGCCGTCGACACGGCCATGTTGGCAAACGCCTGGAAGGCCAGCCAGGCAGTCAGGCCGCAGCCCAACACCAGGCCAAAGCGATCCGGGGACCGCATGGCAATGTGCAGGCCACGCAACGTGAGCGCAATGAACAACGCCACCACGGTAATGGTGCCGATGAAGCCTAGCTCCTCGCCGATAATGGCGAAGATGCTGTCGCTCCAGGGCAGCGGCACGCCACCAAGGAACTTGGACTGGGCATCTCCCAGCCCAGTTCCCACCACTCCGCCCGTCGCCAGGGCCTTCACGCTTTTCCAGACCTGATCGCTGCTTTTCAGGGGATCGGTAAGGCCGACGACGAAGTCAGCGATACGCTGGGATGCATAGTCGGTGCGTATGATAGCGAAATAGAGCGTGGCCATGGCGACGGCCAGGCTGACCAGAAGCTGCCTCAGATCGGCACCGGCGACAAAGAACATCACCAGCGAGGAGACCACGATAATCACCGTGGTGTCGAAGTCGGGTTGCAGCACGATTAGCACGGCTACCAGCCCCAGTAGCACGGCAAAAGGCAGCAGTCCGTAGGACACATTGCGCAGCCGGTCGCCTTTGGAGGTCAACCAGTAGGCGATATAGATGGTGATGGTCAGCTTGGCCAGTTCGCTGGGCTGGATCGAGCCGTTGCGTCCCAAGTACCGCGTGGCGCCCAGGCGTTCGCCGCCGAGCACAAGCACGGCCAGGAGCAGTACCACGGTGACCACCATCATGGCTACCGACAGATGCCTCAGTTTGCGATAGTCAAACAGCGCGGCTGCTACCATCACAAAGGAGCCCAGAACCAGCCATTGCAGCTGGCGCATCAGGTAGTAGGTAGAGTCCTCGAAATAGTTATTGGCCAGAGCATAGCTGGCACTGAAAATCATCACCAGACCCAGTCCGATCAACACGGTGACTATGCCCAACAGCAAGAAGTCGAAGGACATCCGGGTCTGCCTCGCCTCGATCGCGGCCAGGGACTGGGAAGAGGATCGGCTGCTCGGGGAGCTGCGCGAGGACGCGGACTTGGGTCGGCTACCAGCCTGAGCGTGTTTAGGAGTGCTGGGTCTTTGTCTCTCGCTCACCCGGGACCTCTTCCTTCGGACAACCGGTGCACCAGCGCGCGGAAGTGTCTGCCGCGTGCTTCGAAATCCTTGTAGGCGTCAAAGCTGGTGCCACCTGGTGACAGCAGGACCACATCACCGGCCGCGGCTACTCGGGCAGCCGTCGCCACGGCCCCTGCCAGATCATCGCAGCGGCTAACAGGCAGGGCTCCCACAGGCTCCTGGGCCCGCACAGCCTCTGCAATCAGGCCGGCAGCTTCGCCGAACACAACCAGGTGCTTCACGCGGCGATGGACAAGCTCGGCAAATTCGCGCCATGGCAGCTTCTTATCGCGGCCACCGGCCAATAGGACGATGGGGGGCTCGAAGCTGCGCAGGGCTGCCACGGCCCGTTCCGGAGTAGTGGCGATCGAGTCGTTGATCCAGGCCACGCCGTCGACGACTCCTACCAGCTCCAGGCGGTGCGGCACGCCGCTGAAGGTACGGGCTACTTCAGCCATGGCCTGGGCAGGCGTACCGGTTGCGGCGGCGACGGCACAGGCCGCGGCGATGTTTTGCAGGTTGTGGTGGCCGCGCAGCCGCACCTGGCCGGCAGCCACAACGGGAGTCTCGCGACCTGCCAGGCGCAATGTTAGCTGATCGCCCTGCAGCCAGCAGCCCTCGTCCACCGATTCCCGGAGGCCGAATCCGACTCGGCGAGCGGGCAGATCAAAAGCCAGGTGATTCTGACCCGGGCCAGCGTCGACCACTACCCGTCCCTGGCGCAGCCAGGTGCCGGTGATGGGGTCATCTGCGCCCAAGACGGCGACCGCGCCAGGTGTCTGCCAGCGCAGGATGTTGGCCTTGCACGCCATATAGTGGGCCATGGACGGATGGCGATCCAGATGGTTTGGCGTGATATTGAGGACAGCTGCCACCTGCGGGCTGAGGGACCGGCCACCTGCGGCGTCGTCGAACAGTTCCAGCTGAAAGCTCGATAGCTCCAGAACCAGCCAATCCTGTGGTCCGATGGCTGCCAGCTTGTCGATCAAGGGGGTGCCGATATTGCCGCCAACCCAGACTCGCGGGCCCGGGCCTGGACTATCCGCCGGTCTCAAGCCGCCAGCGGCCAGCATCAGGCCGGCCAGAGTTGTGGTGGTGGTCTTGCCGCTGGATCCGGTAATACCGGCGGCCGGTGCCGCGCTGACCTGTAAAGTCAGGATGGTGTCGTTGCTGAGCGGAATGTGGCGGCGGCGGGCTTCCTGTACGATAGGAATCTGTGGGGGCACACCGCCGCTGAGGCACAACAGGTCACAGCGGTCCAGCAGCGACATGGGGTGTTCGCCCAGGGCCAGGCCTGCGTCGAGCTCATCGAGCCCGGCCAGCGCCTCAGACAGGGTCTCGGCTGAGGCCAGGTCACTGATCGTCACCCGAGCGCCCTGCGCGACGAAGAAGCGCGCCAGCGCAGTTCCCTGGCGCGCCAACCCCAGGATGACGATATGTTGGCCAGCGAACCGACTCTCATCCATTGAGCACCTGGTCGATCCTACGCAGCATCTGCTGTGCTAGCCAAGGCTGCGGCCGTGGAGCAGAGCTGGCGAAGGGGCACAGGAGGGCACAGAGAGAATGAATAGTGGATAAAGGGATAATCAACCTCTGTGCCCTCCGGGTCTCCAGCACAAGCTCGGAGATCGGGATTCCATGGTGCATCCTGCCGTCGTTGTTGTCCATCTACACCAGGGCCAGGGCCACGCCCAGCATGCCGGACAGGATGCCACACAGGAAGAAACGCTGCATGACCTGAGTCTCGCTCCAGCCTTTGAGCTCGAAGTGGTAGTGGAGCGGCGCCATCTTGAAGAAGCGTCGGCCCTGGCCGTAGCGTCGCCTGGTGAATTTGAACCAGCCGACCTGGATCATCACCGAGGCTGCTTCGGCCACGAACATGGCGCCTACAACGGGTAATAAGAGCCATTGTCCGGTCATCAGAGCTACCACGGCCAGGGTTGCCCCAATCGCCAGGGAGCCCACGTCGCCCATGAACAGCTCTGCCGGGTGAGAGTTGAACCAGAGGAAGGCGAGTAAGGCGCCTACCATGGTGAAACAGAAGGCAGTTAACCAGACCTGTCCCTGCAAATTGGCAATGACGCCGTAGCAGGCGAAGGCTACTGCGGCCAGGGATCCGGCCAGGCCGTCCAGCCCATCGGTAAGGTTGACGGCGTTGGAGAAGCCAACGATCAGGAAGGTGGCGATGAAGGGATACAGCCAGCCGATGTCGATCTTCTCAGTGATGCTAGGGATGGCCACGCTGCGCAGCTGCGTGGGGCCCAGGAAGAGCACCAGGCTGATTATCAGGGCGAAGATCACCTGCCAAGCCGCCTTGATGCGGCCGAGGATTCCTTCTCCCCTGGCCCTGGTGCCTTGAATGCCCTCGAGGTCGTCGATGAGACCCAGAATGCCAAAGGAGATCAGGGTGCCCATGGGCACGAGGATGGACTGGCCGATGATGTTGAAGCCCAGGAGATTGGCCAGGTTCAGGGCACCGGTGATCAGGATTACCGGGATGATGATCATGAGCCCACCCATGGTAGGTGTGCCCATCTTCATCTGGTGGATGCCCGGCTCTTCGACTCGAATCTGTTTGCCCATCCGGTTGCGTTTCAGCCAGTTGATCCAGGGGCGGCCCCAGATCACGGCCAGGAAGAAGGTGATAGTGCCCAGCGTCAATGCGTAGGCCACACTACCCCTCCTCGTTGGGTGCAGGCAGGCTGAGGGCGGCCACGATCTGATCCAGCCGGGCGGAGCGCGAGCCTTTGACCAGTACGATGTCGCCCGGCCCCAACAGGAGGCGCAGCCGTGCTATCGCTTCCTCAACTGTTTCGAGTGCCTCCACCTGATCAGGGGATAGGCCGGCGGCAACGGCTTCATGTGCGATCCAGCGCGCCTGCGGTCCTACGGTAACCAGGTAGTTCACGACGTCTGCGGCCCGGGCACCCACCAGGCGGTGGCCTTGCTCTGAATAACTGCCCAACTCCAGCATGTCGCCCAACACTGCGACCCGTCTGCCGTCATCGACGTCCAGGTCCGCCAGCAGATTGAGCGCAGCCAGGCTGGACGAGGGGCTGGCGTTGTAGGTGTCATCCAGCAGCGTAGCCTCGCGCAGCCCTCGAGCTACTACCAGGCGCAGCTGAGGGCCGGGTTCCTGCAGGCCCGACATGATTTCTTCCCAGCTCAGGTCCTCTATGAGGCCCACGGCGGCCGCGCGCAGTGCGGTGTGAACGCTATGTCGTCCCAGCAGGGGAACCCGGGCGTGCAGTACTTCGGTGCCATAGTGGAAGCGAAAGCGTATGCCGTCCATGCCTTCGCTGGCGATGTCGTCGGCCCACAGGTCAGCCCCGGCTGACAACCCGTAGGTGAAGACCCGGGCTGTGGTCTGTGCCGCCATGGCTACCACGAGGGGATCATCGGCATTGAGGACGGCCACGCCATCCGGTGGCAGTGCGGCAGGCAGCTCAGCCTTGGCTGCGGCAATCCGCTCGATGGTGCCCAGGCGCTCCAGATGGACAGGGCCCACGTTGGTGATGACGCCTACAGCGGGCCGGGCGATCTCACACAACCGGGTGATCTCACCCAGGTCGTACATGCCCATTTCGAGCACGACCCGTTGATAGGTCTCGTCCAGCTGCAGCAGGGTCAACGGCAGGCCAAGCTCGTTATTGAGATTGCCGGTGTTTCTCAGCGTGGTGTATCGTCGACCTAGCACTTGAGCCGTGAGCTCCTTGGTGCTTGTCTTGCCGACGCTGCCGGTGATGGCGATGACCTTGGGAGAAAAGCGATTTCTCCACGCAGCTGCCACATCCTGCAGGCCGCGCAGGGTGTTGTCGACCAGGATGCATATCGGGCTTGCCGGGTAAGACGCCAGCGCCGTGATGGGCTGCCGTGTGTCGAGCAGCGGCACGGTGCTTTCCACAGGCCGCTGGA
>JAULUH010000086.1:0-3084 GCA_032111745.1 Anaerolineae bacterium | reverse complement strand
CTGGGATGAACGCTCATGCCTCCCCATCGCCAATGCTATCACCTGGCAGGACCTGCGCACCACGGCACTGGTGGAAGAGCTCGATAGCTGGGCACTGGCGCATGAGCGGCGCTACCGGCTGGGCTACTACCCCGGCCCGTGGTGCGCGGCCATGCACCTCAGCTGGCGCATGCGCCATCAGCCCGAGTTCCGATCGGCGGTGGAGGCCGGCCGGGCGCGGATCGGCATGTCCGCCGGTTGGCTGTTGGCGGCCCTGGGCGCGCCCGCAGCCCATGTCCATGACTACGCGCTGGTGCAGAAGACGGGCCTGTGGGATTTTCGCCAGGGGGAATACTGGTCCGCATGGATAGAGCGCCTGGGCTTGGGCCAGGCGGGCTTGCCAGCCCCGGTTTCCACCCTCTATCCCTTTGGTACCCTGAGCATCGGCGACGCCAGTGTCCCCGTTACAGCCATGGCCGGAGACCAGCAGGCCGCGCTTTTTGGGCATGGTTGCCGCCAGCCGGGAGAGGCCGAGTGCACCCATGGCACCGTGAGCTTTGTGGACGTGGTGGCCGGCGCCGAGCCCCCTGAGATGGACTGCCTGAACGTCTACCACGCCTGGTCACTGCCTGCAGCGGGGCATGTTTACTGCCTGGAGGCCGATACCGCGGCCAGCGGCGCCGCGGTGCGTTGGCTGGCGACGCAGGCCGGGCTGCTAGAGTCTGAGGGTGCGATCGACCAGGTGGCCCGGCAGGTGGCGGATGCCGGTGGGGTCACGTTTGTCCCTGCCTTCAGCGGCCTGAACGTCCCCTACAACGACCATGCGGCGCGGGCAGCCATCACCGGCATGACCCTGGGCGTGGGCCGGGCCCACATCGTGCGCGCGCTGCTGGAGGCCATCGCCTACCAGGTGCGGGCCATCCTCGATACCATCGCCGCCAGCACCGGGTTGCGCGTGGAGCGCCTCAACGTAGGGGGAGGGGTGTCGGCCTCAGACGTGGCCTGCCAGACCCAGGCCGATATCCTTGGCCTGCCGGTGTTGCGGCCGGTGGAACGGGAGACCACCGCTAGGGGCGCGGCATTGCTGGCAGGTCTCGGCGCCGGGGTGTGGCGGCACTTTGGCGACCTGCCTCCTCTGCCATCCGGCGGCACGGTATTTGAGCCCAAATGGTCACAGGACCAGCGCGATGCGGGGTATGCCAGCTGGCAGGATGTAGTGGCGCGGGTGAGGGAATTAGGGGCACAGGCATAACAGGAGGGTGACAACCAAGGGCGGCCATGTCAGCCCGGTAAGGGATATCATCCCGGCACGGGACGGAAGGCCGCGCCATACGCGGGGAGGGGGGTTTGGATGCAGCCAAGGGGCGGGTGGTGGGGTGCGGGGCAAGGGAGAGATCACGCGGGTGCCAGGACTGGGCGGCCGCGGAGGGCCGCGCCCTACGCGGGGATGGGGGTTCGGGTGCAGGCAGAGGCGGGTGGTGGGGTGCGGGGCACATGGCATAGACGCGCCAGGCGCCCGGCTGTTGCAGCTGGGCGCCTGGCTGCTGCGTGAGGAGAGGAGGCTATAGCTATCGGAGGCCGCGATAGCTCTGGAGGGTCTTCATGTAGTTGGCGCGCTCGAAGGCGGCTGGCTCCGCGACCTTGCGCTGGCTGAGGCTGCCCTTCATCTCGTCGACGGACGCGTACTCGTGCTCCTCCATCCAATGGGTCAGGCCATCCACCAGGGACTGGATGTGATGAATTCCGTTCTTGAGCAGCGCCGATGTGGTGTTGGCGATGTCCGCACCGGCCATGATGGCCTTGACCACGTCCTCGGGTGTATGGACACCGGAGTTCAACGCCAGCGAGCAGCTGACGTGGCCGTAGAGGATCGCCACCCAGCGCAACGGCAGCCGCATCTCGTTGGAGTTGCTGAGCACCAGGTGGGGGGCCACCGTCAACTCCTCGATGTCCAGGTCGGGCTGATAGAAGCGGTTGAATAGCACCAGGGCATCGGCCTTGGCCTGGTCCAGGGCATGGGCAATGCGGGGCATGGTGCTGAAGTACGGGCTGAGCTTCATGCCTATCGGGATGGTGACATGGTTCTTGACGTTGTTCAGCACATCCAGGTAGACATGGTCTACCTCGCTACAGGTCAAGTCAGCCTTGGTAGGGATGAAATAGAGGTTGATCTCCAGGGCGTCCGCACCGGCCTCCTGGATCTTGGTGGCGTAGTCGATCCAGCCGCCATCGCTGACGCCGTTGAGGCTGGCAATGATCGGCACCGCCACGGCTTCCTTGCTCTGGCGGATGAGCTTAAGATACTCCTCTGGTCCTAGCGGGTAGTCGCCAGGCTGGGGAAAGTAGGTGAGCGCCTCGGCAAAGCTCTGCGTGCCGTACTCCAGAAAAAAGTGCTGGGCCTCGGCCTCGAACTCGATCTGCTCTTCGAACAGGGAGTGCAGGGTGATCGCCGGCGCGCCGGCGTCTTCCAGGCGGCGAATGCTGTCGACGTTCTTGGTCAGGGGAGACGCCGACGGCACAATGGGATGCTTCAGCTTGAAGCCCATGTAGGTGGTGGTCAGATCCATGTGATTCCTCCGATCGAGACACCGTCCCGAAGGTTCGAGCGGCGCCTGCCCGGATGCCCGGGCAGGTGCCGCGGGGTAGTGAGCTAGGCGCCGTTGTGGTCCGTGCTGTAATCCAGCGTAGCCATCTGCTCGTACAGATGCCAGCGGCTGTTCACATCCTCCTGGGCCAGCTTCAGCAGTCGCTCGGCCTCCTCGGGGTTGGACTTCTTCAGCATGGTGTAGCGGGTCTCGTTGTAGATATAGTCCTGGAGCGGCATCTTCGGCCCCTTGGAGTCCAGCTGCAGGGGATTCTGCCCCTCCGCCGCCAGCCGCGGGTCGTAGCGCAGCAGAGTCCAGTAGGCGGTATCGACGGCGCGCTTCTGCTGGTCGTTGGCGGTCGTCATGTTGATGCCGTGGGCGATGCAGTGGCTGTAGGCGATGATCAGGCTGGGCCCATCATAGGACTCGGCCTCGACGAAGGCCCGCACCGTCTGGGCATCGTTGGCGCCCATGGCCACCCGGGCCACGTAGACGTTGCCGTAGGTCATGGCCATCATGG
>JAULUH010000085.1:0-13341 GCA_032111745.1 Anaerolineae bacterium | reverse complement strand
CCAGCCCCAGACGGGCCGGGCGATAGCCCGCGTCAAGAGCATTCCACCGTTACGCCTGGAGCCGCCTTTTCACCTGCTTGCCCAGTTCACCGAGGAGCGGCTGGCCGAAAGGCTGGCAGGCCAGCCGCAGGTGAAGCGTCTGGATGCCGTTACTGTGGAAATGGAGGACGCTGAGCAGCCGTGGCTGCTGCTCTAATCAGGTAGAGCGCTTCCATGAGGCATTCTGGTACCCATGGCACTACCCAGCATGTCGATCATACCCTTGCATCAGACGTGCAGCTAGCCCATAGTCCTCCAAGACCTCAGATGCTTCCTCAGCCGACAGTCGCCTAAGCTCCTGCTCGTCCTCGCTGCCGTTGACCAGGTACTCATAGTCGGTCCGGTACAGGTAATACGTGCCACATTCGGGACACTGCTGCAACTGCAGCTGGCGACTGGAGTACGGCTTGAAGTCTATCACCACCACCAGCTTGCCGGCGGCAGCAGGCAAGTGGGTGTTGTTTTCCTCCCAGCCAAACTTCTGATAGGCCGTCTCGATTGCCGCCAACTGGGCGCAGATGCTGCACTTGGCATGGGGCACAGTCACAGACAGGTCATGGGTCATAGGGTTGTTCCAACGCTCTTGGGTCTCGCCAGGTGGCCTACACGATGATACCACAGTGTGGGCGCCGAGACAATATTGCACGAAAACGACTCGACTTGCGTTAAATCAGTCAAGACGAACTGCCGGCCCTTGGGCCGCGCGACCTGCAAATCAGTTCATCAACCAAGGAGAGACGCTCATGTCAAAGATCGCTCCATGCCTGTGGTTCGACGACCAGGCCGAGGAAGCGGCAGCGTTCTACACCTCGATCTTCGAAGATTCCAAGATTGTGGCTATCTCTCGCTATGGGCCGGAGGGAATGCGGCCGGAAGGGATGGCGATGACCGTCACCTTCCGCCTGGCGGGGCAGGAGTTCATGGCTCTCAATGGCGGCCCAGAGCTCACCTTCTCGCCCGCAATCTCTCTTTATGTCAACTGCATAACACAGGAGGAGGTGGACGAGCTGTGGGAAAAGCTCTCCGAAGGCGGGGTAGAGGGGCAATGCGGATGGCTAGAAGACAGGTATGGGGTGTCGTGGCAGATCGTTCCCACGGCTCTGGGCGAGCTGCTGCAGGGCGGCACTGCTGAGCAATCGCGACAGGTGATGCATGCCCTGCTGCAGATGAGAAAGCTCGACATCGAGACCCTGAGGCTGGCCTTCGAGCAGGAATAAAGGGTGTTTACTTCTGACGTAACCTATGGTATTATTGTAAATAGGTAAGAAGCCCCTGGCGCCCTCGCCGGAGGGCTTCCACGGCCCCAGCTGCCGGGCCGTGATCTGAACTTTCACGTCGATCGCCACCGCAGGGGCTGCCATAGGGGCTTGCGGTGGCACCGTCATCACGGCAGTTGACGATCCCCTGTAGCGGGAGACCCGAGCCAGCTGGCAAGCTACAGGAGGTTGAACAAGGAGGTGCGCCCCGGGTGCCAGAGCGATGACCTGTCCCGGGGCCGATGCGGCAGTCCCACCGTGCCTTAGTGCCAGCCCGTGGAGTTTTTCGTGCACCAAGAACCGGCGCCCAACGGTCATCAAAGTAGTGATGTAGCCAGCTCTGTGCCGCCTGCGCAGCGGTCTATCTTTCGCGTGGAGGCCATGCAGCGCTACCGGGAGAACCAGGACAGGGTGGAACTGCCGCGCCTGGTCACGCCACGCGTGTTCACCATCCTGTGGGTCCTGGTGCTACTGCTGCTGGTGGTAGGTAGCACCATCGCGTTCTGGCCCCTGTTGAACCAGCTGGGGTGATAGTGCCATGAAGCGCGTGCCCGTCATCCTCCAGATGACGCCTCGGGAATGCGGGGCCGCCTGTCTCGCCATGGTGCTGACATACCATGGCCGTGAGACGACGATCAACGAGAGCCGTAAGTTCCTGCAGACCGGCCGCGACGGACTCACGGCGCGTGCCATGGCGCAGGCCGGGCGCGACCTGGGGCTGCGCGTGCGGGCCTTCTCCCTGGAGCCTACCAGCCTGGCCGAGGTGCGAACTCCCGCGATCGTGCACTGGAACTTCGACCACTTCATGGTGCTGGAGCAGTGGTCCCCCAAAGCCGTGGAGGTGGTGGATCCGGCGATCGGCCGCCGCCGGCTCACGGCGGAGGAGTTCAGCGCTGGGTTCACGGGCGTGGTGCTCACCATGGAGCCCGGCGCCAACTTCCAGCAACAACGGGCCCAGGACAAGATCACCTGGCGCGGCTACCTCAGGGACCTGCTGCGCACGCCCGGATCGTCGCGACTGCTGGCCCAAATCCTGGCCGCCTCGGCCCTGCTCCAAGTGGTGGGGCTGGTCTTCCCCCTGTTCACCATGGTGTTGGTGGACACGATCCTGCCGGCCCAGGACCTCTCCATGCTGATGATCCTCGGCATCGGCATGGTTGTGCTCGTCCTGGGCCAGGTCCTGCTTTCCTACCTGCGCAGCGCCCTGTCGCTCTACCTGGAAGCGCGGCTGGACACCGAGCTGATGCTGGGGTTCTTTGAGCACGTGCTGATGCTGCCCTTCAGGTTCTTTCACGAGCGCACCAGCGGTGACCTCTTGATGCGCCTGGGCAGCGTGGCCGTCATTCGCGAGGTGCTCACCAGCCAGACCATCTCCGCCGTCCTCGACGGTACGATGGCGATCTTCTACCTGGTCGTGCTGATGATCTGGCAGCCCCTCTTCGGCCTGCTAGCCCTGCTTTTCGGCACCGTGCAGGCGGTGCTACTGCTGATCTCCACGCGGCGCCTCTATGCGCTGACCGAGCGCGATCTGGCCGCCCAGGCGGAGTCGCAGAGCTACCTGGTGGAGGCCCTATCCGGGGTGGCGACCCTCAAGGCCTCGGCGGCGGAAGACCGGGCCATGGAGTACTGGTCCAATCTCTTCTTCAAGCAGCTGAACATCTCCGTGAGCCGCAGCCACCTGGCCAACCTGGTGGGCATGGGACAGGAGGCGATCTCGGCGTTGGCTCCGGTGGTCCTGCTGTGGATCGGCGGCATATTGGTCCTCAACGGCGACATGAGCCTCGGCACCATGCTGGCCGTGGTCACCGTGGCCATCTCCTTCCTGGGGCCTCTGTCCTCCCTGGTGGCGACGGGGCAGCAAGTGCAGCTGGTAGGTGCCCACCTGGAGCGCATTGGCGACGTGCTGAAGACGGAGCCCGAGCAGGACCTGCAGGCGGTGCAGCGTGCCCCGCGACTGACGGGCAGTATCGAGGTGCGCAATGCCAGCTTCCGCTACCACCCGAGCGCACCGTGGGCCATCCGCAACCTGTCCGTGGCCATCGCGCCCGGGCAGAAGGTTGCCATCGTCGGACGCACTGGTTCAGGCAAGAGCACCCTGGCCATGCTGTTGTTGGGTCTATACCCGCTGACCGAGGGTGAGATCCTCTACGACGGCTGGCCCCTGGAGCAGCTCAACCTGCGCACGCTGCGTAGCCAGTTCGGCACCGTGCTGCAGGAGGCGTCGTTGTTCAGCGGCACGATCCAGCGCAATATAGCGTCGCATGATCCGGACCTGCCCCTGGACAGCATCGTCGAGGCCGCCCAGCTGGCCGAGGTTCACGACGACATCATGAGCATGCCCATGGGCTATGACACCATCATCGCCGAAGGAGGCACTGACCTGGCAGGAGGGCAGCGCCAGCGCCTGGCTATCGCCCGCGCGCTGGCCCATCGCCCGGCTATCCTGCTACTGGACGAGGCGACCAGTGACCTGGACGCCATCACAGAGAGCATCGTGGATCAAAGCCTGAGCGATCTCGACTGCACCCGCATCGTGATCGCTCACCGGCTGAGCACTGTGCGCAACGCCGACCTGATCCTGGTGCTAGACCAAGGCGCTATCGTGGAACGTGGCACGCATGAAGAGCTGGTGGCCCTCGGCGGTATCTATGCGATGCTCGTGCACGATCAAGACGCAAAGCCGGGATGGGAAATCGAAGTCCGGCAACCCGACTACCTGTCAGTGGAAGGAGGCTAACCTATGTTGCGTGACAAGATCATTCGAGCCTGGAAGGACCCCGAGTATCGGCTCGACCTGAGCGAGGAGGAGCAGGCCGGCCTGCCAGAGAACCCGGCGGGCGCCATCGAGCTGACGGACGATGAGCTGGACATGGCTGCCGGCGGTAGCTGGACGCGGTCCTCAAACTCACAGTCCAACAGCGGGTCCTACAGCAGCTCGAGGAGCCAGTCAGGAAGCCAGTCCAGGAGCCAGTCCAACAGCGGGTCCTGGAGCGCGCGGCCCAGCGGTTCTTGGCGCCAGTCCAACAGCCGGTCGTACTCGAGCTCGAATTCCAACTCTAACTCCAACTCCAACTCACGCTCCTACTCACGCTCCTACTCCTACAGCCAGTAGACGCTAGTCGCGCTGGCTAGGAGTTGAGAGTACCTGGTGCGGGGCAGGCTCAAGGGCTCATCCACTGCGGATGACCTGCCCCGCACCACACCTCAGCGCCAGCCTGACCTCCTGGGACACTGTTCTACCAGGAAACTGCCACCCCCATGGATCCGCACTTCACATCTCCCACGTGGTACTGCGCCCTGACCCTGGCCGAGCGCAGCGCCTTGCCGCCCGGCAGCCTGGCCTCCCTGCCCGGAGAACCCGGCCAGGATACTGGCCAGCGACGCCTCGGGCGCTGGCGGTCGCAGCCCCCCTACGACTCCGAATCAACGCTGGACCAGCGCCTGGCACAGCTGGGCATCGACCAGGCGCGCCTGGTGGAGATCCTGGGCGAGTCCGCCGAGAGCCTCCAGCAGCGCCTGGTCCAACCGCCGGCCTGGCTGGCGGAGCTGGCTGAGGCCTACGCCCAGCCTTCCGCGGCCTTTGCCGATCCGCCGCCCGGCGAGGAGATGCTGGGCTTTCTCGAGCTGGTCCAACCCCTGGTAGACCGGGCCTGCGAGCGCCTGGCCACGGGCATCGGCGAACTCATTGCCCAATGGCCTGCCCTCCCCTTTGACCCCGAAACCATCGAAGATGTGCTGTTGATGAATCTGCCCGACCCCTTGCTGGCGCGGCTGGGCCGCACCATGGTGCTGGAGCTCAACGTAGCCCGCCTGAAGGACCTCCTGGAGGGCGATACGCCCGCCGAGCGCTTCCGCAGCTTCATCGAGGGCCTGCGCCAACCGGATCGGTCCATCGCCATCCTCGCCGAATACCCTGTGCTGGCCCGGCAGCTCGCCATCTGCATCAGCCGCTGGGCCGAGGTCAGCCTGGAGTTTCTCGGCCGCCTGTGTGCGGATTGGGAGGCGATTCGGGCCGGCCTCAGCCCGGGTAACGACCCGGGAGTGTTGGTGGAACTGGCCGGCGGCGCAGGCGACACCCACCGCGGCGGCCGCTCGGTTATGGTGGCCCGCTTCGAATCCGGCTTTCGGGTCGTCTACAAACCCAAGCCTCTATCCATCGACGTGCATTTTCAGGAGCTGCTGGCCTGGCTCAACGATCTTAACCCTGGCCCGCCGTTCCGCACCCTGGCCGTGCTCGATCGCGGGCTCTACGGCTGGGTCGAATTCGTCGAGCATACGGGGTGCAGCAGCACCGCCGAAGTCACCCGCTTCTACCACCGCCTGGGCGCCTACCTGGCACTGCTCAACGCCCTCAACGCCACCGATTTCCACCTGGAAAACCTGATCGCCTCCGGCGATCACCCGATGCTGATCGACCTCGAGACCCTTTTTCATCCCGAGTTCGACCCTTATGATCGGACTGACGCCGGCATCGTGGCGGGGCGCCAGATGGCGGACTCTGTACTACAGGTGGGCCTGCTTCCGCAGCGCCTGTGGTCCGCCGAGGACTACACGGGAATCGACATCAGCGGACTGGGAGGTGAGGCCGGCCAGCTTTCCCCCGACCGGGTGCCGCGGCTGGCCGACGCCGGGACCGACGTGATGCGTTACGTACGGGAACGCGTCGAGCTGCCCGGCGAGGCCAACCGGCCTTTCCTGGACGGCGTCGAGGTCAACGCTCTCGACTACGTCGAGGAGCTGCTCGCCGGTTTCACCGCCATGTACCGGTTGCTGATCGCGCACCGGGCCGAGCTGATGGCCCCGGATGGGCCCCTGGCTCCATTTGCCGGAGACGAAATCCGTGTCTTGCTGCGGCCTACGCGCACGTATGACCAGCTTCTCTTCGAGAGCTTCCACCCCGATATGCTGCGCGACGCCCTCGACCGCGATCTTCTCCTGGATCGCCTGTGGGTCGTCGTGCCCCAGCGCCCCTTCATGGCCAACGCGTTGGCCGCCGAGCGGGTGGAGCTGCAGGAAGGGGACATTCCCATCTTCACGACCCACCCCTCATCCCTGGACCTGTGGAGCGGCCGCGGCGATGTCATCCAGGGCGTTCTGACCGAGAGCGGAAGCTCGCTGCTGGACCGGCGCCTGCGCCAGCTGAGCGAGGAGGATCTGCAACGGCAGCTGTGGACCATCCGCTCCTCCCTGGCCACCCTCGCCACCGCCGAGATTGACCTGGACGTTCCCTCGGTGCCAGCCTACCAGCTGCAACCGTCGCGGAACGGCACGGGCCGGGCCCGGCTGCTGGACGGCGCCAGGGCCGTGGGCGAGAGCCTGGTCGCCACGGCCGTGCTAGGCGAGCAGGACGTGGCCTGGCTCGGGCTCGTCCGCCTGGACGACACGACCTGGGAGCTGGCGCCGCTGGGCATGGACCTGTATAACGGCACCCCCGGCATCGCCCTATTCCTGGCCTACGCCGGGCGCATTCTCGGCGAGGAGCGCTACACGGCTCTCAGCCGCCGGGGATTCTTCGCCATATCACGGCATGTGGAGCAGTTTGGGGCTGAGCTTCCAGGAATCGGCGGCTTCGAGGGCTGGGGTGGCATGCTCTACACCCTGACGCACCTGGGCACGCTCTGGCAGGACGCCGCGGTGCTGGACAGGGCAGCTGAGGTGGTAGGCGTCCTGGCCCGGTTCGTCGAGCAGGATGACGCCTATGGTGTGGTACGCGGCGCGGCCGGTGCCATCGGCAGCCTTCTGGCCTACCACCGGTGCGTGCCATCGGGCCAGGCCCTGGCGGCCGCCGTCGCCTGCGGCGACCACCTGCTGGCGGCGGCGCAGCCCATGGGGTCCGGCCTCGGCTGGGTGGCCTCCGGCTCCGGGCCGGCACCCCTGGGCGGCTTCGGCCATGGCGCGACCGGCATCGCCTTGGCGCTGCTGGAGCTGGCCGCGGTCACGGGGGATGCGCGCTATCGCTTGGCCGCACAGCAGGCTGTCGACTATGAGCGCAGCCTCTACCGGCAGGACGCCGGGAACTGGCTCGACTTGCGGCAAGCCAGCGCCTCAGGGGCAGACACGGCTGGAGGGCCACCCCGGTTCAGCGTGGCCTGGTGCCATGGTGCTCCCGGGATCGGCCTGGCCCGCCTGGCTGCCCGGCAACACCTGGACGACGAGCAACTGGACCATGAGATCAGCGCCGCGCTACAGGCGACGCTGGCGGATGGCTTCGGGCAGAGCCACTCGCTGTGCCACGGCGACATGGGAAACCTGGAGCTGCTTAGGGCGGCTGGCCAGGTCCCAGGCGGGGGCCGGTGGCGCGCAGAAGCCGATCGCGTGGCCGCCATGGTCCTCGACAGCATCGACCGCGATGGCTGGCAGTGCGGTGGTCCCCAGGGAGTCGAGATGCCCGGCCTAATGCTTGGCCTGGCCGGCATCGGCTACCAGCTGCTGCGGCTGGCGGAGCCGGATGCAGTGCCATCGGTGCTGCTGCTGGCGCCGCCTCTACATTAATCCACGGCCGCATCGTAGGGCGGGCCTCTGTGCCCGCCCCCTTCGCGCCCATCGCGCTTCGAGCTCGTCGCGGCGCTTCGTGCGATCGTGTTCCAAACACCCCCATCCTACGGGCGAGAAGATCTCGCCCCTACTTCACCACCAACTCCGCCGGCGGGACCTCACCGGCCGTGCCCGGCGTGTAGTAATCATACGCCTGGCTGGCCGGTGTACGCACCCGCAGCGGATACCTGGCCCGCAGCCGGTAACTGATCTCCAGCGGCTGCCCCGAGGGGAAATCCTCCAGGTAGATCAGCACCTGCCGGCCGGGCAGTTCGTAGCGACTGATCACGCCCCGCTCCACCAGCGCCTCCAGGTCCTCGGCCTGCACCGTGAAGCCGGGGGGCACACCCAGGTCTACCAGGGCCATGCGCGCTACCCCAGACGCCAGCAGCTCCACACGGGCCTGGGCGGTCACCACGTCGTTCACTGCCAGCTCGGTGCGGTCATAGCTCACGTCGATGCGCATGGCGTCCACGCCGGTCTCCAGAACGTCAGGGATTTCAGACCAGGGCAGGTAATACTCGGTCACGGCCTGGAACATGAGAGGACGTTCCCCCTCGACCTGCAGGCGCAGGGTGTTGTTGCCGATGGTAGCCTTGTCGGTGAAGGTGACCAGGTGTACGACATCTGCGTTGGCGTCGCCTATCTCGATGGGCTCCGTCTCCTCGCCATTGAGGCTGACCCACACCACGGCCTCCCGGCCACCGCCGGCGCCCTGGATGGCATTCAGCACCAGGGCCTTGAGGCTGAGGATGGTGGCCTGGGTGGTCTCCCAGGCGCCGAAGCTGTCGGCGTGGGCCACGATGTAGTTCAGGGCACCCTCCACCGTCTGGGGATAGGCGCCGGCCCGTAGCATGGCATAGGCGGCCAACGCCGTGGCCTCCAGGTTGGCCACGTCCCCGCCGCCCCCCATCCAGGTCTCCACGCCGCTCTGCCAGTACACGTGGTCGCCATCCACCACCTTCAGCGCGTCCAGCTGCTCCAGGATGGCCTGGGCGTCGGCGCCGTCGGGATTGGTGGCCGCATAGGCGTTGGCCAGGAGCGCCAGCACATACGGCTCCTCGGTCCCGGCCTGGTGGGAGCGCAGGTAGTCCAGGCCCCGGCTCACCGCCTCGCTGCCGGCGAAGCCGGCGTCGGCCAGGGCCCAGACGGTGTAGGCCGTGACTGGCAGGGGTGAGGTCATGACGCTCTCCAGCCCGCTCTCGATGGTCATCCCCTCGGGCAGCCAGCTGCCGTCGCCCTGCTGCCGGCCCATCAGCCACTGGGCCGTACGCTCGATCAGGGCCGGATCGACGTAGTAGACCCGGCTCATGTCGCTGAACTCCATGAGGCCGTAGGCGGTCAGCATGGGCTGGGCCGGCGCCTCGCCGAACAGGCTGAAGCCGTCGCCTGCCACCTCGAAGGTCAATAGCCGCTGGTAGCCCTGGGCGATGTACTGCTCGGCCTCCAGCTGAATCTCGGGAGTCACCTGTCCGGTGCTCTGCAGATAGTCCAGGACCAGCACATTCGGGTACGTCACCGACGTACTCTGCTCAAATCAGCCAAAGGGCATGCGCAGCATGCCCTGCAGGCCCTCCACCACCTGGCTGACCACGCCCGGGTAGATCTTGACGTAGACCCTGGCGGTGCCGGGGATGGTGGCCGCGGGCACCGGCAGAGAGAGCGCCGTCTCCCCCTCTTCCAGCCGGCCGGACACCACCTCCCGGAAGCGCTTGCCGTCGGGCAGCACCTCCACCTTCTTGACGATGGCGTCGGACATGGTCTCACCCCAGGCCGTGACCTGGAAGGGCTGGCGGCCGAACCGGGCGGCCCGGATGCGGAAGTAGACCACGTCCACGTCATTGGCCTGGATGGTCAGCACTTTCTCCGGCTCGTCCAGCAACTCGAACCACTCCTGAGGCTCCACCACCAGCCGCACCTGCTGGGCCTGGGGCAGGTAGTTGAAGACGGCCACCGGCACGGATACCTCGTCGTTCTGGGTCAGATAGAGGGGCAGGTCCAGGTCCACGAAGAAGTCCTGGAACACCCGCAGGCCGGCCGTCGTGCTGCCCAGCTCCCCCTGCTGGCTGGAGGCCAGCACGCTCATGCGCCAGGTGGTGATGGGGTCCGCCACCGTGTCTAGCTGCACCGTGGCCTGGCCCGCGTCGTCGGTGATGACCTGGGGGTTCCAGTAGAGGGTCTCGGGGAAGAACTGGCGCAGGCGAGGGGGCTCCTGGCCCGGCTTTGGCGCCACAGCCGGAGCCTCGACCTCCTGCGACACCTCTACGGCCCGCTCGAAGCCGGCAGCCTCCTCGGCAACGCCGGCCGTCCGAAAAGCCCCTGGCGCGGCAGGTGCCGCCATGCCGCCCACCACCACCCCGGCGCTGCCTGCGACCAGGAGCAGGGGCAGGCCCAGGGCAGCCAGGAAGCCCAACGCTGCCGGTGCCGGCTGGCCGGCGGCGGCGAAGCCCGCGCCCCTCACGTAGATGGCCAGCAGGAGGGCTGCGCCGCCCAGCAGCACGCCGAACACGGCCAGGGGGATGTCGCCGGTCAGGTAAGTGCTGGTCCGGCTGAGGACCAGGGCCAGCATCGGCAGCAACAGCAGGAAGGCCAGCCCCAGGAGCTCCAGCACCTGCAGCGGCCGGTCGCCCCGCTGCCAGGCGTAGACAGCCAGGCCCAGCAGGCCGATCACCAGCGACAGCAGCGCGGCGGCGAGAAAGAGCACCAGGATGATCTGGTCGCCGCTGATCCGGATCAGGAAATAGAGCAGGATGGAGCCCAGCACCAGCACCGCGAGCCCGGCCAGGGCCCACAACGCTGCCTGCCCCAGCTGCCGCCGCCGGACGAGCACCACCAGGCTGAGGATCAGGCCCGCCAGGCCCAGCGCCGCGGCCACCCCACCCAGGACGGCCAGCGCCGGCTCAAAGACGGCACCCTGCTCCTGCCGGATGGCCGCGTCCTTCTCCCAGCGCGGTAGGCTGAGCCCGCTGAGCTCTGGCGCCGGATTGGCGGCCAGCGCGGCGCGGGCCGCGGCGTCGCGGCTGGCCTGAAGCTCGCCGGCCTCGCCGGACAGCGGCGCCAGCAGCCAGGCGGGCGAGAAGCCCTTGATCTGGTGTTTGGACTCGAGGATTTCCGCCTGTAGCAGGAAGTAGAGACGGGCCAGGCCGGCTTCTTGCTCCTGCAGCGCAAAGACCGACTCGTCGACGATGCTGAGGCCCAGCGCGGCGGGCAATGGCTGGCCATCCTTGGTGGTCTGGAAGCTGATGGTGGCCGGGTCTCCGGGCCGGTAGGTGTCTTGGTCCATCTCCAGGGCGATGTCGATGTCGTCGGCCCGATCCACCACCACCAGTCGGGTGTCGGCCACCAGGCTGGCATCCCGCAACACCTTATAGGCGTGCAGCTCCAGGGTGCCGTAGAGGGTCTCGTCCAGGTCGATATCCGCCGCAGCCCGGCCGTCGCGTATCTCCAGGGCCCGGGTGCTCAGGGTCTGCCCGGCGCGCACGATGTCGAGATACGCCGTGCCCTGCGGGGCGGAGCTCAACATGTCCACATGCAGCGTGTCGCCTACCCGGATGGCCGCCCGCTCGGGCCGCAGCAGCACGGTCTCGGCCGCGGCCTCCGCCTCCAGGCCGGCCACCTTGCTGGCCTCGTTGCCCTGGGCGTCGCGCGCTGCGATGGTGAGCGTGAGGGGACCAGGGGAGGCCGGCGGCGTGAAACGCAGCTCGGCCAGACCTGCGCTGCCGGTGGTGAGGGACTGCTGCACCCCATCCCCAGCTATATCGACCTCGGTTTGGGCCGGCGCGCCGTTGGGATAGCTGGTGAGGATGTAGACCACGTTCTCCACCCCCGGCTTGAGCGCGCCGCTCTCGGCTACCACGTCGATCAGCAGGGGCTCCTGCGCCACCACCAGGGCCTGGGCCACCTGCTCGGCCTGGTTGGCCTGGTCGATCACCGTGGCCTCCAGCCCGAAGGCCGCTTGCCCCACCTCAGGCGCGCCGCTGACGAAGTACTCAGGCAGGTCGAACTCGAAGGGAAAGCGGCCCTCGGCATCGGTAACGCCCGTTAGCTCAAGCACCTGCTGTCGCTCGACCTCATAGACGGAGCCGGTGATGGTCACCTGGCCCTTGCTCACCGGCTTGCCGAAGAAATAGCTGGCCTGCAGCGTGCCCTGCACCTTTTGGCCAGGCAGGTACCAGGGCCGGTCGGTCTGCAGGTTGACCTGGAACTTCGGCAGCACGTACGGCTTGACCATCACCGTCTTCTCGGACTCGGCCCCGGCGCCCGCCTGCTCCGTGGCCGCGCTGCCGATCCGGGCCAGGACCTTGTAGTCGCCGGTGTTGACCTCATTAGCTAACTGAAAGTCCGCGCTGGCGATCCCGAAGGGGGATGTAGTCACCTCCTCCCGGAACACCTTGTTGCCCTTGGGGTCCTGCACCACGAACTCCAGCGGCAGGCCATCCGCGGCCTGCAGGTCGCCTGCGCTAAGGGCCAGGGCCCGGATATGGATGGCCTGGCCGGGCTGGTAGAGGGGCTTATCGGTGGTGAGGAGGAGTTTGTAGAGGCGCTGGACCTGCACCGGCTTGCTCAGCTCGTCGGAGCCCACTGCAGAGCGGGTGTTGACCACCAGCTGTTGCTGGCCGGCCAGGTCTGCAGGCACCACGAAGCGGATGTCAGCCGAGCCCAGCGCATCGGTGCGGCCGCGATAGACCTCGCCGCCCCTGGTCTCCCCTGGCCCGCGCAGGCTGACCTCCACCGCTGCGCCCGGGAGGGGCTCGCCGGTGTCGAGATCCTGCACCACGGCCCGCATGGCGGCCTGCTCGCCTGGCACCAGCTGGTCAGGCGCCACCAGCACAGTTTGTTGGCCGGTGATCTGTTGTGCCCGCCAGGTGCTGTAGGCCAGCAGGGCGGCTGCCACCAACAGGAGCAGGAGCAAGAAGACCGCGACGACCAATACAGGCCGCCGCGCGAAGGTGTCGTTCATGCGAACCTCCTCTCATTTGCCGCTTGAGGTTCCTATATAGGGGCCACGCCATGACCCAAACGCCGTCATCTCAAGAGTATCAGGTTTACCTGTTCACTGGAATCCACTATGCTAGCTCGCCAGAAGTTCACTGCGGCCCAATAGCCAGCTCAGAATCATGTTGCAAGTGTTGTGAGGGTGTCGTCAGAGGGTATGGTGCGGATTTGGTAGCCTGCCGGCGTCTGCTGGTCGGCTTGCCACCCACCAAGGCAGACGGAGCCGGAACATGCCGGCTTCGTCTGCCTTGTGGTTCGGCAATGCGTTGCCGATGTTCTACTCACGATGTAGGAATCGCACCAAGCTGCTGCATGAGCCCGTAGAAATCGGCTTCGAACCGGTCCTCCACGATTTTCCCAGTAGACCTAGCCACACGCGATCGCCCGACTAGATCTACGTGACCTTGACACTATAGTGTCATAATGATATCATATCTGCGGAGGTGAGGCAATGCCCAATACAAGAATCCAGGTCTATGCCGATGAAGAGCTCAAGCGGCGGATTGAGCTGGCCGCG
>JAULUH010000084.1:0-19558 GCA_032111745.1 Anaerolineae bacterium | reverse complement strand
GGACTTGAAGACCCCCGTGCCTGCAATGCCGGCCAGCAGTGTGCCATCGCGGGCGTAGTCCGGCGACAGCGCCAGGGCCGACGCCGTGGTGCAGCCGGTGGGCAATCCGCCCTCCCCTGCCCGCCATGACGTACCCCCGTCCGCGCTCAGGAGGATGGCACCGCCGTACTGGCCGAAGACGTAGCAGTCGTCGGTCGTCATATCGCTACCCCACAGCCCGGCCAGGCTCCGGTCCGCCGGCCAATCCGCGGACACCGCCAGCCGCACCACCGGCTTCGCCGGGGCTACCACCGCAGCCGGCAGTTCTGGCTGCCCTGGCTCGACCATGCGCGCCGGATATAGCCATAGGCGGCCTTCCTCCAGGAAGGCCAGCTGGTCCGTGACCGGGTCGAACCCGGCCACGCACCCGCGGCGCGGCAGGGTCACGCCATAGTCCATGGCCATGTCGTCGAGGTCGAACACGCCCAGGAACGCGCTGGCGCCCACCAGCAGCCGTTGCCGCGCCGGGTCGACCTGCATGCACCCGTGCACCAGCCCGTTCCAGTCCGTGGAGGTGACCCCCGGCTGGCCATCGCGCAGCAGCCACAAAGTGCCCACGCCCATGCGGTACCAGCTGCTGGCATACAGGCGCCCGTCCCAGGCCGCGGTGACCAGGTAGGAACCTCCTCCCGTGCCGATCTCTGCCCCAGAGCCCACGTCGTAGGCTACGATGGTCTGGCCCACCCACGGCGTGCAATAGTAGGTTACGAAAGTCAGGTAGAGGATGCGCCGCTCGGGGTCGTACTGGCTGCCGGTGATGGGCAGGGCCGCGTCGTGCGGCTGCTGGCAGTTGTCCTGAGGCCGCAGGTCGAACTCGGCCTGCGGCCGCACCTCGCCCGAGTCGGGGTCGATGGCGTAGACTGCGTTGTCCCGCATGGCAAACACCTGGCCCGTGGCCGGGTCCGCCTGTGGCGCTACGGGCCGCGCGTAGCTGTCTGGCGGCAACGGTGGCAGGCCTATCGTCCGCTGCCAGGCCCCTGTCCTGGAGTCGAGCACGGCCAGGCCATCGTCGCCCTGGTCCACGTAAAGGCGGTGATGCACGGCATCCAGCGCCAGTTCGCCGGCCTGGTCCAGGATGTCGAGGACTTCCCCATCCTGCGTGGAGAGGACGGCAGTGGACACGGGATACCCATCGCTGGAGCTGGTGGCAGCGTAGATGCGCCCGGCCTCGCCGTCGATCACCAGGGGGGCCAGCAGCGGCGGCAGGCTCTCCATTGCAGCAGTTGTTCGCTGCGGGGGCGCGCCTGGAGCCGGCGTGGGGGACCCTGTGGGCTGGCCTGCCTCAGCCAGGGGCTCCGGCGTGCTCGTCGCCGTGGCGGCCGGCCTGGGCGTCGCCGTGGCGGGGGCAGGCGATGGTGTGGCCGCGAGGGCCGGCGCGGGTGCGGCCACCAGGGTGGGCGCCATCCGGGGGGACGGGATGGTCTCCCCTGGCGGCGCCACTCCCGGCGCCGCGCAGCTCGCCAGCAGAATGGCAGGGGCCAGAACCAGCAGCCAGGCGGGCGCCCTTTGGCGAGGGATCACGATGCCACCTGCCAGCTTCTCACAGGGCCCGGCGGTGGCCAGGCCAGCGGTCACATCCTGAAGACGCCATACCTGGTCTCCGGTACCGCCGCATTGAGGCACGCCGACAGCGCCAGCCCCAGGACCTGGCGGGTCTCCATGGGGTCCAGGATGCCGTCATCCCATAGGCGGGCGCTGGCATAGTAGGGGCTGCCCTCCCGCTCGTATTTCTCCAGGGTCGGGGCCTTGAATGCCTCCTGTTCCTCCGCCGTCAACGGCGGCTGGCCCCGTCGCGCCAGCTGCTCCATCTTGACCGTCAGCAATACGCTCGCCGCCTGTTCACCGCCCATGACGCTGATGCGGGCATTCGGCCACATCCACAGGAAGCGCGGCCCATAGGCCCGGCCGCACATGCCGTAGTTCCCGGCGCCAAAGCTGCCCCCAATCACCACCGTCAGCTTGGGCACCGCTGCATTGGCCACCGCATGCACCATCTTGGCCCCATCTCTGGCAATGCCTCCGGCCTCGTACTCCTTGCCCACCATGAACCCGGTGATGTTCTGCAGGAAGAGCAGGGGAATGCGCCGGGCCGTGCAGAGCTCGATGAAATGCGTGCCCTTCAGTGCCGACTCGCCAAACAGGATTCCATTGTTGGCGATCACACCCACCGGGTAGCCCCAGATGCGCGCAAACCCACATAACAGGGTGGTCGCATACAAAGCCTTGAACTCCCGAAACCGGCTGCCATCCACCAGCCGGGCGATCACCTCGCGCGCGTCGTAGGCCTCCCGAAAAGTAATGGGCACGATGCCGTACAGCTCGGCCGGGTCGTACGCCGGGTCCTCCGGCGGCTGCAGGTCCAGGTCCACTTGCTTGCGCGTGTTGAGGGTGGCCACGATCCCGCGCACGATCTCCAACGCGTGCTCATCGTCCAGCGCATAGTGGTCGGCCACGCCCGAGACCCGGGCGTGCACGTCGGCGCCGCCCAATTCCTCGGCCGTCACGTCGACGCCGGTGGCGGCCTTCACCAGGGGCGGCCCGCCGAGGAAGATGGTGCCGGTGCCCTTGACGATCACCGTCTCGTCGCTCATGGCCGGCACATACGCGCCGCCGGCCGTGCACGAGCCCATCACCGCCGCGATCTGCGGGATACCCGCCGCACTCATGACGGCCTGGTTGTAGAAAATGCGCCCAAAGTCGTCTACATCAGGAAAGACCTCGTCCTGCATGGGCAGGAAGGCGCCCCCCGAGTCCACCAGGTAGATGCAGGGCAGCCTGTTCTCCAGCGCCACCTGCTGGCCGCGCAGGTGCTTCTTGACGGTCATGGGGTAGTAGGTTCCCCCTTTGACCGTGGCATCGTTGGCGATGATCAGGCATTCCCGCCCTGCTACCGCCCCAATGCCTACTACCACGCCCGCGCAGGGCGCCTCCCCCTCGTACAGCTCCCACGCCGCCAGGGGCGCCAGCTCCAGGAACGGCGCGCCGGGATCCAGCAGCCGGTCGATGCGCTCACGCACGAAGAGCTTGCCCTGCTCCCGATGCCGCTGGTGCGCCGCCTCGTCGCCACCCTGCCGCACCTGCGCCAGCCGCTGCCGCAGCTCCTCGGCCAGCCTCCGGTTGTGGGCCGCGTTGGCCAGGAACTGCGGGTCCTGGACGTCGACGTGGGACTCGAGGATCTCCATACGATCACCTTATTCGCCGATGTCTTCGTTCCATAGCTCCGGGTTGGCCGCGATGAAATCCTCCATGAGCCGGATGCACACCGGATCGTCCAGGATCACCAACTCCACCCCGCGCGAGCGCACGTAGTCCTCCGGCCCCTGGAAGGTGCGGTTCTCGCCGATGACGACCTTCGGGATCTTGTACAGCAGCGCCGTGCCGCTGCACATGTCGCAGGGGGACAGCGTGGAGTACAGCACTGCGCGCTGGTAATCCCCGGCCTTGAGCCGGCCCGCGTTCTCCAGGGCATCCATCTCCGCATGCAAGATGGCGCTGCCCTGCTGCACCCGCCGGTTGTGGCCGCGGCCCACGATCCTGCCGTCGATCACCAGTACCGAGCCGATGGGAATGCCGCCCTCGGCCAGCCCCTTCCGTGCTTCGTCGATAGCTGCCTGCATGAACTCGTCCATGGTCGCGTCCTCCATCGATGGAGTAACTTGGCGCTGAAAGCTGGACTGAAACCAGATCTTCAGCGCCCTATTCCCGGCGATAGGGCTTCAGATAGGCGCCCGGATACGGCGCATTGCGCCCGGCGATGGCTAGGGCCAGGATGGTCACCAGGTAGGGCAGCGCCAGTAGGATCTCGTAGGGCAGGCCAAAGCCCATGGTCTGCAGCCGCAGCTGCAGGGCGAACACCCCGCCGAACAGCAGGGCACCCAGCATCCCGCGGATCGGGTCCCACCACGCAAAGATCACCAGCGCGATGCACACCCACCCCCGGCCGGCCACGATGCCCGGCGAGAACGCGCCCAGTTGGGCCAGGGACAGGAATGCTCCGCCCACGGCCATCAGCGCGCCGCCGACCACGATGGCGATGTAGCGGGTGCGAAAGACGTTGATGCCCGCCGCATCCGCCGCCTCCGGATTCTCACCCACCGCGCGCAGCGATAGGCCGAAATTGGTGCGGTAGATCACCCACCAGCTCACCGGCACCAGCACCAGGAAGGCCAGGTAGGTGAGCAGGTACTGGTTGAAGATGGGCCCCAGTACAGGCACGCCGTCGAAGATGGCGATCTGCGGGAACGGGTCCACCGAGGGCAACACCGCGCTCTCACCGAAAACCAGCCGGAAGCCGAACAGAGATAGGGCCGTCGCCAGCAGCGTGATGCCCAGCCCCGAGACATGCTGGTTGACCCCCAGGGTCACGGTCAGGAAGGCCATCAGCAAGGCCATCAGCGTGCCCGCCAGCATGGCGGCACCGAGGCCCATCCATAAGTAACTGCCGATGCCGGCCGCCTCAGCCTTGGCCGCCGCAGCAAAGCCCGCAAAAGCACCGAGGAACATGATGCCCTCGATGCCCAGGTTGAGCACGCCGCTGCGCTCGGTGATGATCTCGCCGATGGTGCCGTACACCAGCGGCGTGGCCACCCGCAACGTGGCCGCGATCAGGCTGACCAGGAACGTGACTTCGGCGGCGTTTTCCATGGTAACTCGGCGCTTCTCAGACCTGCCGCTGCCAGGAGATACGATAGTTCTGCAGCAGGAGCATAGCTAGGGTCACCAGCAGCAGGGTCGCCAGGATGACGTCGCCCAGGTAAACCGGCACGCCCAGGGCACGGCTTACCGACTGGGCGCCAGTATCGATCAGTCCGATGAATAAGGCGGATAGGATAACGCCCAGCGGATTCAGCCCCCCCAGCATGGCCACTAGAATCCCCGTGTAGCCCGCGCCAGCCGAGATGGCATCGATCAGGTGGTAATGGATGCCGGCCACCTCGCTTGCTCCGGCTATGCCCGCAATCCCCCCGCTTACTAGGGCGGCAATCAGCACCGTCCGATCGACCTTGACCCCGGCGAAACGGGCCGCCACTGGGCTCAGGCCGGCTGCGCGCATCCGCAGCCCGAAGACAGTGCGGTTCAGGACAAACCACATCACCACCAGGATGACGATGCCCAGGATGAAGCCCAGGTGCAGGCGGGAGCGCGGGATCAGCTTGGGGAAGATCGCCGCCGCCGCGATCTCTGGCGACTGCGGCCACTGCGAGATCGGATTGCGCCAGGGGCCGTTGAGCAGGGCGCTCACGCTCAACAGCGCTACCGAGTTCAGTAGCAGGGTCGTCACCACCTCGTCGATGGCCAGCTTGATCTTCATCAGCGCCGGCACCAGCACCCACGCCATGCCGGCCAGGAAGCCCCCGCCAACCATCAGCGGGATCGCCACCCAGGGCGACGCGTTGTCCATCTGCAGGCCGATCGCCGTGGCCGCCGTGGCACCAGCCAGCAGCTGCCCCTCGGCCCCGATGTTCCAGAAGCCGGCCACGAACGCAAACGTTACGGCCGCCCCGGTCAGCAGGAGCGGTGTGGCCTTCACCATCACCTCGACCACGCTGACCGGGCTCGACAGCGGCTCGATGAGGAAATAGTAGTACGCCGCCAGCGGCTGCTGGCCGACCAGCAACACCAGCCCGCTGGTGATGGCGAACGTCACCGCAATGGCGATCAGGGGGAGCAGGGGCCGGAACCACACCGGCGCCGGGTTGCGTTCGATGCGCAGTCCCAACTGGCTCAGTCCTTGGGCGGTAGAAGCCTGTACTTGGCCACGCTG
The DNA here is from genome assembly GCA_032111745.1 of Anaerolineae bacterium. Classification (GTDB taxonomy): domain Bacteria; phylum Chloroflexota; class Anaerolineae; order JAAEKA01; family JAAEKA01; genus JAULUH01. The sequence continues at coordinate 13,755 of JAULUH010000084.1, read as the reverse complement.
CCTTCGGCAAGCTCGTGGACGTCGGATACAGTCTGGGAGACGGTGGTAGCCATCTCGCGGAACATGGCCAGCAGGTCGGTGAAATCGGTTTTGGCCGACACCTTGTACCACTTGCCGCCCGTGCGCTTGGCCATGTCCTGGAAATAGCCGTAGGGCGGCGATACCACGAAGGTCAGGAACTCCCGCTCGGCCAGCATGCCTGTGACGTCGGCAGCCTTGAGCTTGTTCTGGTGGGCCGGCTCATCCGTGATCAGGATCAGTACCTTCACCGCCCCGGGGTCGAAGGGCAGCTCCAGTGCCTTGTCGATGGCTTCCAGCGAAGATTCCCCCCGGTTGCCACCCCCATTGTAGCGGGGGATGTTGCTCAGGCTCTTCTTGGTGACCTCGACCTTGGAAGTGAAGTCGGTGCGCACGATCTTGTCCCCGCGCACCTTCAAGTCGCCAAAGGCCACGATGGCGATGCGGTGTTGCACCTGCAGCGCCGCGAACTCGTCCACGAAGCGCGCGCAGGTCTGCAGGAGTCCGTCGATCTTGTCGGACATGGAGCCGGTGGTGTCGATGGTGAATACCAGGTCCACCTTCCGCGCCCCGCTGCGCCCCGCGTCGCTGGTGGCACCCGGTAGCGCTATCGTCTCCGCAGACTCCAGCGCGGGCTGCACGGGCTGCGACTTGCCAAAGGGTAACCGCCAGCCTTGCTTGCCGGTCATGGTCTAGCTTCCTCCATCCCGGACCCCGGACATCAGCAACCCCAGCCGCTCGACGTCGGCCTCCGCCGCCGGGAGCACGTCCAGGATCTCGCCTTCGTAGATCACGGCGATGCGGTCGGACAGCGCCAGGATCTCATCCAGGTCTTCGGAGATCAGTAACACGGCCGCCCCCCGCTGGCGCTGCTCCAGCAGCTTGCCCCGCACGTACTCGGTAGCCCCGACGTCCAGCCCACGGGTCGGCTGGGAGACGATGATGGCCCGCGGGTTGCGCTCCAGCACGCGGGCCAGGATCACCTTCTGCATGTTGCCACCGGAAAGGGTGCGAATGCGATCGTCCGGTCGTGCCTTGATCTGGTAGCCCTCGATCAGACGCTCGGCGTGGGCGTGCATGTGGCCCTTGTCCAGCAGGCCACCTCTAGCGTACTCGCCCAGGTGCTCCAATGCCATGTTCTGGGCCACCGTCAGGTCCCCCACCACGCTGGTGTGCCGGTCCTCGGGGATGCGGCCCACGCCGGCCCGCATCACGGCATCAGGGTCCACGCCGGTGATATCGCGGCCATCCACGATGATATGGCCACCGGTGGGCAACCTGGTCCCCTCCACCACCTGGGCCAACTCGCTCTGGCCGTTGCCCGACACGCCGGCTACGCCCACGATCTCTCCCGCCCACACCTCCAGGGAGATGGCCTTCAAGGCAGGCAGCCCCTTGTTGTCCATCGCGCTCACGCCGGCCAGCCTCAGCACCGGCTGTGGCGCCTGGGCCGGCGCCGCCTCGCCCGCCCGGACGACGCCGAAGCTGGCCCGGCCCACCATCAGCCGGGCCAGCTCGGCCTGGGTGGTGGCCGCCGTGGCCAGCGTGCCCACGACCTTTCCGGCCCGGAGTACCGTAACGGCATCGGTGATCGCCATCACCTCGTTCAGCTTGTGGCTGATAAACACCACCGAGAGCCCATTTGCCTGTAGCCGGCGCAGGCCCTCGAAGAGCTGATCCACTTCTTGGGGCACCAGTACCGCCGTGGGCTCGTCCAGGATCAACACCTGGGCCTCGCGATAGAGCGCCTTGAGGATCTCTACCCGCTGCCGCTCGCCCACCGAGAGGTCCTTGACCACAGCCCGTGGATCGACCTCGATGCCGAAGCGCTCGGCCGCGGCCCCTACCCGGTGATGGGCCTCCTCGAGGTTGAGGCGCACGCCGCCGGTGTAGCCCAGCACCACGTTCTCGGTCACCGTCAGGGGCAGCACCAGGGCGAAGTGCTGGGTGACCATGCCAATGCCATGGTCGATGGCGTTCCTGGGTGAGCGGATGTGCACGGGCTGGCCATCGATGTGGATTTCACCCTCGTCGGCGTGGTACAGGCCATACAGGATGCGCATCAGGGTCGTCTTGCCTGCGCCATTCTCCCCCAGCAGCGCGTGGATCTGTTGGCGGTGGAGGGTGAAATCTACCGCATCGTTCGCCACCAGCGCGCCAAAGCGCTTGGTAATGCTGCGCATCTCGACGGCAGCCATCGCTGGGTGAGCCTTCTACAGCGCGACAGGCCGGCCCGCAGAGGTCAAAGGGCGACCGTGCATGTAACCCTGTTCCCTCTGCGGGACTAGGCCGTTGTGCCCGCTACTGTCCGCTCTTGGAGGACGCTGGGGGCTGCGACTCGGTGATGTCGACGCGGAAGAGGCCGCTCTTGATCTCCTCTTCCTTGGCCATGACCTGGTCGACCAGCTCCTGAGTCAACCCGCACTTGACGTCCATGTTGATAGGTGCCAGGCTGGCCCCGCCCTTGGCAACCATGCTGAAATCCTTCAGGTCCTGCGCCGTGTAGGTGCCACCCTCGACCTGGCCGATCACGTAGTCCACTGTGGGCTGCATGTTCCACACGGGGCCGCTGACCACGTAGTCGGGAGCCAGCTCCTTCTGGTCGCTCATGTTGCCGAACGCACACAGGCCGTTTTCCGCCGCGGCCTCGATCACGCCAAAGCGCTCGGCGAACAGCACGTCGGCCCCAGCGTCGATCTGAGCCAGGGCCGCCTCCTTGGCAGCTGCCGGGTCGAACCAGCTGTTGATGAAGGAGGTCTTGACGTCCACGTCCGGGTTCACAACCAGGGCACCGGCGGTGAAGGCGTTGACGATGCGATTGACCTCGGGCACCGGCAGGCCACCGACCACGCCGACAACGTTGCTCTCGGTCAGCCCGCCAGCCAACATGCCACTCAGATAGGCCGGCTCATGGATCCAGTTGTCGAATACAGAGAAGTTGGGCTCGGCTGGTCCCCCGCCTGAGCCAAAGACGAAGGCGATGTCAGGGTAGTCCTTGGCCACCCGGCGCACAGCTTCCTCGTTGCCGAAGGCGTCGCCGAAGATGATGCTGGGCTTCTGCTTCTCGGCCACCTCCCGCAACACCCGCTCCATATCGCCCGCATATCCGATGTCGTCGGTGTAGGTATAGGTGATCCGGCCATCTGCCTGGGCTTTGTTCAGGGCAGCGTGGATTACACCATCCCAGGGCTCCTCAATGGCTGTGGCATAGGCCCCGAAGACGGCGGGAATGGCGGGCGCTTCCTCGGCCGCGGTTTCGGCGGCCGGTGCCGGAGTTGGAGCAGGTGCCACCGGCGCCACACACGCGGCGAGCAGCGCGGCCAGCACCAGGGCCAGAGTCAGGACGACAGTCTTCTTGGACATGTGGGAGTGCCTCCTAATAGGGTGCGTGAGGTGCGAGACGAAGCAAAGCGTTGGGCAGAGAAGACGACGTGATGAGTCGATCGAGCGCGTTCATAGTAACCGAAAGCCCATCAAATGACAAATCACCCCGCGTCACCCCGGCCGCAGCGGCATCTCTCAAATCTCCCTCGCTGGCCCCTCATTCGCCGCAACACCAGTCTCCCCCCGCGAACCCTCCCATTCGACTCCTGAGCAGCCCTATCGGTCAGGTCATGGCCACTTGCCAGCACACGCCCAGGCGTGCTACAATCGCCGCTACGCCGGAGCCAAATCTCGGCAATTCGGCCAAAGCCGTCGCTAAAGGGAGTATCCCTGTGAACCAGCCTGCCGCAATCCTACACTCCTGGCCAGGAGAGCAGCCTGCCGATGAGAGCGCCATCCACAGGTTGTTGGCCACCGAGGGCCTGCGGGCCTATGCCTGGTCCAACGGCCCGGGCGATGTTTATGGCGCCCATACCCATCCATACAACAAGGTGATCTACGTCGTGCGGGGATCCATCACCTTCGGCCTGCCCACGGAGAATCGCCAAGTGCGGCTGCATGCCGGAGATCGGCTGGACCTGCCCGCCGGCGTGGTGCACAACGCCGTAGTGGGGCCGCAAGGCGTGACCTGCCTGGAGGCCCAGCGCTGACATGTCTCACGCCCATCTCTACTCGCACAGCCTGCGCATCCTCGGCATTCCCATAGACCTGGGCCAGGATCGTCGCGGGGTCGACATGGGCCCCAGCGCAGTGCGCTATGCCGACATCTACGAGAAGCTTACCCGGCTGGGCTGCCAGGTGGAGGACGCTGGCAACATCACCGTGCCCGTGCGCGAGCAACACGCGGTGCAGGCCCATTGCCCGCCCGACTGCGACGAGGGCATGCTGCGTCACCTGCCTGAGGTCACCGCCGCCTGCCTGGCTATCTACGAGGTGGCCAGCAGCTGCGCCAGCACGCCGGAGATCCCCATCTTCCTGGGCGGTGACCATTCCATCGCCATCGGCACCGTCGGCGGCACAGCCACGGCCGGGCCCCTGGGCCTGATTTGGATCGACGCCCATGCGGACTTCAACACCCCCGAAACGTCTCCTTCAGGTAACATCCATGGCATGCCCGTGGCAACGTTGATCGGACGCGGCCATCCAGACCTGGTAAACCTGGGACATGCTGGGCCCAAGCTCCGCGCCCAGGAGATAGCCATGATCGGTATCCGCGATCTGGATCCAGGCGAGCGGGACGCGCTGGCCGCCAGCGGCATCCACGTCTACACCATGCGGGATGTGGACGAGCTGGGCTTGGCCACGGTGGGCCGGCGGGCCCTGAGCCATCTCACCCATGTGCCCCGCATCCACGTCAGCCTGGATATGGACTCCCTGGATCCCGGTACCGCACCCGGTGTGGGCACGCCGGTGCCTGGTGGGCTCTCGTACCGGGAGGCTCATCTGCTGATGGAGATCCTGAGCGAGTCCGGCAAGATCGCGTCCCTGGATGTGGTGGAGATCAACCCCATCCTGGACGACGGCAACCGCACCGCCGAGTTGGCGGTGCAGCTGGTGGCATCGTTGCTAGGCCAGACGATCCTCTGACCCATGTCTTGCTGTGAGCGGAGCTTATCCATGCTAAAGGCTGCGGCTGTGCTGATGGTATCAGGCGCTCTGCTGCTTGGGTTGCTGGCGGCCTGCGCAGTGCCGCCGCCGGTGGTGGCGGTGCCTGGCAGCCCGGGGGAGCCCACCCCCACCGTGCCCCTGCCGCAGGTCGTCGACCAGCTGGGCGGAGAGTCCCTGGCCCTGGCAGTGGACGGCAACACCGTCTATCTCGGCGTAGGGCCCAGGGTACTTGCGGTGGACGTGTCGGATCCGGCCAGTCCGCAGATGTTGGGGCAGAGTCCGGTCCTGCCGGGTGTGGTGCACGGGATCGATCTGGCCGGCGGCTATGCCATGATAGCGGCAGGGGCCGGGTTGCACCTCCTGGATGTGAGGGCTCCTGCCCAGCTGCAGGTAGCGGGCACCTTGCCGTTGGAGGGGGAGGCGCAACAGGTATCGGCTGGCCCCCAAACCGCGGTCGCGGTGGCCGGTGCATGCCAGGAAGAGGCATGCGGAGGCAGCCTGGTCGTGGTCGATCCTGTTGCTCCCAGCGCGCCGCAGTTGGTAGGACAGCTGGAACTCCCTGACCTGCCAGTGGACGTCGAGGGCTCGGCGGAGCTCTTGGTCGTCGGGCATGGGTCGGGGGTGACGACCGTCGATGCCAGCGATCCTGCCCAGCCTCAGGCCCTGGCAACCACGTACCTGCCAGGCGGGGTACGAGACGTCGAGCTGGATGGCCCGATTGCCTTTGCCGCAGGCAATGGCCAGGTGCACGTGCTGGACCTTACCTACCCAATCACGCCAACCGTTGCCGGTACCTATAGTGCGGTACCGGCAGCCAGCACCCTTGCTCTGGCCGATGGCCTGCTCTATGTGGGCGAGGCGTTCTGTGAGTTCGACCTGTGCGGCTCGAACGTCTTGGCCCTGGACCGGACGCAGCCAGCGCAGCTAGCAGAGAGCGGTCTGTTCAGCACGTCCGGCGCGGTCACCGACATGCATGTGGCCGGTGATCTGGCCTTCCTGGCCACGGCCGAGGAAGGTCTCCAGGTGGTGGATGTAGCCGAGCCGGCCAAGGCCAGGGTCCTGGGGCGGCTGTCCAGCCATGGCAGCGCGCTGGATGTAGCCGCGCTAGGTGAGAGCTTGGTGGTTGCGGGTGGCCCCGAAGCAGGCCTGCAGCTTCTGGACCCGGATCAGGCCGGGCTGTGGGGCGTGACGAGCCGGGTGCCCGGTCTGCGCTGGGCCAACGGGATGGAGCTGCTCCAAGATATGGGCTACGCGCCAGCGTGGGAGGATGGCCTGCAGGTGATCGATTTCAACGAAACGCTCACGCCTACGGTGACCGGTGTGATCACACCGGCAGTGCTGGGGGGCGCAGCCTACGCCGTGGCATTGGAGCCCGCATCAGAGGGCCGGCCGGATACCGCGTTCGTGGCGCTGGGCGGCGGCGGCCTGGCCACTGTGGACGTGAGTGCCCCTGAGGCGCCGAGTGTGACAGGTCGGCTAGAAGAAGCGGGAGAGGTGTGGGCCATAGCCGCCGCGGATCCCGTGGGGGCCGGAGAGGCCGGTCGCCCCAGGGTGGTCTACGTGGCCGGCGGCATCAGCATTGAGGACCAGCGGCAGGGCTTCTTGCATTCCGTGGATGTGGAGGACCTCACGGCACCTGCGACCCTGGCCCGAATCGATCTCCCCACTGAGGCCTGGGATGTGGCCGCAGGGCCGGAAGGCATGCTCTACGTGGCCTCCGGTAGCTGCAGCGACGCGGTGTGCCAGGGTCAGCTGACCGCGGTCGAGGTCTCGGATCCGGCTCAGCCGCTCGTGGTTGAAGTCTTGGGGTTGCCATGGGCCCCTATGAGTATCACGCTGGATAGTGAGCGAGCCTATTTGGCGGCGGGCGGGGCAGGGGTGGGCGTAGTCAGCCTGGCCGATCCGCGGCAGCCGGTCCTGCTTGGCACGGTCGACACCCCCGGCAGCGCCCGCCGGGTGCAGCTGCGCGGGGCGCAGCTGGTAGTGGCCGACGGGGCAGGGGGCCTGGTATTCCTCGAGGAATAGCCAGAAGCGGGACCTTGGGCGAACGACCCCCTGGAGCATTGCCCCTCCTGGCTACTCCAAAACCCCCTATCCCCTCGTAGGGCGCGGCCCTCCGTGGCCGCCTCGTATCCCCTCGTAGGGCGCGGCCCTCCGTGGCCGCCCCGGGCTAGCCCCCCACAGGTTGTTCCATCGACAAGTCGCCATCCTCCCCCCCAGCCGTGGCAACGTCCCTCATCACGTCCCTCCTCCCGTCGGTGAACACAAACAAACCCGTGCCACCTCCCGGCGCCTCGACTTTTCAAAGGCCCTACAGGGTTTCTCAAAAGCCCATCTTGTTCACTTCTGACGTCAATGTCTGTCCGTGTCCGTCCGTGCTCCAGCCCACTCCGCCACAGCCCCACGCTGCAATCCGTGAGAAACCCTGATTAGATGCTTGACGGGCTTGACCAAAAAGGGTCAGCCCAGGATAATGATGGACCTGTTCCGGCAGGCCACCCAGCTCTGGATCGGCCTCGGACTGTGAACTGGCGTTGAATAGCAGAGTAATCCCTGGACAGGAGTGATCTAGATGACGGCAAAACGAGCGTTCTGGATGGCAGGCCTGCTTGCTGCTCTGGTGCTGGTGATCGCCGCCTGCGGCTCACCCCGTTCTACCCCTGTAGGGGTGGGCCTGGCCAGCACTACCAGCCCGCCGAGCCCGGCTGTACTTGAGTCGCCGCCCGCAACGGCTACTGTGCTACCTGCCGAGCCTGCTACTCCCACCCCCACTGCCACGGCGACTACTAGCCCCACAGCCACACCCACCGCCACCGCCCCGCCCACGGCCACGCCAACTCTGACGCCGACTCCCGACCCCTACGCCGACTTCACCATCGACGGTCTGGCAGCCCGCCCCTACGGCGACGGAGAGCTGCGCATCGAGGAGGTGCTGGGGGTGTCAGAGGCGTTCACCCGCACCCTAATCACCTATCCCAGCGACGGCCTGACCATCTACGGCTTCATGAACGTACCCCAGGGCGAGGGGCCCTTTCCCGTGGTGCTGGTACTGCATGGCTACGTGGACCCATCCGGTTACAACACGCTCACCTACACCACCCGCTACGCGGACGCCCTGGCCCGGGCCGGCTACCTGGTCATCCACCCCAACTTCCGCAACTGGCCCCCGTCCGACTCGGGGCCAGAGAACTACCGCGTCGGCCAGGCCGTGGATGTGCTACACCTCATCGGCCTGGTGCAGAAGATGGGCGGGCAGCCAGGCCCGCTGGCCAAGGCCGACCCTGAGCGCATCGGCCTCTGGGGCCACAGCATGGGCGGCGGCATCAGCCAACGGGTACTGGCAGTCAGCGATGATGTGGACGCGTCTGTGCTCTACGGCGCCATGAGCGGCGATGAGGCGCTCAACCATGACCGCATCCTCTACTTCACCAACGGCAGGAACGGCCTGTGGGACGAGCGTCCCCCGGACGACGCGCTGCAGCGCATTTCCCCCATCAACTACCTGGATCGCGTCACGGCACAGGTGAGCATCCACCACGGTGAGTTCGACGACCAGGTGCCTCTGGCTTGGTCAGAGGATCTGTGCCAGCGGCTGCAGGCGCTGGAGAAGCCCGTGGAATGCTTCACCTACGCCGGCCAGCCCCATACCTTCGTGGGCGATGGAGATCAATTGTTCGTCCAGCGGGTCCGCGACTTCTTCGACCGCACCCTGAAGCAGCCATAGACGGGCGGCCATCCATAGCCAAAGGCCCCCTTTGTCAGGGGGCCTGGAGTGGCACAAATCCTCTATCCTCGTGAGTCAGGCGTGGACCGCGTGCTGAGGTGACACGCCTTTGCGTGCCGGCTCGACGGCAGTGAGCTGCAGCCCGGCGATCAGCATCAACAGCGTGGTGATGAGGGCCGAGGTGAGACACCAGGCGCAGACGGCATGGATGACGAACAACTCCAGCACCGTTAGGTAGATGGAGAAGAGCACGCCCAAGACCGTCAGTAGTAGTAGGCCGCGGCTGGCGAGACTGGCCCAGCGGCCACTGCCGTAGTGTCCTGCTGCCCATAGAGCCAGAATCGCGGCAAAGTTGGCCAGGCCGAGCACAGCCACCGGTATCCCAAAGATCTTGGCATACTCGCTGGCCTGCACCACGTTGCACTCCCCCACCGGGCCACACACCGCCTCAGTCTGCGTCAGCTCAACATAGGCCAGGTAGGCCGCCACACCTAGGCCGGCGATGGCCAGGGCCGGGATTAGCCAGCTCCGAGCCTGCATATCTGTGGCCAGGCCAGGTCGCACCAGGCGCACCGCCGTATAGGCTAGTGACAGCACCATGCCGCCCAAGAGGATCGCTGCCAGCCAGCCTCCCTTGGGTAATCCTGCGTTGGCCTCCGCTTCCGGCGGCGGGAGTCCCTCTGTGGATAGGGCCATGGCCGGAGCGGTCGCGGTGGGCGTGGGAACTGGCGCCGGCGCGTCAGTGGGAAGCGGGGTTGCCGTGGAAGGCACCGGCGTCGCCGCTGGGGTTGGATTGGCCTCCGCCTGATCTACCTCCGCAACAGCCTCCGCTAGGCCGGCGATATCCGGCCAGCCGATCCCGCCCGCAGACAGGCCGGCCTCGATGATGCCCGGGAACTGTTCGGGGATCTGTACACTTCCGACCAGCACAGTCTCGCCGACCACTAGCCGGGGCACACCGCTCAGCTCCGCAGGGATCTGGAATCGTTCCGTGGAGGCATCGTACAATATCCTGCCCTCGGGATCGGTGATGTTGATGGCAACGATCTGCAGACGGTCGCCGAAACGTTCCACCAGCGGGATCAAGGTCTCGTTAATGACCGTGTGGCAATGAGGACACGTCGGGGAGTAGAAGAGGACTGCGCGCACATCTGGCTGTTCGCTCTGCTGAGCTTGCGCTGGGAGGGCCACGAGGCCCAGTAATATCAGGGTGACGGCCAGGGCCATAGGCAGATACTTCATGGCTCGATCCTTTCGAACGGGATCAACGCATCAGTGTCCACCCCATTCTACCCCAAAAAACCGGATTGCGCAAACAATCACAAGCGAGGTCGGCCAAAACTGGTGCGTGCGGCAGCGAAAGGTAGCTCACTAAGGCCGGGATAGGCGGCGAATACCGCTGCCAGGTCGTCCACGCGGGCGCCAAGCCGGATGCCCAGCGCTACCGGCGCCAGCACGTCACCGGCTTGCGCACCGGCGGCACAGGCGCCCAACAGCCGCCCGTCGATCGCATCGGTTATCAGCTTGACAAAACCTTCAGCTTCCTGTACCAGCACCGGCTTCAGGAACTCCGAGCTGTTCACCCGGAGCACTGTCACAGTCCGGCCGCGAGCCCGGCCCGCCTCCTCGGTCATCCCCACCTGGGCCACTTGTGGGGCCGTATAGACGGCTGCCACCACCGCATCCGGCAGCAAGGGGGGGGTGGGGCTGCCTGCCGCATGCCGTCCAGCCGTCCAGCCCTGGGCCAGGGCCTTGTTGGCCATCATGGGCAGGCCCGTGACGTCACCCGCCGCATAGATGTGCGGCACCGCGCTGCGACTATACGCGTCGATGGTAATCCCCTGCCGCGCATCGACCGTAAGGCCAGCGGCCTCGAGATGCAGTCCCGCCAGGTCGGGCGTCCGGCCGATGGCGACGAACGCCATCTCGGTCCGTACAGTCCGTCCTTCCTGCAAGATAACCTCCACACCACCTTCATCCGCCACCGCGGACTCAACGGCAACCCCTTCGATACGCTGCACGCCCAGCTGGTCCATAGCCTCCAGCAGTACCGCCACAGGCTCCCGGTCAAAGGGAGGCAGCACCCCGTACTCGTCGACCAGCCAGGTCACGTCTACTCCCAGCCGCGCGAAGGCGTAGGCGAACTCGGTGCCGCTGACGCCACCTCCTATCACGGCCATGGTGGACGGCAGCCGCTGCAGCTTGCCGATGATGCGCGGGGCAATGATGCGATTCCCGTCCGGCTTGAGAGTGGGCGGAAAGATGGGGACCGACCCGGTAGCCACGATGATCGCGTCGGCGTCCATGTAGATGGTCTGTTCAGTCTCGGCGATTTGCAGCCGATGGGGAGCTGCGAATGCACCGACGCCCACGATCCAGCGCACGTTCAGCTCCCGCAGCAAGGCCACCTGTTGGGCGCTTTGCTGGTGAGCCAGGTCGTGCATGCGCTGGGTCAGCGCCCCGACATCGGGAGCAGCTGCGCCGTTGAGCAGGATGCCCAGGTCGGGCAGCTGCTCCAGGGCACCCAAACCATCGGCCGCAGTGAGCAGCACCTTGCTGGGAAGCAGGCTGTGCCAGATGGCTCGCCCACCGGGCTGCTCCACGCCGATCAGGGTGACCTCCGCGCCGGCTTGCGCAGCGGCAACGGCCGCCGTCACTCCGGCCGGTCCGGCGCCGATAATGGCTACATGCGTCTTGCTCATGGTTGCTTCTCGCAGCAAAGGGTCGCCAAGTGTACGCCCGCCCTCCGCACCTGATGGAAGTTCGCGCCCTGGCGCACCGCAGTGAGTACCGGATCGATGTCCTGGACCAGGGCTCCTGATACCAGGTGCACGCCGTGGTCGAAAAGCACAGGCGACAAAGGAGCGCTGGGACCCAGTATCAGTACCAGGGCTTGGGGCTGCCGCAGGGCCATCAAACCGTCGAAGGTGCCGTTGATCAGGGTCGTACCTGTGATAGCCAGGACATCGGCCTGCGGTATAATATCCGGCGCGGCCTCGGTAGGCAGGTCGTCCCCGTGAGGAGTCAGTTCCAGTACCCAGAGGGTCTCTACCTGCTGGCGCAGGGCATCCACGAAGGGGAAGTGTCCCACCAAGGCTACGCGCTTGCCTGCGCCGCGCTGGGCGATGACACCGGCGGCATGGATCTCGGCCCCGGGGTCTTCGTCAATGGGCAGCAGCGCGTTCAACGCGGCCATGCCGATAGAGGCCTCTGTCAGGCTGCTAGACCCTAGCTGAACCATGCGGGCCAGCTCTTGGGCGCCTTTTTCTGCCAGATGGCCAGCGTGGCGCACCACGGGCTGGCCGTGGACCTCCTCAGCCCGCAGGGTGGCAGCGAGGCCGCAGCGGCGCTGGCCAGCTACGTCCACCGTCACCGCGGTCCAGAGGCAGCCGACACTGACGTCCAGCACAATGCCACCGCGCAGGGATGTCAGCAGGTCATCAAGTACGGCCGAGGCCATCAGAACAGTCCTCCAGGGTGGATCCGGCCGCGCGGATCTGGGCGATGAGATTCATCTGCGCAGGGATCAGGCTTGTGCCCGCTGCCAACAATGCATATGTGCCGGCACTCACGATCCCTTGACTGGAACCCAGTGTATCACCGCCCTGGGTATTCGTCAACGAGGATGTCATCGACCTGGCTGGCGGCACCGCGAGTCCTTCCCGTGGCCATCACCCCACGCCTTTCCCATCTTCACGCCCCACATCACCTACTGCAATCCTCTTGTCAACCGTTGGACTTGCGCCGGAAATGTGGTAAGATTCACTCTGAGAAGGCTGCAGGAGCTGTTCCCATGGCATATTCCGCTTGGTTTCAATGCGTGCGTGGTTGCTCGGGCCAGTGGTCCGTCTATGATGTCATCTACCGCTGCCCCACCTGCGGCGGCCTCCTCGAGGTGGCCCATGACCTGGCTGCGCTCCAGGCCCGCTCCGGCACCGCCTGGATGCGGCTCATGGACGAGCGCGTCGGCACCACCCGGTGGCCCTACGGCAGCGGCGTATGGGGCAAGAAGGAATGGGTCATCCCTGACCTTGACGACGCCAACATCGTCTCCATGTTCGAGGGCAACTCCAACCTCTTTTGGGCCAGCCGCCTGGGACGCCAGTTGGGCCTGGACGAGCTCTGGGTCAAGATGTGCGGCAACAGCCACACCGGCTCCTTCAAGGATCTGGGCATGACGGTGCTGGTCAGCGTAGTCCAGCAGATGATCCGCAGCGGTACCTCTCCCGTGCGGGCCGTCGCTTGCGCCAGCACCGGCGATACCTCAGCCGCCCTTGCGGCCTATGGCGCCGCTGCCGGCATCCCCACCATCGTCTTCCTTCCTCGGGGCAAGGTCAGCGCCGCCCAGCTCATTCAACCCATCGCCAACGGCGCCTTGGTGCTGGCCCTCGATACCGATTTCGACGGCTGTATGCGCATCGTCCAGGAGGTCACTCACGACAACAGCATCTACCTGGCCAATAGCATGAACAGCCTCCGCATCGAAGGGCAAAAGACCGTGGGCATCGAGATCGTCCAACAGTTCGATTGGGCCGTGCCCGATTGGATCATCATCCCCGTCGGCAACCTGGGCAATATCAGCGCCCTGGGCAAGGGCCTGCTCCTGCTGCAAGAACTGGGAATCATCTCCCGCCTGCCGCGGTTGGTAGCGGCCCAGGCCGAGAAGGCCAATCCCCTCTATCTGAGCTACCAAAACAACTTCCAGGAGAAGGTCGTCGTCAAAGCTGCCAAAACCCTCGCCTCCGCCATCCAGATCGGCGCCCCGGTGAGCTACGAGAAGGCGGTCAAGACCCTACAGGCCTTCGACGGTATCGTGGAGCAGGCCACCGAGCATGAGCTGGCCCACGCCGCAGCGCTGGCCGACCGCACCGGTATGTACACCTGCCCTCACACCGGCGTGGCCCTGGCTGTGCTGTTCAAGCTGGTTGAGCGTGGTGTCATCGACAACAGCCACCGGGTCGTGGTCATTTCCACCGCCCACGGCCTCAAGTTCACCCAGTTCAAAACCGGCTATCACGAGG
>JAULUH010000083.1:0-2793 GCA_032111745.1 Anaerolineae bacterium | reverse complement strand
CGGCGGGCAGCGCAAGCGGGTGGCCCTGGCGCGGGCGCTGCTGGACCCGGGGGACCTGCTGATCCTGGACGAGCCGACGAACCATGTGGATGCCGACGCTATCGACTGGCTGGAGCAGCACCTGCTCGGCCTGCCGGGGGCGCTGATGATGGTCACCCACGACCGCTATTTCCTCGACCGGGTGGTCAACCGCATCGTGGAGCTGGACCGCCGGCAGCTGGAGAGTTACCCGGGAAATTACACGCGCTACCTGGAGCTGTCGGCCGACCGCCACCAGCGGCTGGCCAAGCAGGAGGAGGACCGGCAGCGGCTGCTGCGGCGGGAGCTGGAGTGGGTACGGCGCAGCCCCATGGCCCGGGGCACCAAGCAGAAGGCCCGCCAGCAACGGGTGGAGGAGCTGCTCACGCTGCGCCACGACAGCCGGCGGGAGCAGGTGTCGATGGCCCTGGCCGGCCGGCGGCTGGGCAAGAAGGTGCTGGCCGCGGCCGGGCTGGCCAAGGCGTACGGCGGGAGGCCGGTGTTCGGCGGGGTGGACTTCGAGCTGGTGCCGGGCGACCGGGTGGGGATCATCGGGCCCAACGGCGCGGGCAAGAGCACGTTTTTGGATATCCTGGCCGGGCAGGTGCAGCCGGACGCGGGCACGGTGGTTTGGGGCGAGACGGTGCAACTGGGGTATTATGACCAGCGCAATGTGGCGTTGGACGAGTCCATGCGGGTGATCGATTTTATCAAGGCGGAGGCGCCGCTGATCCGCAGCGCGGAGGTGGGGGAGGCTGGCGCGGCGTGGAACAAGACCGCGGGGGAGCCGGCGCGGCTGGTGGACGCGGCGCAGATGCTGGAGTGGTTCCTGTTCCCGCGGCCGCAGCAGCAGGCGGCGATCGCGGCGCTGAGCGGGGGCGAGCGGCGCCGGCTGTACTTGCTACGCACGCTGATCCACCGGCCGAATGTGCTGCTGTTGGACGAGCCGACGAACGATTTGGATATCCAGACCCTGGCCGTGCTGGAGGAGTTTTTGGATCATTTCCAGGGCTGCCTGGTGGTGGCCAGCCACGACCGGTATTTCCTGGATCGGACGGTGGATTATCTGGTCAGCTTCGAGCTGGGGGGGCAGGTGAGTGGCAGGTATCCGGCGCCGTATGAGGTGTACCGGGCGTTAAGAGAGCAGGAGGCGCGGCCGGCGCGGGCGGAGGCCCGGCGCGCGGTTCCCGGGGCGGCGAGCCCACCCATGGCGCGGCCGGTAGAGCGCAAGCTGAGCTGGCGCGAGCAGCGCGAGCTGGAGGGGTTGGAGGCGCGGATCGCGGAGCTGGAGGCGCGGCGGGCGGCACTGCAGGCGGAGGTGGCAGGGAGTGCGGCGGATTATGTGCGCTTGCAGGCGCTGGCGGGGGAGCTGCATGGAGTGGAGGAGGAGCTGGATGCGGCGATGGGGCGGTGGCTGGAGCTGGCGGAGGTGGTGGGCGCTGGATCGTAGGCCGCTGGACCGATGCGTGCCACCAGCAGATGGACATGGTCAGGCATCACCACGTAGGCGAAGACCAACAGCTTGCCCTGAGCCCGATAGAAATGGATCGCATCGTCGACGATGTGGCCCTACGCGGGGCAACTGGTGAACGGGGCCGAGGGGACGATCACGCTACCGGGCCGCAGGCCCTTGATCTTGGTCTGTAACGTGATGAAGTAGGCATGGGAGGAGTCGGAATAGTCGTGGCCAGCCAGACGATAGCTGTGGCGTCGCCGCGCGTTCATGGTATCCCCCTTGTTCGAGGCTTTTCGAAGCGAAATGGCCCCCTGGCCGAGCAGGTATGTGGTGGGCAGTGATAGCAGTTTAGCTCAACGCCTTTCGCCCGGCAAATCTCGGATGAGGATTGTGATCCAGCTAAAGGGCGGGGGTCTTAATGCAGCTGGGAGGCGGGTGATGGGGCGCCGGGCAAGGGAGAGATCACGCGGGTGCCAGGACTGGGCGGCCACACCGTCCCGGAACGGGATATCATCCCGGAACGGGATATCATCCCGGAACGGGATATCATCCCGGAACGGGATATCATCGTGTAGGGGACGGAGGGCCGCGCCCTACGCGGGGAGGGGGGCTTGATGCATTCGTGATCAAGGGATACGGCGCCGGACGTTGCCGGTGGGCTTGACACGCACCGGGGGGTGGGTACAATGGCGGCTGCGGATATACTTATTGTTTGAATAACGAGGCGACGCCACTCATGAGCCGGATCACAAAATCGCCCCTGACCTACGAGCTGGCGCTGCTGGGCTTTTTGCGGCGGGGGCCGGTGCATGCGTATGAAGTCCACCGCCGGCTGCGGCGGACGAGCGGGTTGCGGCTGATCTGGACGGTGAAGCAGAGCCAGCTGTACGCGCTGCTGGCGCGGCTGGAGGAGGAGGGCTATGTGGCCTCCACGCTCCAGCCGCAGGAGGGGCGGCCGCCGCGCAAGGTGCTGCAGCTGACGCCGCAGGGGGAAGCGGCGTACTGGCATTGGCTGACGTCGCCGGTGCGCCGGCCGCGGCAGTTCCGGCAGGAGTTCCTGGCCCGGCTGTATTGGGCTATGGAGGAGGGGCCGGAGGTGGTGGCGGAGTTGCTGGCGCAGCAGCGGGCGGCCTGCCGGGCGTTGGTGGCGGAGCTGCAGGCTGAGGTGGAGGCCGTGGGGCGCGCGGAGCCATACGAGGAGTTGGTGTACCGGCTGCGGCTGGCGCAGACGGAGGCGCACCTCGCGTGGCTGGACAGCGCGGCGGAGGCCTTGGTGGGTGCGGAGCCTGGCCATGCGGCACAGCCAGGTGCGGAGCCTG
>JAULUH010000082.1:0-7362 GCA_032111745.1 Anaerolineae bacterium | reverse complement strand
GTAGATCTTCGGCGTCTCGCCACCCTGCATGCGGGTAGCGATGGCGGGCGCCAGGGCAAAGGCACCGGCGGCTGGCGCCGCGGCCTCAGGCGCCGCGGTAGGAGCGGGCGGTTCCTCGACCGGTGCCGGGGTGGGCTCCACGGCCGGCTGGGTGGGTACCGGTGCTACACATGCGGCCAGGATCATGGATGTCACTAAGATCAGGGCCAGGACCAGTGGCAACTTGTTGCGAACCATGGGAGTTCTCCTGTGTGAGGTGAGCCCGAAGACAGCGGGTGGCAGGTCTACCGGGCAAGGGCTGCTAGCTGCTGTGGACTATAGACAAGTCTGTGAATACCGAACAATCACCTCCCTTGGACAGAGTTGGAACAGCCTATGCGGTGGTGCCACGGCGCCTGGCGCCGGTCCACTTGTCGATACCAACGGCCAGGATAATGACCAGGCCAATCACGGTCTCTTGCCAGAAGGGCGAGATACCCATCAGGACCAGACCGTTGCGTAGCACGCCGATGATCAACACACCCAGGATGGTACCCAGGATGGTGCCTTCACCGCCGGACAGGGAGGCGCCGCCGACAATTGCGGCGGCGATCACGTCCAGCTCGACGCCGATACCGGTGCGACCAGCCTGACCACTGGGCAGGAAAGCCATGCCGAGGATGCCCGACAACCCAGCCAGAAAGCCCATGATGATGAAGGCCATGATCTTGATATTGTAGACCCTGATTCCGGAGGCCCGCGCGGCCTTGGGGTTACCGCCGACGGCGTAGACCTTGAAACCAAACACAGTGCGGGACAGCACCAGTGCGCCGATTGCGGCTACAATGAAGAAGAATACCAGTTGCATGGGAATGGCGTCAAAGATGCGGCCCTGGCCCAAGAAATAGAAGGTCTCCAGGGCTGCTGGATCGACTCCCTGCTGGGCGTTGATGGTGACGGGCCCGCCATTGGTGATCAACAGGGCCGCGCCACGGACCACGCTCATCATCCCCAGGGTGACGATAAAGGACGGCAGCATGCCGTAGGTGGACAAGAAGCCGTTGACGGCACCGACTCCCATCCCGATCAACAGGCCGGTACCGATAGCCAGCCATAGGTTCAGGCCATCAACGAGCAGCATGCCCATCACTAGCCCAACCAGGGCATAGACCGAGCCCACCGACAGGTCGACCTCTCTGGCGATCAAGACAAAGGTCATGCCGACGGCCATGATTCCGAGGAGAGAAACCTGCCGGCCGATGTTGAGCAGGTTACGGACGGTCATGAAGGCGGGTGTGGCCTGCCAGAGCAGCAGGCACATCAACAGCAGGGCGATGAACACCCCGGTTTCCCGTGCGCGCAGCAGAGTTCGCAGCCGGCCAGGGGCCTGCGTCTGGCTTGTTTGCTCCCCAGAAACGGGAGCCGCCTGTTGTGACATGGCTTGCTTCTCCTCGTCGAGGCAGGGTATGGCGCGCTGGCTGCGGCGACGCAGCACCGCATCAGGGAGTGGCGATCTCTTTGTCAGGCAGCAGGGACAAGGATAGGCCTACTCGCGGGATATCGGTGCGCTTCACGGCTGCCGTCAGGCGGAAGCGATCTCCACTGAGCCAGATATCGGAGAACTCGATGGCGGTACCATCGTCCAGGTACGCCAGTTGTTCGACATACATGACCGGCTCACCGGGCTTGATATGAAGCCACTGAGCGGTCTCGCGATCGGCAGCTTGAGCCTGGAAAATCCGCCGGCCGTTTTCCAACCTGAGCCCGTAGCGTTCTTCCAGAACCTCAAACAACCGGAGGCGAGTGAAATCGAGAGTCTCCACCCCTGGGCAGCGGTCGTAGACTACGTAGTTGTCGAGCAGGATAAGCGCGGCCCCTGCCACCAGCCGCACACGACGCAGGAAGAAGGTTGGGGCATTGATGGGCAAGCCGAGCATGCTTGCCACGCGGGCTTTGGCCGGGACGACAGCCTTGGCGATCACCCTGGTCTCGAACGGGATTCCCTGGGAGATCAGGGCCTCTGAAAAGGTTACCAGGCGGTCAGCCAGGGGTTGATCCACCACACGGGGCGTCACAAAGGTACCGAGGCCATGGGTGCGCGTGAGCAGGCCTTCTGCGGCCAGATCATCAAGCGCACGACGCACCGTGCCGCGGCTGATGTCCAACTCATGGGCCAGGTCGACCTCTGCCGGCAGCTTGAACCGGCCGGGCCAGGCTCCAGATGCGATCTGGTGCCGCATCCAGTCCTCAAGCTGGAGATAGATGGGTTCAGGGCCGGTGCGATCCAAGTTGGGCGCCATGGATATCACCTGAGCAGGGAAAGTATTGAGGTCTATAGACGACTATTGAGGTATACAGAGATATAGTATCACACGCAGGGCATGGTGTCAACCGATTTTGGCTGCTCAGAGAAGATTGTTGGAAAAAGGTCGAATGGGAGGACGGCTGAGCAAACCGTGCACCGGTGCACAGGCCCACCACAAACCCCTTGACTTTTGACTTTTCTCTGTTATGATGGAGGTGAAGTGATCAGCCGCATCACACCCTACCCGAGGCAGCCGGGCACCTACCTGTTAGTCTTCGACCTGGAGCAGGCGCGGGAACTGGCAGCCGGGTGCCTGGGTATCTGCCATCTGCCGGCTGGTCGCTGGGCGTATGCAGGCAGCGCCCTTGGTCCAGGCGGCCTGGCCGGTCGCATCAATCGTCATTTTGGCCAACCGGCGCGGCGGCACTGGCACATCGACTACTTCACCAGCACCTGCGCACCGAAAGTTGCGCTATATGCGGTCGGCGAGTCCAAGTTGGAGTGTGCGTGGGTTCAGGCTTTGCGGGCGGCGGGTGCGCAGGCTCTGATCGGGGGCTTTGGCAACAGCGATTGTCGCAGCGCTGGCTGCCCGGCCCACCTGGTCCACCTGCCTATCCCTTGGGCATGGGAAGAGATTGAGGTTTTGTTATGGACGACCAGCTACTGAGCACCCTGCTGGCTGCGATCGCGGAGGAGGACGACGAGGCAGCAGAGGCAGCGATTATCGAGCTCACCGCGATGGACGGTGCAGCAAAGGTACCCCTGTTGGAACTTTGCTCCTCGCCGGATCCTGATCAACGATGGTGGGCAGTGCGTGGGTTGGCCGCTTTGGTCGACGCCGACGAGACAAATCGGGACCGCGCGACGCCAGCCCTGGTCGACGCGTTAGGCGATACGGACGATGCAGTGCGCTGCGTAGCGGCCCTGGCGCTGGGACAGCTACAGGCGGCCAGTGCGATTCCTTCGCTGATGCTGCTGTTATCGGATCCCAGCGGTTGGGTGCGCGGCGCGGCTGCAGATGCCCTCGCGTTGATGGGAGAAGCGGCGGTGCCGGCGTTGGGCGAGGCCCTGCAAGACTCGCGAGAAGGGGTGCGCGTGCGGGCGGCCTATTCGTTGCGCAAGATCTGCAGCCCGAAGTCTGCCCGATGGCTGTTCCCGGCGCTGAACGACCCCAACCCCATCGTACACACCTACGCCTACGAAACCCTGGACCAGCTAGGCTATCTAACCACGATCCTGGTACAGTAGTCCTGAGCCCGATAGAATTGGGGGCTCAAGATTCGGGAATCTCCTCGCGAAATGCGGGAGCCAGCATCTGATCCACGGGGGCAAACTGGTCGGTGAGCAGGACCGGTGGCGCCTCGGCCAGGAGTGCGGCCAGGTCTTGGGCGCTCACCAATTGGCGCGCCAGCAGCGATGATCCATCTCCAGTGCTGGCCAGGGCATCCATGTCGAGAGGCGTGTTAGAGGCCACCAGGACGAAGGTACTGCGGGGGGACTCTCGCCAGCCGTCGATGGTAGGGGCCAGGTAGACGTAGGGGAAGGTTTGAGCCAGGGTATGGGTATAGGCGCGCAGAAAGTCACCGCGCGGGCCATCGATGATGTTGACAAGATACAGGCCGTCAGGAGCCAGCCAGGAGCGCACGCGCTCGTTGAACTCCCGCGTGGTAAGGTGATAGGGCACGGAGAAATCGTTGAAGGCGTCTCCCATGATCAGGTCATACGACTGTTGGGGATCGCGCTGCAGAAACAGGCGGGCGTCCTCGTTGAAGCTCCTGATACGGGTATTCTTGGGCAGGCCTAGCAGACTGAGGGCCACAGAAGTCACGCCGGGGTCGATCTCGATGACGTCGAGGTCGCTGTCCGGGTACACGACTTCCATGTAACGGGGGAAGGTATAGCCCCCGCCGCCAATGAAAAGGGCGGCCAGATCGTCGTTGCGCTGTGCCTGGTAGGCAGTGGCCTCGGCATACATCTGCTCGTAGCCGTAGACCAGCCGGGTGGGGTCCTCCATGGAGGTGAAGCTATGGACCAGGCGGTCGAGGATCAGCACCCGCACAGGCTCGCCGCTGCGCTCCTGGTCCGCCACCTTGATGCAGAAGTAGTTGGTCTCCAGGCTACACGGCCCCTTGGTCCAACCCTGCCAGCCGGCCAGCAACAGCCCGCCAGCAACCAGGCCAACCGCGGCCAACAGGGCCGGCCAGCGACCACGCAGCAGTAAGATCAGGCCGATGGCTATCAGTACCAGGGCCACGCCCCATACAATGGCGTGAGTGCCGAAGCGTGCGATCAGCACGAAGCCGGTGAGAAAGGTCCCGACGATGCTCCCCACAGTGCCGGCGGCATAGATCTTGCCGACGGTAGTGCCAGTCCGCGACAGGTCCCGCACGGCCAGCTTGGCCACTACTGGCGAAATGGTGCCCAGGATGACACAGGGGAGGAAGAAGAGCAAGGTGACCAGGAAGAGGATTTCCAGCACAATGGGCCAGGCGGGCAGGCGGACGCCCAGCCAATCTACGGCGAGGACGAGGAAACTGGCCGCGCCGGCAGCCAGGAACAGCCAACCCAGCAGGTGCGGGGAGCCCCAGCGATCGGCCAGCCGGCCGCCGAGGTAGTTGCCCAGGCTGATGCCGGCCAGGACGACGCCGATGATGGTGGTCCAGGTATACAGGGACACCCCCACGTAGGGGGCCACGATGCGGCCGGCGACCAGCTCCAGGACCATAATGCAGGCGCTGGAGACAAAGACGATGGCGTAGGGTTGCCAGGTCCAGGCGCGCTCGAGGGCAGATGCGCTGGTGGGGACAGCCAGGGGCAAAGGATCGGGGCTCGGGAGGTTGGTCATGCCAGGGATCCTGGGCGTGTACTCAGATCGAGAAGTCCAGGGCCGGCGGCATGCCAGTTGCAGGACTATCAGTCAACCAAACATCGTTGGAGGAGGGATCGCGCACGAGCCAGCCAGCTAGCCGCTGCTCCACGGCCAGGTTGGCGGCCTTCGCGCGGGCGACGATGGCGACAAGAGCAGCCTCATCAGGTACGACAACGGTGAAGAAGCGCAGGCCAGCAGCGTCCGCTGGTGGCGGCGGTGCGCCGGCGCCGGCCCAGGTGTTCAGGCCCAGGTGGTGATGATATCCGCCGGCCGAGACGAACAAGGCGCCGGGATAGTTGCGCTGCATGACGTCGAAGCCCAGCACCGAACAGTAAAAGGCCTCGGCCTCCGAAAGATGGGCTACATGCAAGTGCACGTGGCCGATGACCGTCTCGGGAGCCAGTCCGGCGTCCGACCGCGGGTGTCGATCCAGCTCTTGTAGGAGGCTAGCAAGATCCAGGGGATCGGTGGCCATCTCCAGCAGGCCGTTGCGCCTCGGCCATTGTTCCCGGGGCCGGTCAGCGTAGATCTCG
Organism: Anaerolineae bacterium; assembly: GCA_032111745.1. Lineage (GTDB taxonomy): Bacteria > Chloroflexota > Anaerolineae > JAAEKA01 > JAAEKA01 > JAULUH01. The sequence goes on along the minus strand of JAULUH010000082.1, from coordinate 1,676 downwards.
ATGCCATTGCCATCCGGGTCCGCCAGGTACAGCGCCTCGCTCACACCATGGTCGGCCACTCCCTGCAACGGCCAATCAGCCCCGACGAGGCGACGCAGGGAGCGGGCCAGCTCCAGGCGGGTGGGCACCAGGATGGCGTAGTGGTAGAGCCCGGTGCTGTGGCGCGGCCTGGGCCTGGCTCCGGGCAGCTCGGCCAGCTCGACCAGGGTGCTGGTGCCACCCGCGGCGAGAGTCGCCGTGGCTACTGAGTGGCTGGCTACCGCAAAGCCCAGGACATCCCGATAGAAGGGTAGGGATCGCTCCAGGGAGGACACGGTGAGGGCTACGGATCCGATGGAGGTGTTAGCGGGCAGAAGGCTGGCGGGCATCGTGGCCTCGTTCCTGGTGGATGCTGTCCTGGCAAGGTGAGTACAGGCCAGAAAATACCGACCACCCGAGTATAGCGATGCGGCCGGGGGAGTCAAGTGTTGGGGCCAAAGACCAGGGACTGCCGGAGAGATCCTGCCCTGGCGACCCGCTAACCCGTGCTGGGCGTAGTCGGAATTGCCCGCCGTAGAGACGCCAGATCTGGCGTCTCTACGGCGTCACCTATGGAGAGAGGTGGTTTGCTCGAGTGGATCTGTGAGATATAATTGCGGTGCGAACCTGCGGGCACGAACCCCGCCCCGGAGCACAGGACATTGTGTTTCTGGCTCTGGGAATAACGAGTAGGAGCAAATCGTGAACTCTCATCATGCGCCTGCTGACATCAGCGGCTTTTTGGACCGGGTGTTGCTGCGGGTACAGAAGCCGGCCCGCTACACGGGCGGCGAGTGGAACTCGATCGCCAAGGACTGGTCTACGACTTCCCACCACATTGCCCTCGCCTTCCCCGACATCTACGACCTGGGCATGTCCAACATGGGGCTGGCCATTCTTTACGACCTGGCCAACAAGCGACCCGATATGCTGGCCGAGCGGGTCTATGCACCGTGGACCGACATGGAAGCCGAGCTACGGTCAGCGGAAGTGCCCTTGTTCAGCCTGGAGACCCGGCATCCACTGGCCGACTTCGACGTCATCGGCTTCAGCCTGCCCTACGAGCAGCTCTACACCAACGTCCTGAACATGCTGGACCTGGCCGGGCTGCCCATCCGGGCCAGCGCGCGGTCGGCAGATCATCCCCTGGTCATCGCCGGGGGCAGCGGCTGCTACAACCCCGAGCCCATGCATGCCTTCTTCGATGCCTTCGTCATCGGCGAGGGCGAGGAGGTGCTATTCGAGGTGGTGGAGGTCCATGCGGCGTGGCGGGCCAGCGGCGTGGCCGGGGTCGGCACCGACGGCCAGGCAGACCGACCTGCCCTATTGCGGCTGGATCTGTGGCGCCAGCTGGCGCAGATCCCTGGCGTCTACGTGCCGCACCTGTATGAGGCTGCCTACCATGAAGATGGCACACTGGCCACCCTCCACCCGAACCATCCGGCCGCGCCGCCGCGCGTGGTCAAACGCATCCTGCCGCAGCTGCCACCGCCGGTCACCGACTTCATCGTGCCTTATGTCGACGTAGTACACAACCGGGCAGCCATCGAGCTGCAGCGGGGCTGCACCCGGGGCTGCCGCTTCTGCCAGGCCGGGATGATCTTCCGGCCGGTGCGCGAGCGGCCCGTGGCGGAGGTGCTGCAGGCCATCGACAGAAT
>JAULUH010000081.1:2096-2699 GCA_032111745.1 Anaerolineae bacterium | reverse complement strand
GCGGTGACGAGAGAAGATAACCGAGAGGTTATCGTCGAGAAACCCTACGTCGGCCTGCAGCGTGGCGTTCAGTTGCTTGGGGCTGGCCGCGACACGAACTATCTCGCCACCTACCCGAACTTCATGCTGCGCGAGGGTGTCGACGAGTATGTGATCGCGTACGGCGTCAATCATGAGGCGACGGGCAAGGTCACCTATTCGAGCGTCAGTATCTATGCCGATAGGGACCGCTGGATAGGCCCGAAGGACGGAACCTTTCTCAGCCCGGGGTTCCAGGGCAGTGCTGAGCGGTACCTGCCGGGCGATCCGGACGCGTCGTATCTCTACGCCATCAAGGTGGCGCGCCACTGTGATGAAGCCGACAAACCCTTCTGCATGGAAGTAGAGCAGCCGGACTTCCTCGACAAGGACGAAGTGCCCTATGCGTGCGTGCTGGGAGATTTTCTTACCGGAGAGAACCCTCACACGTGGGATCTGAACGAGCAGGAGATGTTCTTCCTCTTCCGCAGCTACATGGAACCGGAGACGAACGTCTCGCCGGACGACAACGAGCTGCTGTACGACCGGGCGATCTATTTCGGACCGTATGACTTCCCGCCTGAG
>JAULUH010000081.1:0-2086 GCA_032111745.1 Anaerolineae bacterium | reverse complement strand
GTGACCGACAGGATGACGTTGCTACCCAGGTAGGCTGCAAAGGAGCAGGGCTAGCCGCTCTTCACCGCCGAGACCCTGTGCAAGCTCCTGGGTGGCAACGCCCCCTGCGGCTGCTGTGGGAGGGATGGAAGCACCCGGGAAGTACTGGTCGGTGTCCACTTGCCCAGGCCACGTTTTCGCCACGCTTGGGTGGTTCAATGAGGGTAAACCGTACCCCGTTTCAACCAGCGCAGGAGACAACCCCATGAACACCCAAGACAAGATCCAGCGGGAGATCCTCCCCATCCCCGACCCCCAGCACGTCGGGGTGACCACCTACGATGCCAAGGACCCGGATACCAAGTATCCCCCCATCGAGCCGCTGCGGCCGCCCCAGGGCGCGCCCAACGTGCTCATCGTCCTGCTGGACGACGTGGGCTTTGGCGCCTCCTCCGCCTTCGGCGGACCCGTGCACACCCCCACCGCCGAGCGGCTGGCGGCGAGCGGCCTGAAGTACAACCGCTTCCATACCACCGCCCTGTGCTCGCCCACGCGGCAGGCGCTGCTCACCGGCCGCAACCACCACACGGTCGGCATGGGCGGCGTCACCGAGATGGCCACCTCGGCGCCGGGCAATACGTCCATCCGTCCCAAGTCCTGCGCGCCGCTGGCCGAGACGCTCAAGCTGAATGGCTATGCCACGGCCCAGTTCGGCAAGTGCCACGAGGTGCCGGCTTGGGAGACCGGCCCCACAGGCCCGTACGACGCCTGGCCGACCGGCAGCGGCTTCGAATACTTCTACGGCTTCATCTGTGGGGAGACCAACCAGTACTACCCATCACTGCACGAAGGCACCACGCCGGTCGAGCCGGCCAGGACCCCCGAAGAGGGATACCACCTCACCGAAGACCTGGCCGATCACGCCATCCAGTGGGTGCGCCGGCAGAAGTCCCTCATGCCCGACAAGCCCGTCTTCATGTACTTCGCGCCCGGAGCCACCCATGCCCCGCACCACGTGCCCGCCGAATGGTCGGCGAAGTACAAGGGGAAGTTCGACCAGGGCTGGGATAGGCTGCGGGCCGAGACCTTCGCCCGGCAGAAGGAGCTGGGGGTCATCCCGCCTGACTGCGATCTGACCAGACGCCACCCTGAGATCCCCGCCTGGGACGACATCTCAGCTGAGATGAAACCCATCCTGGCGCGCCAGATGGAGATCTACGCCGGGTTCCTGGAGCACACCGACCACCACGTCGGGCGCGTGATCGATGCCCTGGCCGACCTGGAGATCCTCGACGACACCCTGATCTACTACATCATCGGCGACAACGGCGCCTCCGCCGAGGGCACGCTCCAGGGCACGTTCAACGAGATGCTGCCCCTCAACGGTTTCATGGATTTGGAGACGCCAGAGTTCTTGACGCAGAATATCGACAAGTTCGGCGGACCCGAGGCCTACAACCACTATGCCGTGGGCTGGGCGCACGCCATGGACACCCCCTACCAGTGGACCAAGCAGATCGCCTCGCACTGGGGCGGCACCCGCAACGGCACCATCGTGCACTGGCCCAAGGGCATCCAGGCCAGAGGCGAGTTGCGCTCGCAATTCCACCACGTCATCGACGTGGCGCCGACGGTGCTGGAAGCCGCGGGCCTGCCCGCGCCAGCCTTCGTCAACGGCATCCAGCAGAAGCCCTATGAAGGGGCGAGCATGCTCTACTCCTTCGACGACGGCCAGGCTGCAGAACGGCACGAGACCCAGTACTTCGAGATGATCGGCAACCGCGGCATCTACCACAAGGGCTGGACCGCGGTCACCAAGCACCGCACGCCGTGGGAAGTGGGTGCGATTAAGACCGTTGCCTTCGACGACGACGTCTGGGAGCTGTACGACACCAACACCGATTGGACGCAGGCCCAAGATCTGGCGAAAGAGATGCCGGAGAAGCTACACGATCTCCAGCGCCTGTGGCTGATCGAGGCGACCAAGTACAACGTGCTGCCCCTCGACGACCGCCTCGCCGAGCGCTTCAACCCCGACCTGGCCGGCCGCCCGCAGCTGGTGCGCGGCAACCGGCAGCTGCTCTTCGGTGGGATGAGAGGCCTCTCC
>JAULUH010000080.1:0-23529 GCA_032111745.1 Anaerolineae bacterium | reverse complement strand
GCGAGTTCGCGCGGGCGGCCACGATGCAGCTGGCCGAAAGCTTCGCCATGGAGACGGCTGAGATCACGGCTGAGGAGCTTTGCCCGGCCCAACCAGGCGCAATCACCCTCTGGCATGCGCTGCGCCGGGACGAGGCCGCGACCATGGCCCAGCTGGCCCGCGAATTCGAGAAAACCTGTCCTGGGGTGGCAGTGGACACCGTTCACATAGCTCCGGCAGAGGTCTATGATCGCTTCGTCGAGGAGGCAGCAGCGGGCGGTGGCCCGGACGTTTTCTTCGAGGCCAGCCGCTGGCTGCCGCAGCTGGCCGAGCAGGGCCTGATCCAGGATCTCTCCGACGAGGTGCCCAGCGAGTATCTGCAGCAGTTCGTCTCGCGCACAGCACAGGTGATGCGTTATCAGAACAGGCTCTATGGCATCCCCGAATCGGTAACAGTATTGGGCCTCTACACTAACAGAGCCCTGGTCCCTGACCTGCCCACCGACCTGGACGAATTGATAGGTGAGCTGAACTCCAGAAACCGGCTGGCGCTGCCGGTGGGCTTCTTCTTTGGGTATTGGGGTCTGCTACCCTTCGGGGGCTTCCAGTTCGACAGCAAAACCGGTGCTATTGGCAACGACGCTGGCCTGATCAACTGGCTGACGTGGCTGCAGGAGAACCAGACCCGCGTGGGCTTTGATGAGACCTTCGACTACACGGAAGCTGAGGATGCGTTTGCCTATGAAGAGGCGGCGTACTTTGTCAGCGGCCCATGGTCGTTGCCGAGGCTGCAGGAGGAGGTGGGCGAGGAGCGATTCAGCGTTTCCCCGTTGCCCGGTGGCCCGTTTGGGCCAGGCTTCCCCATGTTACAGGTCCAGGGCACCATGGTGAACGCCAATGCCGACCCTGTCGCCAAGGGGGTGGCCGTGGCCTTCGGGCAGTACCTCAATCTCCCGGAGAGCCAGCGCGCCTTCCTGGAGACGGGCAACCACGTCACGGCCAGCGTCACCCTGGATCTCACAGAGTATCCGCAGATTGACGCCTTCCGGGAGCAGGCCAAGTCGTCGGCCCTGGTGGTGGAGAACACCAAGTTTGCCCAGATGGAGGCCCTGGGCGATGAATTGTATCGCCAGGTGTTGATCGAGGGTGCAGATCCGGCCACAGCCGTGCAGCAGTTCCGCCAGGCTGTGCACGAGGCGAATGGCGTGGAAGCGCCGTAGGAGAAAGCCATGGACCAAATTACCGCCCTCGACGCCTTAATCGATCTATACGAGTCGACGGTCAAGCTGCTGGCCCGGCAGGCGGTCATCAGCCAGCTCATCGCCGCCATCCTGGCCATCTTTTTGGCCTGGCTGATCGCGGGATTCGTGACGAAATTCTTTGACCGGTGGCACACGCGTTGGCTGAGCAGGCAGACACGGGTCGGCCCCGATGGCACACTGGTCCCCATCCCCGAGGAAGAGCTGCGGGGCTCCAAGCGGCTGGTCAGGCTCTTCTTTGCCATAGACCAGCAGGTCTGGTTTCCCCTGCTGGCCATCCTCTTTCTCTTCATAGTGCGGGTAATCTTCATCCAGCAGGGCTGGTTTGCCGGCCTGCTGGAGAATATCGGCAACTTGATGTGGGTCTTCCTGGCCTATCGCCTGGTGGTCGGGTTCCTTTATGCTTTTGCCAGCCCCAAGAAGGCCGAAAAGTACCATCACCAGCTGCTGGCTCCCCTGGCCGGCACTGTGCTCTTCCTCCTGATCGTCGACAGCATCGCCGATCTGAACCGGCTGGCCGGTGCCGGGCTGTTCCCGCTGTTCGGCAGCACGCTAACCCTGGGGGGGGTCTTTGTGGCCGTGATCGGCCTGTACCTGTGGTTCGTGGCGACCGGGGCGGTCCAGGATCTATTGGAGGCCCTGATCGGGGCCCGAGGCACGGCCAATCCCGGCTCCGTCAAGGCTACGCTCACGCTGCTGCGCTACGTGTTCATTGCCCTGGGGGTGGTGGTTGTCTTCGGTTTCCTTGGCTTCAATGCCACGGCCATGGCCGCGATCACCGGCGGCCTGTCCATCGGCGTCGGTTTCGCCCTGCAAGATGTTCTCAAGAACTTCATAGGCGGCATCATCATGCTCTTCGAGGGCTCGGTCCGGCCGGGCGACTGGGTCGAGATCTCGGGCACCGAGGGCCAGGTTGACAGCATCAGCATTCGCTCGACGATCGTGAGGACCTTTGACAACGTCGAATACATCGTGCCCAACCAGGATTGGCTCACCACCACGGTGACCACGTTCACACGCAACAACCGCAGGGCGCGGGCTCGGGTGCCGATTGGCGTGAGCTACGATTCGGATGTGCGCCAGGTGCAGCAGCTCCTGGTTGGCACGGCCCTGCAGCATCCTGACGTGCTCAAGGATCCGGCTCCGGTGGCGCCCCTGGTCAACTACGGAGACTCCAGCGTGGACTTCGTCGTGCTGGCCTGGGTGGAGGATGCCATGAACAGAGGGAAGGTTGCGGCAGAGCTACGCCTGATGATCTGGGATGCGTTCAAAGAGCATGGCATCGAGATCCCCTTCCCGCAGCGCGACCTGCACATCCGCAGTGGCCTAGCACCGGCTCTTCCCGAGCAGGCCCAAAACGGCGACCAGGCGGACTGGGTAGTGGCAAAGACAGAGGTGAAGTAGCGATGAGACCAGAGCCGGAGCGTGGCAAGCACCTGATCCTCGTTCTCGCCCTAGGCCTGCTGCTGGGTGTGACGGCGACCGCCTGCGCCAGTGTCGACTTCAACTACCTGCTGACTCCGGAGCCCGGGAGCGTGAACCCGGGGCCAACAGCTACGCCTACAAACATGCCCCTTGGGGTGCGCGCTCCGGTCACCCTGCGCTATGCCCTGTGGGATGCCCGCCAGCTGCCAGCCTACCAGCAATGCGCCGACGACTTCAGCGCGCTGTACCCAAACATCACGATCCGGATCGAGCAAACCAACTGGCCCGCCTACTGGACCAAGCTGGATGAGGAGATGGAGGCCGGCGCGGCACCGGATGTCTTTACCAACAGCCTGTCACGGCTGCCGGAGCTGGTGCAGCAGGGACAGGTATTGGACCTGGAACCCCTGGTCCAGCGCGACCAGGTGGACACCGGCATCTACATCGGCCGGCTGCCCCGGCTCTGGACGCGGGCGGGCCAGCGTTACGGGCTGCCCAAAGACTGGGACACCATCGCCCTGGCGGTCAACCTGGACCAAATGGACGCGGCAGGCGTCACGCTGGACGAGCTCAACCAGGCCACGTGGAACCCCGAGGATGGAGGCACTTTCCAGCAGATTCTGGCCCGCCTGACCGAAGATTCGTTGGGCCAGAACGCTTTGAGTGCCACCTTCGACCCCGAGAATATCGCCAGGTATGGCATGACCCTGCCCGAGCAGGGCCTGGGTGGGGCCTACGGCCAACAACAGTGGAGCCACTTCGCGGGCAGCACCGGTTTTCAGTTCGTCGATTACTTATACGCCACCGCCTATCACTACGACGATCCCCGGCTGATCGCGACCCTGGACTGGCTGGCGCGCCTGATCAACCAGCAGGGCTATGTGACGCCTTTCGAGCAGATGTCCAGCTCGGGAGGCGAAGCCCTGTTCCTGCGGGGGAAGGCAGCGATCATCCCGGCAGGCTCCTGGATGACCAGTACCTACGCTGAGGCACCCTTCGAGCTCGGCCTCGCGCGGCTTCCCATTGGACCCCAGGGCCGCAGGAGCATGTTGACTGGCCTGGCAGATTCTATCTGGTCCGGCACGGATCATCCTGAGGAAGCGTGGGCCTGGGTGCAGTACCTGGGCTCGGTGGCGTGCCAGCTGCGCGTGGGGGAGGCTGGTGTGGTGTTCCCGGCGATCCTCTCCGGCACCATGAAGACCGTGGCGACTTATGAAAACCGGGGATTGGACGTTTCGCCCTACACGACACAGGCGTTCGATCCCGAGGGCTCGATTCTATTTCCGGTTACCGACCATGCGTCATCAGTGGAAAGGATCGTCGCACCGGCGATTCAATCGATCCTGGCCGGCGAGGCCCGGGCTGAAGAGCTGTTGCCGCAGGTCAACGAGCGGGTCAACGCGCTTTTCGATTAGGGTGTGATTGAAACCGGTTGGGGCCCCGTCACACCTGCTGTGGCAAGTGGTGCCAGGGCCAAGGCAGGAGCCCGCAACTGTGCAGAGCTCCCATATACCGAACCTTTTCCCAAAGGAACGGTTAATGGGTATACGGGAGAGCATGCGGTGTGTGGTATAATGCCAGCGTGCCCGGGCTAGCTATCGAGACCCACGATCTGGTCAAGCGATTTCCCCTGAACGGCTCGATGCGCCGGAAGTTTCGGCGCGGGGGGGCGAGCGACCAGCGCCAGGTAACCGCGGTCGATGGGGTGTCGCTGGCGGTGGAGGAGGGGGAGATGTTTGGGCTGTTGGGTCCCAACGGCGCGGGCAAGACTACGCTGATCAAGCTCCTGTGCACCCTGGTGGTCCCCACCAGTGGCTCAGCGCGCATTGGGGGGGTCGATCTCAACCACTCGGAGCAGGTGCGCGAGCTGGTGGGGATGGCCAGTGGCGACGAGCGCAGCTTCTACTGGCGCCTGTCGGCGCGGGAGAACCTGGCGTTCTTTGCGGCGCTGTACGGACTGGGCAGGCAGACGGCAGCGGGACGGGTAGACGAGCTGTTGCAGCAGGTGGGGCTGGCCGCGCAGGCTGACCGGCCCTTCCGCACCTACTCCAGCGGGCAGAAGCAGCGGCTGAGCATTGCCCGGGCGTTGCTGCACGGCCCGCGGGTGCTGTTCCTGGACGAGCCCACGCGCAGCCTGGACCCGACGGCCACGATCAACCTGCACGCGTTCATCGTGGAGGAGCTATTGGGCCGGCAGGGCATGACCATCTTGTTGACGACGCATCGGCTGGACGAGGCGCAGCGGCTGTGCCAGAGGGTGGCGATCATGCACGGCGGGCGGATCCGGGCCTGCGGCACGCCGGACGAGCTGAAGGCCAGCCTGGGGCCGACGGTGTCGTACGCGTTAAGAGTACGCGGGATAAATGTCTTCCCGAAGAAACCATACCCGGGGTTAACGGGACAGGTGGCGGTGGAGGCGCTGGGGGAGCCTGGGGAGTGGCTGGTGCGGCTGGATGCGGTGGAGGGCGAGGAGACGCTGGGCCCTTTGATCCAGCAGATCAGCCAGGCGGGGGGGGTGGTGGTGGACATGACACGGGAGCAGCCGTCGCTGGAGCAGGTGTTCCAGCGGTTCACCGAGCAGGCGGTGGAGGGCTAGCACAGCAATGGATGGGTGGAACTGGCGATGACCCAGGTGCTGGCGTTCCTGCGGCGCGACTGGCAGTTGCAGCTGAGCTACCGGTTTGCCTTCATCCTGCAGTTCTTCGGCATCTTCTTCAACCTGTTCGTGTTCTATTTCCTGAGCCTGCTGGTGGGCGCGTCGGCGGCGCCCTACCTGGCCGACTACGGGGGGGACTATTTTGCGTTTGTGCTGATCGGGCTGGCGTTCTCCGGCTATTTCGGCGTGGGGCTACGCAGCTTCGCGTCCAATCTGCGGGAGGCCCAGACCACGGGCACCCTGGAGGCCATGCTATTGACCCCCACCCGGCTGAGCACCATCATCCTGTCCAGCAGCCTGTACGACTACGGCTACGTGACGGTACAGGTGATCGTCTACCTGGTGTTGGGGGCAGTGCTCTTCGGGGTGGAGCTCAACGGCAACATCCCGGCGGCGCTGGTGATCCTGGTGCTGACGATCATCGCCATGACGGCCGTGGGGGTGGTAGCGGCCAGCTTCGTGATGGTGCTGAAGCGGGGTGACCCGGTGACCTGGATCTTCAATAGCGTGGGGCTGCTTTTGGGCGGAGTCTACTATCCAGTGGAGATATTGCCCCCGTGGCTGCAGGCGCTGTCACGACTACTGCCGATCACCTATGCCCTATCGGCGATGCGCCAGGCCCTGCTGAACAACGCTTCATTTGCCGAGCTGTGGCCGGATATCGCGGCGCTGGGCATCTTCTGCATCGTGCTGGTGCCGCTGAGCCTGCTGGGCTTCCGGCAGGCCGTGCATCGGGCCAAGGTCGACGGCAGCCTGGCCCACTACTGAGCGGGCTGCTGCAGCACCAGGGCCGGATCGCCCAGCAGGGTGAAGGTCTCGATGAGATCCTGCATGATGTCGCGATCGCTTGGGAGGTCCTGCTTGGCCAGCATGATGGCCTCGCCCACGGTGGGCGCGTCGCCGTAGAGGTGGCGGTAGACACCCTCGGCCAGGAAACGCTGGTCGGCGGCCAGGGTCTCGCTGGTGGGCACCAGGGCGGCGACCACACCGCCGTCGGGCTTGAACAGCAGTTCCTCGCCCATGCTGGTGGCCTGGGGGTGGTGGAAGTATCCGACCAGGCAGGTCATGGTGACCATGAGGGGCAACGCTTCGGTCTGGGACAGGCCGGCCACGTCTGCGGTCTGGAAGATCTTCTCCTGGGCCCAAACGTTCATGCTGCCGTGGCCGACGTAGTTGACCAGGCCTACGCCATCGCGCAGGCTCGATAGGATCTCGGCGCTGGCGTCGGGACTCTGGCCCAGGTAGACCTTCTGCACCTGGTAATCTGCGGGCAAAAATTGATCGGCCAGGTCATCGGACATGCTCTGGAACTCGTCTTGCTTGTTGTCGGCGACGAAGAGGGCGCGGCCCAGCCAGTCGCCGGAGCGGGGGGCGTTCTCGTAGGCCAGGGTCTTGGCCACAGCGGTTGCAACCTGCTGCGGAGTCTGGGCAGGGATGCGTCCCACGGCCATATCGGGCAGGTCGTCGTCGCCCTCCAGGCTGACGAACCAGTTATCGCTGGCAGTCTCGCCGACGAAGTGGGTGGATAGGAGGTAGGCCGGCACGAGGCTGGGGGTGCCCCCGGGCAGGAAGCCCTGGTAGTCGAAGCTGGCGTCGCCGACCAGCAGCAGGAAACGGGGAGCCGGCCCGGGCCAGTTCTGGCGGGCGTAGGCCATGTAGTCACGAATGGCCGCAGGGTCTGGCATGCCGCCGCTGAAGGTGTCGTAGACGTCCTGTGGGGTGGCCACGGTCACGCGCAGGCCCTGGCCGCGACGGTGATCGACCAGGGGCTGCAACGCTTCGACGAAGTCCGGGTGGACGACGGCGATGTAGTCGGCGCCCTGGGGGTTATCCCGAAGATCGACGGAGCCGGCGGGAGTGATGGCTTTGGGAGCCAGGAGGGCCGACCTGGCCGCTACAGCGTAGGTACGTTGGCCATCCACCGCGGGTTCGTCAAAGCGCACAGTGCCACCGCTGGCCTGGTATCCACTCAACGGCTGGGGAGAAGCGGGGTCGGTGATGTCCCACACCAGGACATCGGCAGCTTCCAGGCCTTCTACCTCTACCGGCTGGCCGGGCTCCGCGGTGAAGATCAGGCGGCCGTCCTCGGCCTGCAGGTGCCGGGTGTAGGCGAGCTCCACCTGGTCCAGGTAGGTCACATCGACCAGGGCGCCCGTATCGTTGGGGGCCTCGACGGCCAGCGCGTTGCCGGCGGCGCGGAGCAGGGCTGCGGGCACGGTGGCGGTGGCCGTTTGCCAGGCCTTGCCGTCCCACGCCTGGCTGCCCACCTCCTGGCCGTTGACCTTGAGGATAATGCGGTGGTCGGGGTCGACGTTGTGGTCCAGGGTATTGCCCCAGAGGGTGACGGCCAGGGTGGCATCGCCGCCGGCCCAGCCGGGCAGGTCGAAGGGCACCGTCACCGATCCGGGCGCGTAGATGGGCTCCCACAGCCAGTGCTCGGTGCCGGGGGGGGTCTGGGAGAGGTAGTGGGTTTGCTGCTCCAGGTGCAGGGTGTCCGGGAAGGTGCGCAGCGGATCGCCGGGGGTGGCAGCTGGCGGCGCGACGGCGCGGACCTGGGCCTGACCTGAGCCGGCAGCCTCCGGCCCCATCCGGCTGAGCCAGTAGACGTTGTCCCGGCCGTAGCGGCTGTCGCGCGGCAGACCGAAGTAGGTGATGCCGGAGGCGGGGTCGCGGTCCACGACGAAGGCGACCGGCTCGCCGCCGGTGGTAAGGGAGAGCTCCGCCGGGCCGGTGGCTTGCAGGTCGAAACCGGCAGCCCGGAGAGATTCGGCCGGGACGTGGTAGAGGCCGGGTTGATCGACAGTGAGCTTGACCGCCGAGGCAGGAGCGGCTGGGATGGTGGCAGGGGCGGTGGTGGCGGCCGGCTCAGCAGGAGACACGGCCGCCGCTGTGGGCTGACCAGGCGCGGCGGGCGTGGGTCTGGAACGGCCACAGGCCGAGACGAGCAAAGCGATGATGAGCAGGACAATGACAGGGGCCGATGGGCGCAGCCCGGGAGGCAGGCGATGATGGGAGGGGTTATGCATTAGACAAGGTGACTCGTAGTGATGGGCAGGGGGGCGCGGGTTGGATCACGGAGCTTTGGATCACGGAGGTTTGGATCACGGAGGCGCGAAGGTTAGGCGAATGCACGAAGCGCGAAGCGCGAAATATGAAGCCGCGAAGCACGAAGCGCGCAGGGGGCGGGCACGGAAGCCGTTCGTTCCAACTAGTTCCACCATGGCCAGATCTTTCGCCCAGAGAGTCCGCCATCTCAACCGCACCATGCGGGGGATGGGGGTTCGGGCGCCGCGAAGGGGGGGCGGCGGGGGGCGGGGCACAGGCCAGGTCAGGCGGGTGCCAGGACTGGGCGGCCGCGGAGGGCCGCGCCCTACGAGGGGATGGGGGTTCGGACGCAGCGAAGGGGGGGGCGGCGAGGTGTGGGGCACAGGCCAGGTCAGGCGGGTGCCAGGACTGGGCGGCCATATCATCCCGGAACGGGATATCATCCCGGAACGGGACGGAGGGCCGCGCCCTACGAGGGGATGGGGGCGGGAAGAGCACAGGAGAGTTGCCCATGTTAGCTGCGGCGCCAGATGACGAGAGCGGCCAGGGCGAGGAGGCTGGCGCCGCAGAGGGTGCCGCCGCCGACTATGGCCACGAGGCTGGTGGTGTTGCCGCGATCGGCCGCGGGCGGGCCAGGTCGCGGGGTGGCGGTGGGACGGGCCTGGAGCAGCGCTGAAGGCTGGTCGATGCCCACCGTGGGCTGCGGTGCCTGGGCTGGGGGCCGGGCGGCCATGGGTGTCGTTCCTGGCGCGCCTGCAGCGGAGGCTGGTACGCCGCCAGGGGTTGTGCCCCCCTGTGCTGTGGCCCCGGGATCACCCGGCAGCGGCTGGCTGCCCTGGGGCGAGGCGATGGCCAGAGTAGCGACAGGAGTGGCGAGGGGTGAGAGCGGCTGCTGGGCAAACGCGGAGTCCGGGGGCGCAACCTGCGATCCTGTAGCCGGCGTAGCCGAGAGTGGGGTGGACTGAAGGGATGGCGCCGACCCCGGCTGCGGCACGGTGGGTGTGAGCCCAAAGAGCGCCGCCGAGGTGGGCGTGCTGGTGACTCCTACCGGTGACGTAGCGACAGGAGTATTGGTACCAGGCGGCGTAGCGGTGGGCGTATTCGTGGCTGGCAGAGTGGTGGGTGTATTGGTGGCAGAGCTGGTGGCGGGGGGAGTAGCGGGAGGAGTCGTGCTGGCCGGTAGCGCCGCAGTGATGTAGTCCTCAGCCATCAAGCTGGTCCTGAGCAGATTGAGCTGGCCGTCGACGGTGAGCTCGTAGAGCCAGTAGTAGTAGGTGGTTCCGGGGCTCACGGTGCTATCGGCGAAATCATAGCCGGCGCCGGTGACGGCCGCGCCACGGGCCGGCTGCTGGTCCACCTGCTGCGCGTTCGCAGACACCGGCGTGCTGTTGCGCAGGACACGGAAGGCGGCCACGTCGACCTCGGTCTCGGTGGCCCAGGTTACCTGGATGATGCCAGCGGCTGGATCTGGGGTGGCTGAGAAGCTGGACAGCCCTACGGCGGCCCTGGCCGCGGGCCAACCCACGAGGGTGAGGATCAAAAAAGCCACGGCCAGCGCCACCACGAGGGCGACGCCGCGGCGACAAGGGATCAGGGAAAACGGCACTTCAACGCTCCTGCCTCAACGATCAGCCTGCGATAGTAGCACAGGGGACAGGGGGATGTCAAGAGCGGGATCGCCAACGAGGCCGAAGGTATCCAGCAGGTCGGCGTGGGCAGCGCCGGTTTGAGCCCACAGGGCTTGCTTGGCAGCCACGGCGGCCAGGCCGAGCCTGGTGACACCGCCGCCGAAGAGGGCCTGGTAGAACCCCCGGTGCAGCACGTCGTGGCCGTTGGCGACGCCCAGGCCGGTAGCGGCCCAGCCGGCCACCGACCCGCCGCCCGTGTGAGCCAGCAGGGTTTCCTGGAGGGCCTCGCGGCCAGGCTCGGCGAAGTTCCCGCTCAGGCAGGTCATGTCGACGAAGATGGGCAGCCGCGGCCCGTTGGCCATCTGGGCCACGTCGTTGCGGTCACGAGCCTTGCCCACCAGCAGCCACTCGCTGGCCCAGAGATTGGATGCGGCATGGCCGATGTAGTTGACGAAAAGCTGGCCCTGGTTAACCTGATCGAGGATGGCAGTGGTAGCGGCCTGGGGCGCGCGATGACGAAAGCTCTCACCCGCATCGTCAGCTGAGTAGGGATCGTAGTAGATACGACTGGCGTTGTAGGCCGGGGGCAGCTGGCCGATCACGGCCTCGGAGAAGCTCTCGAAGTTGCCGGCACCGTCGGGGCGGCCGGCGGAATCGCGATAGTTATCGGCGATGAAGGCCAGCGAGCTGCGCCAGGCCCCGGTAGGTAGCTGGCGCTCGTAGTCGACGATCTTGGCCACGATGCGGATAGCGTCGTCCAGGTTGGTAGCGGTGATGCGGCCGATGGCCAGGTCGGGCAGCCGGTCGTTGCCGCTGACGGCGACGTAGTGGTTGTCGCTGGCCACCTCGCACACCCAGGGATCGAAGCAGCCGTAGTAGGGGGGGATGAGGACCGGCACGCTGCTGAGGCCTGTGGCCATACGAAAATCGTAGTGGCCATCGCCCATGAGCAGGACATAGGCCGGAGCCGGCGCCCGCCAGTTCTGATAGGCGTAGGCCACGAAGTCGCGGATGGCGGTGGGGCTCACCTCGCCGTTGCCGAACTCATCGTAGATGTCCT
Organism: Anaerolineae bacterium; assembly: GCA_032111745.1. GTDB lineage: Bacteria > Chloroflexota > Anaerolineae > JAAEKA01 > JAAEKA01 > JAULUH01. Next base: position 12,477 of record JAULUH010000080.1, on the reverse strand, counting down.
GCACGTCGACCAGGGCGACGGCCAGGCCCCGGCTCTGGCGATGGCTGGCCAGGGTCTGGGCGGCTGGCGTGAGGCTACCATGGGTGACCAGCAGGTAGTCGGCCCGGCGATCGGGTGAGCGCCAGTTGGAGCCCTGGTCGACGATGAGCTGGTCAACCGGGCGCAGGACCCCCAGCCGGGAGGCGACGAACTGGCGCGGGCTGCTTAGCTCTACGCCGAAGCGCACGGCAAAGGTTCCGGTGCGATGCCCGAGGGTCACCAGGGGCAGGTGCATGCGGCGGGCCAGGTTGGCGGCGTCCACCGCCGGCGTCGCAGCCAGGGCCGTGGGGGGGACGGCTTCCTCAATCTCCATGCCCTGCACCCGGCGGGGCGCCTCGCCGTCGGTCACGTCGTAGAGCAGCACGTCCGTGCCCGAGAAGCGCTGGATCGCCACGTCACGGCGTCCAGTGCCCTCGACTCGGAAGGCCAGCACATCCTGGACCTGTTGGGTCGACCGCCGGTAGGTGATCTCCACCCAATCCAGGTAGCTCTCGTCCTGCCTGATCTCTGGCCGTTCCCTGGGCAGCACCACACGCAGCTGGTTGTCGCCCGCGGTGAGCCAGCCAGCGGGGAAGGAAAGGGTGCCCACAAGCGGCTCCGCACCATCCCAGGTCATGTCGCCGATGACCCGGCCGTTGATCTCCCAGCGCAGGTGGTGATCGGGGGCCACGTCGGCCAGGCTGCTGATGCCAATGAAGCGAGCACGGAGAGTAGCCGTGTAGCCACTGCTTAGTGCGGCCGGGAGGGTGACCTGGAGGTTCTTGCTGCCAATGCCAAAACTGGAGATCTTATCCCAATACCAGCGAGGATCGGAGGGGGTGGGGCCGGAGGGGAGGTCGGTGCGATAGATCAGGTCCTCCTCGAGCCGCACCATAGCCGGGACCGCCGTCTGGGGAGACAGGCCCCACGGCGTGCCGTTGAGGCTGGCCATGCGCGAGCCCGGTTGATCGCCCACGGTGAGCCAGTAGATAGTGTCGAGGCTGAAGATAGAGGGTTGCACGTTGGCGTAGAAGGCCAGGGCCTCGCCGGGACCAAACGTGCCGTCCAGGTCGCCCAGAAAATCCGCCGGCACCTGGCGGCCGTGGCGCCAGACCTGGAGCAGGGCCGGGTTGGCGCTGGCCATGGCGGGCACGCCGGCACCGCGCAGGTCATCGGCGGTGACGCGATACAGGCCGGCTGTGCGCACGACCAGCTTAAGCCAGGTGCGGGAGGTATCGCCGGGGCGGGGTGTCTGCTCCACGGCCTGCAGCTCCCTCGACTCCGGGCGGGCCAGGCGCCAGGAGCGGCCCTGGTCGTAGTTCAGCAGCTGGGCCTGCAGCAGGGGATCGAAACTGTCGGGCGCTTGCGGGGCCTCGGTCGCAGCCAGGGCTGGGAGTGCGGAGAAAGTCACCTCGACGCGCAGGAAACGGGCGACGCGCACGCGGCCCTCTGCAGGGTTTAGTTGGACCGGGTGCACGGCCAGGCGGGCCACGCGTTGCTGGCGCAGCCAGCCGATCTCCCCAACAGAGACCGTCTCAGCGGGCCAGAAGGCGTTCCCGGCGTATATGCCAGCATCCGGAGCCACCTGGGGGCGCAGGCCGGTCGCCGAGTCCGGCGCGGCCGGCGCCTCGCCATCCATGGGAACCCAGGAAGGCACGGGATAGACGGCATAGGTCCCGGGTAAATCCTCGACCTGCTGTTCCAGGACTCGCACCGTGATGTCGCCCGTGGGGGGGATGCCGATCAGAACGCCGGTCCCTGGCAGTTCGGGCTGGCCGGGTTGGCCAAAAGCAGCGTAGCCGGGGATGCCGAGGCGTTGATAGAGCTGTCCATCCGCCGGCACCTGCTCAATCTGAGGCAGGGGGACAGAGAGCTCGAAGACCAGACGACCAGAGTCGGCCTGGAGCAGCTGAGGCGCACTGGTGGCACCCTGGGTATGTGCCAGAGGAGCGGGGACCGCCACCAGGGTGAACGCCAGCAAAAGCACGGCCAGCATCAGGCCGGAGCGCAATCTAATCGACACGATGTTCCTCCGCAAAGAACCCTGGAGTGGGCGCAAAGCCAGGCAGCGCGCGTACCCCGTCGCGGGCGCAAAGCTGCACTCGCAAGGTTGAGACGAATGACCGATGGGAGAAGTTCCCCCAACAGCTACCTGGTGCCGCGGCTGCGCCGGGTGATAACGGCGGCGGCGAGGGCCGCAGCGGGCAGCAACACAGTGCCGCACGGAATACCACCCACCACGACCCCGGACTGCGGCTGAGCCACGGCCTGGGTCTGTTGAAGGCGCGTGACCTTGCCGGTGGTCTCGACCTCCTCCAGCTCGTACCAATAGGTCTGGCCGGCGATGACCTCGGTGTCGGTGAACACGTAGGAGCCGCCGAGCAGGGGGTCAGGCGCGCCGGGAACCAGCCGGTCGTTGATTTTTTCCCAGGGGCCACCGGCGCTCAGGGAGCGATAGAGGTTGAAGCCGGCGGTGTCGACCTCGGTCTCGGTGGACCAGCGGATGACGATGGGCTGGCCTGGCTCCGGGTCCTGGCGGGCCGGGCTGGCTGAGCCGGCTGCGACCAGGGCCGGGCTGGCAGCCAGGAGCAGCGCTGCCGCGAGCATGGCCCGCCAAACCAGCAGGCGTTTCGACGGTGTGAGAAAAGGGCGAGACATGGCAGTCATACTGTATCAGTTGGTGCGGCGGGCGATGACAGCGGTATCGGTGACCAGGTCAAAGGCGAACGAGACGCCGGTCTCCGTGGCCTGGCCCTCCGGGGCCACCGGTCGCCAGCCGGCACCGGGGGCGAGCAGGTCGACCACCATAGGCCAGGGCGGTGTGCCGGCCTGCTTCTGCACGTGCAGCTGGTAGCGGTCCCTGCCCACGGTGCCTGGGGGCAGCTGGTAGGTAAGGCGCACCTGGCGTTCCTGCCCGGGGGGCACGACCACAAAGCCGGCCATGACGGTGGTATCCTGCTCGCCGGGGAAGCTGCGCTCGGTGCCAGGTTCCAGGCCTGCGGTCGAAAGCAGCCTGGCCTCCGCCGGCACATAGACACGCAAATAGTTGAAGTAGCAGCGCTCCACCATGTCCTCGTAGGTATCCCCGTAGTGGGCGGCGACATGCTCGCACGAGGCCTCGGAGGGCTGGCCGCCGTGCCGGTAGACCAGGACAAGCTCAGCCTCGGCGCTACCGTCCGGGCCAGGGGTGATGCGGTAATGGGTGTCGCGTGACACGATGACGTTGACCTTGTTCCAACCCACGTTGGTATCCACAGCGAAGAGGTAGTCTCCATCGCCGGTCACCAGTCCACCATGCCAGCCGGCCTGCGCCATGGCCTGCATCACGGCCCGATCGTCGAGCGCTACTAGCAGGTGTTTCTCGTCGAGGGAGCTCCGGATGGCCCAGGCTAGCTTGGCGAAATCGACCTCCCCCGCCTCGAGCTTGGCACGGGCGGCGGTGGCCAGGTCTGCCATAAAATCCTTACGGTGGGTCCACCAGTCGGAAGTGGTGGCCTCCACGACCGTACCCTCGGCAGCGGCCGGAACGGCCCAGACCTGGCGCAGGGCAGTGGTAAGGTTGGCCGAGGTCAGGGGCTCGGCGTAGCCGGGCAAGGCCAGGGGTTCCAGGGCGGCCACGATGCGGCGCACGGCCTCCACGTCGAAGGCGATCACGCCATCGGCGGTGCGGCCCGTGTCGAGCAAATAGAGGGACCGGACCACGGCGGCTGTAGTGGGGAAGTCAGGGGACCAGTTGGCGTCGCGCACCAGCAGCATCTGGGCCAGCATGTACTGCTCCAGGTCGGCAGGCGCGCGCGGATGGTCGACGTTCGGGTTGTAGATGTCGTAGCTGTCCTGGAAGTCCAGCGGGCCGATCTCGCCGGCGTCCAGGGTGAGCTGGCCCACGCCGCTGATAAATCCACCGGTGGGCCGGAGCTCGTCGCTGTTCTGGGCCAGGAGCAGGTAGCTGCGTGCTTCGCCAGCGCCCAGGAGGGCTGGCGCTACCTGGCCCAGGCCGACGGCGGCCTGCAACTCAGGGAGGTAGGCATCCAGCCGGCGAAGCTGATTGGCCAGGCGCGGATCAAGGCCGGTGGTGTCAAGCTGGGCGCGCACGGCGGCGGCACCGGCCAGGGCCCGCTCGGCCTCCTGCCAGTGGGCAGTCGATCCGGCAAGGGCTGGCAGCACACGGGCCAGGGCGCTGCCCGCGCCCTCGGATTGGAAAGCCGCCAACACGGGGCCGGCACCTTCCAGCGCAGCGCGGCCGGCGGTGGCCATGGAGGTGGCCAGCTGCAGCAATTCGGGGGCGGCGGCGAGCTCTTCACCGATGCCCGGCAGCCACCCGAGGCGGCTGAGGACAGGGAGCAAGGGCCCGGCATGATGATCGACGACGGCCAGGTTGGTCTCGATGCTGGCGAAGCGGTCGCGCAAGCCGGCGAGGTCTGCCGGGCTGAGGCTGGCCAGGGCATCGGTATTCAGCGCCTCCAGGCTACGGAGGTCGGCGAGCACGGCGCGCGTGGCCAGGCCTGCCCGCAGCAGATTGGCGCCGAGGAGGAGGAGGAGGAGAAGCAGGAGAAGGATCAGCCAGAAGGCCGGCCTGGACCAGAGGGATGGCCGGGCCGGAGCAGGCTGGCTCCAGGAGGGGTCACGCATGGGGGCAAGTTACCACAAGGCCAGGCATCTGGCAAGTCGGGGGAGGGTTTGGAACACGTAGAGGACCCCTGGATCACGAATGCACGAAGGGTGGAACGTTTGGAGCACGAATGCACGAAGGGTGGAACGTTTGGAGCACGAATCCACGAAGGGCCGCGAAGGCACGAAGCACGAAGAGCGCGAAGCGCGAAGGGCACGAAGGGGGAGGGGTTGGAGCACGATGGCAGGAAAGGCCGCGATGGCATGGGGCGTTTGGAGCACGAATCCACGAAGGGCCGCGAAGGGCGCGAAGCGCGAAGAGCGCGAAGCGCGAAGGGCACGAAGGGGGAGGGGTTGGAGCACGATGGCAGGAAAGGCCGCGATGGGCGCGAAGCGCGAAGGGCACGAAGGGGCGAGGGAATGAGATGTGGCTAGTTGTGGGAAAGGGGCTGCAGGCGCCAGAGGCCGGCAACGGGGGTAGTATCGAGGCGGTAGGGGGCGTCGGGGAGCAGGCCCAGGTTGGCGAGGGTGGGAGGTGGGCCTGAGCCGGGGGCCTCCGCAAAGTAAATCGGGTGCTGTAGCGCTGCTGTAGCCAGGAAGGTGGGCCAGTCGGCAGGGGGCTGGGGGCCGGCCAGGTCGGGGTGGGTGTGGCCGACGGTGCGACGATAGCTTTCCAACCCCCACAGGTCCCGGCTGACGGGAGCCAGGTCGGGCCGCCGGCCCAGGCCGTACCGGCCATACCATAGGCTGAAGGTGGCGCGATCCCCGGCAGTAACCACCAGGGCTTCGGGCTCGGCGGTGGCCAGGACAACGGCCATGAAGTCCTCGGCCTGGCGATCCTGGCTAAGGTCGTGCGCCGGCCAGTAACGGACCAGAGGGACCAGAATCAGGGCCAGGCAAAGGGCCAGGATCAGGGCTGAGCCCCAGGCACCAGCTCCGGCCCAGCGGCGGGCGGCGGCCTGCAGGCCCACGCCGATCCAGATGGCGATCAGGACCCAGCCGGGCAACAGGGCCAGGTAGGAGTCGGTGGTGTCGTAGGTAAGGGACCAGATGAGGCCCAAGGCCAGGCTTGCCAGGGTGGCGACGGCGAGGGTGCGCCGTCGCTCGGCCAGCAGCAGCAGCCCGGCCAGGGACAGGGCCACGCCCCAGGGTAGGAAGTTCTGCCACACCAGCCCAACCCAGGCCTGCAGGCGAGCCAGCACATCGGGCCAGGCGACGGCGAAAACAAAGGGACGATACAGCTGGCCGGAGACGAGCCACAGGAAGCCGTCCAGGGTTTGGGGGTCGCCCCAGTTGACGGGCGGGCTGGTAGAAGCCGCCAGGGGCAGATAGAGGGTGACCAGCAGGCCGGCCGCCAGGGCAAGGACAAAGGTCACCAGGGCGCGCCTGCGGCCGCGCTCCTGGAGCAGCACGACGGCGACCATAGGAGCCAAGGCGAGGATGGTGAGGTGGTTGCCCAGGGCCAGGCCCGAGAGCAGGCCGAGGGCGGCCGCCCAGGTGGGGGAGCCCGATTGCTGCCAGCGCACCACGGCCCAGCTCAGGGCGGCAGCAAGACAGGCCAGAAGCGCGTAGACTTCGGCCACGGTGGATTGGCCCCACAGCAGAGGTGAAAAGGCCAGCATCAACCCGACCGCGGCCGCCGGGGCCGGACCGGCCCACCCCGGCTGGAGTGCGGGTACGGGTATCGATAATTGGCCACCCTCGGCCGCTGGACGACCCAGGGCGAGGACTGTGGCTGTGACGAAAGTGGCCGTCAGGGCACCACAGCAGGCAGATAACAGGGCGACCCGCCAGGCGGGTGTGCCCCAGGGCAGCACCGTGGCCAGGCGGGCCAGCAGGGTGAAAGTGGGATAACCGGTAGGATGGGCGACGCCGGTCACCAGGGCGGCGGCGATGAGGTCGCCACCGTCGGCGCTGTCATTGGCCCAGGTAAGGCCGGCGGGCAGGGTGGCCAGGTAGACTCCCAGGGCGATCGCGAAGACAGCAGCCGGCACCCACCACCGGTGCAACTGCCCCACCACCGGCAGCATGCCGCGGCCCGGCTAGCGCCCGGTAGCGGGGAGCCAGGCCGGCGGCAGCGCCCAGGTGAGCAGCCGGGTGGTCCCGCGCTGGTCACCGCTGAAGAGCCAGGCCTGGTTCTCGATGACGCCGCCCAGGGGATAGCTGGCCGGGATGGTCATGGTCAGGGCGACCTCGGCGGTCTTGCCCGGGGCCAGGTCGCCCAGCTCGGCCACCAGGCCCAGGCGGTCGACGCGAGCGCGGCCCTGGCTGGCCTGGGGCTGGCCCTTGACCAGCTCAGGGGGCAGGGGGCTGCAGATCAGCACATTGCGCGCCGGGGCTTTCCCTGTGTTGGTGACCACCAGCCGTAGAGAAATAGCCTGGCCCGGCACTACCAGGAACTGGTCGCTCAGGCCCTCGAAAGTCAGGGTCGTCAAGGGCACCGGTGCAAACCCGGGGGTCGGCACGGCCAGGCAGGTGCGCGGGGTAACAGAGCGGGCTGGGGCCGCTACGGTGGGGGCCACAGGTGTCTGTCCCGGTGGTGGCAACGGCGGTGGAGGCGCCGTAACAGCCGGGGTGGCTGTGGACGGCTGGCCCGGGCCGGGGGTATTGGTGGAGGCAGGCGGCTCGGGCGTCTGCCCCGGGTCGGGGGGCCGGGGCGTTGGGGTCAGGGTAGGCACCGTCTGATAGTCCGGAGCCTGGCTGGGTCGCGCCCACGCGACAGGCCGGGCGCTGATGACTGCGGCCAGCAGGACTGCGGCCGTGACGGCGATCCAGAGGCCATGTCCGCCACCGTTGCGGTTGGGCGTGCCGTGTTGTTCAGACATAAATGAGACCTTCCATGTGACTAGCTGGGTGTAGGAAGTGGGCCCCGTGGGTGCCGCACCAGAGGTGTGGGTCGCGCGGGGCCGCGGGCGTAATCCATTAAGGCAGAGGCAAGCGCAGGCCGGGTTCCCGGTTTGGGATATCGGAGGCCAAGACGCTGGCCTTGGGCTGGCCACCGGCACTGATGATGTGGCTCACGTATTTGGTAGCAGCCGGCACGAAGATCCGGGCTGAAGCACGGTTGTTATCCAGCCGGGCATCCTCGGGTGCACCGTCGACCGTCACGGTGAGGTCGTACCAGCCGGAAGCGACGCCGGGCCAGTCGTAGGTGGCGGTGACGGGGACACTGCCCCCACGGTTCAGGGTCTGGGTGGACAGCAGGGTACCCCCGGCATCGGGAGCGCCATGCCAGAAGCGGACGGTGAGCTGGTTAGACGAGGTGCCCACCCCGCCGAGGTTGGCAATATCGGCCTGTACGCGCATGGTGATGGTCTGTCCGCGGGGCACTGCCGGCAGGGTCTCCGGCACGGTGCGCACCTTGACGACAGCCAGGTCGGTGAGGGAAGGTGGCGTGAGGGTGGCCGAGCCAACGTTGTTGCCGCGGCAGGCGTCGTTTACCTGTTGGCTCACATCGGCGGTGACAGAAATATCAGTGGGGCCATTGACCAGCTGGCGCCAGTCGTGGGAGAGGGCGACCAGGGCGCCGGGCTCGGTGCGCATGGGCAGGCCGGGAACTGCCCAATCATGTACGGGTGCGTTAGCCGCCGCCAGCCGGGCGACGGAGGCGCCGCTGGCCAGGTTGCCCTGGTTATAGACGGCACTGCGCAGGCGGATCAGCGCCTGCTCACCGGAGAACAGGGGCCAAACTGGCTCGAGTCTCAGGGGGCTCACCCCGAGGTCCGTGTAGGTGCGGTACAGGGGTCCGACGTAGTTGATGAAGTCCTGGCCCAGTGGCTTCAAGGCAGCAGTGCGGCCATCGAATAGGCCCGTGGCCGAGGTCCGGCCTTCAAAGGTGTCCTGGCTCAGGGCGTACCAGAACCATTGCTGTAGCAGCCGGTTATCATCATCGGGCATGCCAAGCTGGGAATCCCGCATATTGTTGAGAAAGCGATCGAAGCTGTTCAACATGAAGGTGCGGACGCGGGAATAGTCGAAGCCAAGGTCTTCGGTCATGAGGATGCCGTATTCGGTGTTGATCAGCGGCTTGTTGCGCTGGCCTTTGCTGGCCATCCACTGACGGAAATCGCGGACCTGTTGCTCGATCAGGTCGAGATTGTCGTGGTCGTCGACGGTGGTCACGATGCGGGCGCGCAGGGGGTCGCTGTCGTCAAACAGGCCGTTGGGCAGGCCGGCGGTGGATGGGGCGCGGATGGCATCGACACGCACCCAGGTGCCGCTCGACCCCGGATTCTTGCGGCCGGTCACCTGCACCCGGATGTTGTGCGAGTCGGTCTGGCGTCCGCCGGGGTCTGGCAGGCCGCTGTAGGACCGGCTGATGATGCCGGGGTTGCCGTGCAAGTCGACGGTCTCCACGGGGTCGGCGCGCTGGTCGAGGTAGATGTCGGCAATGCCGGCATCAGGGCCGGTAGCCAGGTAGATGGTGACGCTGCTGCCGTGGAAGGCGAAATAGGCGCGGGCCCCGGCGATATTGCTCTGGTGAACTGTGCCGGCGTTGGCATTATTATGGCTGGACTGTGACCATTCGGTCCCATTACGGCCGGAGTAGCCCACGGCGTTGGGGATGCCGGTGGGAATCTCCGAGCCCCACTCCTGGTGCATCTCGTTGGCCACATAGGTGTGGATGTTCCAGATGTCCACGGGCATGTCGGTGCCATACATGCTGCGATAGGCGTTCCATGCGCGATCGAGCCAGGCCAGGCGCAAGGGAGACACCTGGGCCATGCCACTGACCACGAAGCGAGCATTGGGATCGACAGCCTTGATGGCGGTATAGATGTCGTGATAGTGGCGGGCGTAGGTCTCGGGCGTGACATTGTCCTGCCAGATGGTGTCGGCCTCGTTGCCGACGACCCAGGCCGCATTGAGGTTGGCCAGCACCAGCTCGCGCAGCTGGCTGCCGCTGGGCGAATAGCCGCTCTCCGACATGTTGAACAGTGGAAAGTACACCATTCCGTTGGGATGAGGTGCCTGCGGATTGACGCGCCAGTCGAGATAGCTGCCCGCGGGGAAGTTAGACAGGTTGAAGCGATTGAGGTCCAGGGGTGCGGTTACCGCAAATCGCTCATGGGGGACGGGATAGAGACAGCTGGTAGCCGTTGGATCCTCTCCCGCAGAGAAGGGTGCCAGGACCTGGGCTGCCAGCATCGCAACGAGGGCCAGGAAGCTGCTAATGATCACCATAACATCCTCAGTTCTAGTCTAGTCGGCACCGGCGGAGCCATCCTCCGCCATTTGATCCAGACCAGCCATGTAGCCGGCAAAGGCGTGGCCTACCGGGGTCAGCTGCCCCGTGGCCGGATCGATCAGGTTTCCAGTGGGATAGAGCGTATCACCGACGCTAAACCAGGCCAGGCGCTGGACGAGCCGGTTGTCGTCTTGCGGGAAACCGAGCTCCGGATCGCGAGCGTTGAGCAGAAAGTCCATGCTCTGCTGCAGGAAATCGATCACGGCCTCGGGCGGAAAGCCGTACTCTTCGGGCATCAACACGCCGTATTCGCTCACGATCAGCGGCCAATTGCGATAGCCATTGTCGGCCATCCAGCGACGAAAGTCCAGAATCTGCCTTTGGAAGATCGCCAGGTCGTCGTGATCCTCGATCTCGTAGAGCGTGCCCTGGTCGACTTTCGGGAAACCTGGGGGGATGGAGACCCCCCAGGAGTCGCGCTCCTCGCGCAGCACGAAGGCGTGGACGTTCCACACGTCCGCCGGCATGGGCCGGCCAAAGCGCTCCTCAAAGGTCGCCAGTACCCGATCCAGGTATTGGAGCCGCAGGGGGGTTGGCTGCGAGACCCCGCCGATGGCCACGCGCGCGGTGGGATCGAGGGACTTGATGTAGCGGTAGTACCGGTTGTACTGCCTGGCGTATTCCTCTGGCGTGACATTGTCTTGCCACGGCACGTCCGGCTCGTTGCTGATGAACCAGAGCGCACCTGGGTTGGCGGCGATGGTGCGGGCCAGCTCGTTACGTCTGGAGGCGGGAAAGGGCGCGCTACCCCCGTGGAGAAGCTGGGCGAACTCCAGGCCGTCTGCGAGCAGTGGCTCCACCTTGGTGCCCCAGTCGAGGTACCAGCCGAAGCCCAGTCGCTGGACCACCGACTCGTCCAGGGGTACCAGGGAGCGAGGCCAGCCGACGCCGACACGACTGCGCAGGCTGCCGGGAACTGGTGAGGCCAACTCGAGAGGGTGGTTGGCATCGCCTGGCTCAACCAGCCTGGCCGGTGTAGGGACGGCAGTGGGCTCGACGGCTGGCGCCGGCACCAGGGGTGCGCGCGTGGGTGCCGGCATCGCCGACACCGGCGTCCCTGAGTCGAGAGCACGGACAGCCCCGGCTTCCACAGGTTGGCGAAGAGCATGGCTCGCGGCAAGTAGCAGCACCACGAGAAGGGCGACGACGGGTACCACGCGGTTCCTCATAGAGGATGCCTCTCCGGTCTTTGGTTGTCGCATGTCATAGACGTCTTGGGCACCGGATTGTTCCGGGGTAGGGCGCGGCTTGTGTGAGCAGAGATGCTTCGCTGCGGTACGTGCTCGCACCGACGGTGCGCGCTAGCGGCGGTTAGGGTGCTAGCGGCGTTGGCGGTTCGACCCGCTCAGCATGACAGGAACTCCAATACGCGCACTCAGCTCGGACGGCATGACAGGAACTCCAATGCGCGCACTCCACTCGGGCGACACCAGGCAGGGTACAGAGGCAATCAGTAGGCACCTGTGCCACGGGCGACGGCGGGCAGGGTTTTCAGCAGGATGCCCAGGTCCCGCAGCAATGAATAGTGCTCGATGTAGTCCAGCTCCAGCTCAAGGCGCTGGGCCAGGGTCAGGCTGCCGCGGCCGCTGACCTGCATGGGGCCGGTCATGCCGGGTTTGACGGCCAGGCGGCGGCGCTGGCGGTCGTTGTAGAGCCGGACCAGGCGGACCTCTTCGGGCCGCGGCCCGACCAGGCTCATCTCGCCGCGCAGCACGTTGAAGAACTGCGGCAGCTCATCCAGGCTGAAGCGGCGCAGCAGGTGGCCCACCCGCGTGACGCGCGGGTCGTGGGGCAGCTTGAACACCGGCTCAGCCAGCTGGCTGAAGTCCAGGAGCTGGTCCAGGAGCTGCTCCGCATCCGGGCGCATGGTGCGGAACTTGAGCATGCGAAAGCTACGCCCATTGGCACCGACCCGTTCCTGGACATAGAGCACCGGCCCTGGTGAGTCGAGCTTGACGGCGACGGCGATGATGACAAACAACGGTGCGGCGATAAGCAGTCCCATGCTGGCGCCGAACAGGTCCACCACGCGCTTGACCAGGCGATGGCGGGCGCTCAAGATGGGCTGTTCCTCGGGCTGGTAGGCCAGGAAACGCAGCGAGCCGATGGCATAGCCGGTGCCCAGGGCCGCCGCCCGCAGCACGAGCATGGCGGGGGCGATGAGCGCCACCTGGCGATCCTGGCGCCAGGTCTTGAGGATGAAAGGCACGCCACTGAGCAGGAACATGAGCCCGGCCAGGGCAGCGGCGGCGAGAGCAAGCTCCGACCCGGGGAGGTCGAGCAGGGCCAGGGCCAGGCCACCGAGCAGCAGGGGTGCGATCAGGAGCAACAACAGCAGCTGCAGCCTGACCACCGGGGGCGTATGGGAGTCGCTGACGATGCGCTCGGGATGGCGCTGGACCACACGAGCCTTCCAGACGCCGACGTTGAACTTGCGCTCGAAGTAGGCCAGCAGCTCGCGATCGTGCCAGTGATAAACCTGGGCTGCGGGCACGAAGACCAGCTTATAGCCCTTCTCGGCGAGCCGGAAGCTGAACTCCTGGTCGGCCAGGTAGCGCGCGGAGGCATCGAAGCCGCCATTCTGCACGAAGATAGGGCGGCGA
>JAULUH010000079.1:0-2989 GCA_032111745.1 Anaerolineae bacterium | reverse complement strand
GCGCCATCGTGGTCCAAACGTCGCCCCCCTTCGCGCCCTTCGCGCTTCGTGCCTTCGCGGCCCTTCGCGCCATCGTGGTCCAAACGCTCGCAGCGCCATTGTAATCCAAACGCTCGCAGCGCCATCGTGGTCCAAACGCTCGCAGCGCCATCGTGGTCCAAACGCCCCCCTTCGCGCCCCCGGCCCGCTTTGGGGCCTGGCCCACCCTTGATGTACAATGGGGAACGCACACGCACGCTACCCATAACTCTACATAACAAGGAGCTTTGCGACCCCCATGCCTTTTGACAAGATCACCGTCCCCGCCGACGGCCAGAAGATCACCCTGGACGCTAACGGCCATCTGCTCGTCTCCGACAACCCCATCATCTGCTTCGTCGAGGGCGACGGCACCGGCGTCGACATCTGGGCCGCCAGCCAGCCGGTGCTGGATGCTGCAGTCGAGAAGGCCTACGGCGGGAAGCGCCGCATCGCCTGGATGGAGGTCTACGCCGGCGAGAAGGCCAACGCGGTCTACGGCGAGGCCATCTGGCTGCCCCCGGAGACCGTGGCCGCCATCGACGAGTACATGGTCGCCATCAAGGGCCCCCTCACCACCCCGGTGGGCGGCGGCATCCGCAGCATCAACGTCGCCCTGCGCCAGGAGCTGGACCTCTATGCCTGCGTCCGTCCCGTGCGCTACTTCACGGGCGTGCCCAGCCCGGTCAAGCAGCCCGAGCTGGTGGACATGGTGATCTTCCGCGAGAACACCGAGGACATCTACGCCGGCATCGAGTGGCCGGCCTACAGCGACGGCGCCCGCCAGCTCATCGCCTTTCTGCAGGACCAGATGGGCGTGAAGAAGATCCGCTTCCCCGACAGCAGCGGCATCGGCATCAAGCCGGTCAGCGAGGAGGGCACTGGCCGCCTGGTGCGCGCCGCCATCCAATACGCCCTGGAAAACCAGCGGAAGAGCGTCACCCTGGTCCACAAGGGCAACATCATGAAGTTCACCGAGGGCGCCTTCCGCGAGTGGGGCTACCAGGTGGCCGTCGACGAGTTCGGCGCCCAGCCCCTGGACGGCGGGCCCTGGCAGGTGTTGCCCAACGGCCTCGTCGTCAAGGACATGATCGCCGACGCCATGCTGCAGCAGATCCTGACCCGGCCGGCCGAGTACGACGTCCTGGCCACCCTCAACCTCAACGGCGACTACATCAGCGACGCCCTGGCCGCCCAGGTCGGCGGCATCGGCATCGCGCCCGGCGCCAACATCAACTACGTCACCGGCCGCGCCGTCTTCGAGGCCACCCACGGCACCGCGCCCAAGTACGCCGGCCAGGACAAGGTCAACCCCTCCTCGGTCATCCTCAGCGGCGAGATGATGCTGCGCCACCTGGGCTGGACCGAGGCCGCCGGCCTCGTCATCGCCGCCATGGAAAAAACCTTCGCCCACAAGATCGTGACCTACGACTTCGCCCGCCTCATGGACGGCGCCACCGAGGTCAAGTGCAGCCAGTTCGGCCAGGCCCTCATCGCCAACATGTAGCCCGCCGCTGCTGGCCCCTTCGCAACATCCCGGCCCGCAGTGACCCTCTTCCCGGTCTCTGCGGGCCTTGCATTCCCCTCTCCTCCGGCTCCTCTGGTCTAATCTCCCCTCTGCGTCCTTGGCGCCTCTGCGGTAAGCTCCCCTCACCGCAGAGGCGCAAAGAACGCAATGGGGGATCCAGATCGGAGAAGCCGGAACCGGAATTGTAAGAGAAATAACTTAGCCGGCTAAGGAGTTGGGGTATACTGCGGGCCATGGCACAGCAAGATGTCCCCGAAACCACCGGCTTCTTGATCAACCAGATCTGCCGCCTCCAGCGCAACCTGGTGGCCGAGCGCCTCGCCGCCCTCGGCCTGCACCCGGGCCAGGAGATGCTCCTGTGCCAGTTGTGGCAGCAGGATGGCCTGACCCAGTCCGAGCTGGCCGACCGCCTCCGCGTGCAGCCGGCCACGGTCAGCAAGATGCTCAGCCGCATGGACCGCGCCGGCCTGATCTCCGGCTGCCGCGACGCCGTGGACGGCCGCGTCACCCGGGTCCGCCTCACCGAGGCCGGCCGCACTATCCACGCCCCCATCCAGGACACCTGGGCCATGGTGGAGGCCGAGACCCTGGCCGGCTTTACCGTCGAGGAGCGCGTCCTGCTGCGCCGCCTGCTGATGCAGGTCTACGCCAACCTGGGTGCAGGCGTTTCCCCAGAGAAAGCTTAGCCGTCTACATTTCAGTCCGCAGTCTGGAAACAGGAGGCGAACACCAGAGTGGCATGGCAAACTGATCCTTCGCACACCAAGATCGAGTTCGCGGCCCGGCACATGATGCTGGCCAAGGTCCGCGGTGAGTTCGAGGACTACACCGTCGACCTGCAGCTGGACCCCGAGCACCCCGAGCAGTCCGTGGTCGAGGCCCGCATCAAGACCGCCAGCGTCAACACCAGGGACGCCCATCGGGATGGCCACCTGCGCTCCGCGGACTTCTTCCAGTCCGACGACTACCCCGAGATGGTCTTCAAGAGCACGAAGGTTGACCGCACCGGCGACACCACCGCCAAGCTCCACGGTGACCTGACCATCCGCGACGTCACGAGGCCCGTGGTCCTGGACGTCAACTATCTCGGCACCTCGAAGTCCCCCTGGGGCGCCACCAGTGCCGGCTTCGAGGCCACCGGCAAGATCAATCGCGAGGACTGGGGCCTGACCTGGAACGCGGCCCTGGAGACGGGCGGCTGGCTGGTGGGCAAGGATATCACCCTGAATATCGACGCCGAGTTCGTCGAGCAGTAGGCGCGATGGACCACGCCGACCACGTGGCCCTGCTGGCCGGCGGCGTCGCCGCCACCGGCGGGCCGTGGGCCGACCTGGGCTCGGGCACCGGGGCCTTCACCCTGGCCCTGGCCGAGCTGCTGGGCCCCGGCGGCGTGATCTACTCCGTGGACAAAGATGCGGGCGCGCTGGCGGCACAGGAACGTGC
>JAULUH010000078.1:0-10237 GCA_032111745.1 Anaerolineae bacterium | reverse complement strand
AGAAGCTGGCGCTGCGCCTGCTGGCCCAGATGGGCTACCGGGCCGACATTGCCAGCAATGGGCTGGAAGCCATCCAGGCCCTGGAGCGGCAGCCCTACGATGTCGTGCTGATGGACGTGCAGATGCCCGAGATGGATGGCCTGGAGGCGACGCAGCAGATCCGCGCCCGCTGGCCGGCCGTCGAGCAACCGCGCATCATCGCCATGACGGCCAACGCCATGCAGGGCGACCGGGAGGTCTGCCTGCAGGCGGGCATGGACGATTACGTAAGCAAACCGATTCGCGTGGATGAGCTCGTCCAGGCGCTCAGCCGCTGCCAACCGCTGTCCATGAGCCAGGCCGCGGTGGGAGCGAGCCTGGCACAGACAGAGGAGGAAGCACATGCCGGGATCTGAAGTCCTGGATCAGCCGACGTTGGACGGGTTGCTCGATAGCCTGGGCGGGGACGTCGAGTTTCTTAAGGAATTGATGGACGCGTACCTGGACTCGACGCCAGGGCTGTTGGCCGCCATGCGGCAAGCCACCGCCGCCGGTGACGGCGCCGCGCTCCAGCGCGCGGCGCATTCCCTCAAGACCGGCAGCGCCAATATGGGCGCCCTGGCGTTGGCGGCGCAGTGCAAACAACTGGAGGACATGGGCCGGTCGGGTGCGCTGGCCGGCGCCGAGGAGCGCATCGATACAGCCGCAGCCGCTTACGACGAGGTTGCGCGAGCGCTGCGCGCCTTCGTCCAGGTGTCGTAGTTGCACTAGACGAGGTTGGCTGTTGACTATGGAAGCGATTCAGGGACGCATTCTGGTCGTCGACGATTACGTGCTCAACCGCATGCAGTTGAAGCGCAGCCTCGAACAGCAGGGGCATACGGTCGCGCTGGCGGAGAACGGGCGGCAGGCGCTGGAGATGCTCCAAGCAGACAGCTTCGACCTGATGCTGCTGGACATCCTCATGCCTGAGATGGACGGCTTTGAGGTCCTTGCTCGCCTCAAGGGCGATCCAGGGCGCCGAGACTTGCCGGTGATCGTGATCTCTGCGCTGGACGAGATGGATAATGTGATTCGCTGCATCGCGATGGGCGCTGAGGACTTCCTGCCCAAGCCCTTCGACCCGCTGCTGCTGCGCGCCCGGCTGGGCGCGTGCCTGGAGAAGAAACGGCTGCGCGACCAGGAGGTGGAGTACCTGCAGCAGGTGCGACGCGTCACCGGGGCAGCCGCGGCCGTCGAAGCGGGTGCGTTCGATCCCACCTGCCTGGACGAAGTGGCCGAACGGACGGATGCGTTGGGCCAGCTGGCGCGCGTCTTCCAACGGATGGCGCGCGAGGTGGCGGCCCGCGAGCAGTCGTTGCGGCAGCAGGTGCAGGACTTGCGCATCCAGATCGACGAAGTCAAGAAGGCGCGTGAGGTGGCCGAGATTACCGAGAGCGACTACTTCCGCAGCCTGCGCGACCGCGCCCAGCGCCTGCGCGACGCTCGCAGCACCGCCGCACCAGAGCCCCCCGCATGAGCTGAGACAGTCTAGACAAAGGAGTCACCGATGTCGATCATCGTTTCTACCCATTCCTTCCGCGGCGGCACTGGCAAATCCAACCTGACGGCCAACCTGGCCACAACCCTGGCCCAACAGGGCCGGCGGGTGGGCGTTGTGGACACCGACATCCAGTCGCCGGGAATTCACGTGCTGTTTGGCCTGGACGAAGCCAGGATGGGCTACTCGCTGAACGACTACCTGTGGGGCAAATGCGATATCCAGCAGGCCGCGCACGATGTGACGGCAGGTGCCGGTGGAGACAGCAAGGGCAAGATCTATCTCATTCCTTCCAGCATCAGAGCCGGCGAGATCGCCCGCATACTGCGCGAAGGCTACGATGTGGGCTTGCTCAGCGAGGGCTTTCAAGAGGTGGTCAGCGCGCTCAGGCTTGACGTCCTCATGGTTGATACACATCCGGGCTTGAACGAGGAGACGCTGCTCTCGATCTCTATCTCGGACATCCTGGCGGTGATCTTGCGGCCCGACCAGCAGGACTATCAGGGTACCGCGGTCACGGTGGAAGTGGCGCGCAAGCTCGAGGTGCCGCGCATGATGCTGATCGTCAACAAGCTACCGGCCGTGTTTGATGTCGAGGAGGTCAGAGCGCACGTTGAGCGGGTCTACAACTGCCCTGTGGCAGGGGTATTGCCGCACTCCGATGAGATGATGGCCCTGGCCAGCGGAGGGATCTTCGTCATGCGTTACCCCCATCATCCCCTCTCGGAGCGCATTCGGGAGATCGCCGCGCAGATCGAAGCATAGAAAGCGGCCTATGACGACAGCCGACACCGATCTGTTCACCCGCAGCGAGGTCCTGGCCGGCCTGCCGGCCCGCCGCGCCCAGACCGCCCTCTTCCTGATCGAGAGTCGCACGGCACGTTTAGTTGCGCACTCCGGGCTGCCGCTGGACCCGTTCCTGGGCGAAACCGCGGCTGCCGAACGCGACCTGGCTTTCGTCGAGGCGTTCGCACTGGGCAAGGCGCCGCCCGTGAAGCCGACGATCCAGGACCTGGAGCGCTATGCCACTGCCTGGCGCGAGCTTGTGCCCGACAACCCTCGCGGCCGCGCGGCCCTGGCGAAACTCCTGGGCCAGAAGTATCAGTTCACTGCAGCGGCTGTGCCGGGCATCCGTGCCGTTCTGGGACTGGACCAGGCGCCGGTCGCCGCAGCCTATGAGAAGCTCTACGCCCAGCCGTTGGCGACGATCTATGCTGCGCGCCCCACACTGGCCGAGCGGCTGCGCTGGGCGTGGGCCGGTTTGGGCCGCTGGCTCGAGAACCTGCCGCCCTTCTGGGCCGTCTTCGCGCTCACACTTACCGAGACGGTGGGCGTGTCCATCCTGGCGCTGCCGATCGCCCTGGCCGGCATCGGCCCGATCCCCGGCGTCGTGCTCCTGGTGATCCTGGGCCTGGTCAATGTGGTGACCATCATCGCCATGGCTGAAGCGGTGGCGCGCAACGGTGGAATTCGTTACGGCTACGGCTTCTTGAGCCGCATGGTCGAGGATTATCTAGGACCGAGCGGCGCGGGCATCCTGTGGGTCGGAAACGCCGGCTGGGATGCCATCGGGTTACTGATCTTTATTCTGGGCTTTGCCACCACGCTGGCTGCGGTCTCCGGTGTGCCCGTCGTGATCTGGCCTGTTGGGCTGCTGGTGATCGCGCTCATCTTCCTGCGCCAGGAATCGCTCAATGCGACCGTCACGACGGCCCTGGTTGTAGGCGCCTTCAATCTTCTGCTCTTGCTCTTGTTGTCGGTATTGGCGTTCACCAGGCTGCAGCCCGACTACCTGTTGCACATGAACGTGCCACTGCTGCGCGGGCAACCGTTGGACGTCGCCATTCTGGGGCTGATTTTCGGCACGATCTTGGGCGCCTACGCCGCCCACCCGTCGGTGGGCATCAGCGCGAAGGTCGTGCTTCCGCGCGATCCCAGCGGACGTTCCCTGGTCTGGGGTGTGGCTGCAGCGCAGGTGGTGGCGATCTTCTTCTACTGCATGTGGGTACTGGCGATCAACGGCGCGGTTGCTCCGCAGGTCCTGGCGCGTGAGACCGGCACCGCCCTGATTCCGCTAGGCGATGTGGTGGGGCCGGCGGCAAGCATCCTCGGCAGTGTCTATGTCGTCCTCGCTATGACGATAGGTACGGTATATTGCGCGGTGAGGCTATTCAACCTGGTGCGCGAGCGGCTGCCCCGCCAGAGCGAGCCGGTGGTCCGGCTGCCGCGGCGCCAGGGGCGGCTCGTCCTGCAGCCCCGCGCAGGCAAGGCACCAGCCGCTATCAGCCTGACCTACCTGGGGTTGGCGCCCGGCGTGGCCGCCCGGCCCCGGTTTCGCGTGGACATCCAGCAGGGCGGGACGCTCCAACGCATCGAGATTGCCCCGGCTAGCCGGTGGGACGAGACAGCGCTGCGCAGCCAGTGGCCGCAGCTCGATCCGCGGATCCAGCTGGCGTTGACGGTGCAAGAAGCAACGCGGGATAGCGTGCTCCTGCAGATCAGCACCTCGCTGGCCGTGCGCTACGAGGGGGAGTGGGATATGGCTGGCCTGCATGCGACTGACCTGCTCGAGCTGCCCGACGAAACGCGACACCTCTTGACCTGGTTGATGCGCTGCGGCGAGGCCACGGCGGCAGAAATAGCTGCACACACTGGCCAGGATTTGGCAGCCACCCGGCTGTTGCTCACAGATCTGGTGGCGCAGGGTCTCCTGGTGGAGCGGCCGGCCACAACGCCTGAAGCCGTGCCTGCCAGCGGAGCGACGGAAGGCGTTTCCGTTGCCAGTGCCGCGCACTACCGGCCGCAGCTCGCCTTGCGTCGCGGCTTGGGCTTGCCAGATGACCTCTGGCGAAGATTGGATGGCGAAACGGGGCCAGCTAGCGGGCCAGAGTCCTCTACCGGCCGGGGTAGCCCGGATGCGTTTGTACCGCAATCCTGGCTTGCACGCCTGGGGCCGCGGGCGCGCTTTTGGCTGACGGCCAGCCCTACGATCGCGGTCTTCCTGGTGGCCGAGGCGCTGCTCTGGACCGACAGCGCCTCCTTCTCCAGCCTTCTCAGCTTCATCGGCGTGGTCATCGCTTCGCTGCTGGCCGGTGTCTTTCCCGTGCTGCTGCTGGCAGCCAGCCGTCGGAAGGGCGACTTCGTGCCCGCGACGGTCTACCGGGCCCTGGGCCAACCCTGGCTGCTCGTTAGCATCTATCTTCTCTTCATCGCCAGCATCTTCCTGCATGGCCTGGTCATCTGGCAGGACCCCATCCAACGCATCAGCGCCGTGTTGGCCGGCCTGGTGATGGCCGGCGCCACGTGGGCGATGGTGCGACAAGGCGCCTTCGCCGGTCGCGTGGTGGTGGAAGTCTGCCAGGATCTCACCCCAGGGCTCGCTCCACCATCGAGCGCGCCGCGCGACGGGCAGTTTGCCATCAGCGCGCTCGGCAAGCCGGTTGCGGCGGAAGTGGGCCTGGACTATGGCACGAGCGAGCAGGCGCTGACGGCTTCGTCCGGCGATCTGCCGGACTTTGGCGCTCTGCGCCAGGTTACCTTCGAGCTGCCGGTGGTGGCGGCCCGCGATCTGAAGGTCTGGGCACACAGAGTCACGGCGGATGGCCTGTCGGAGAGCCTACCGGCTGTGGCGGAGGTGCGCTGCGGCGACGCGATCCGCTCCGTCGACCTGCGCTTGACTGACGGGCAGGCCGTGTTTCCGTTGGCCGATCCGGCCGATTCCGTCACGCTGCGCTTCGATGCGGTGGGGGAGCATGACACGTTCGCCGTGGATCGCGGGGAAAAGCGGTAGGCCATGGTCCATCATCAGCTGGTCCGAGCCTATTACGATGCCGTGGCGCCTGACTATGAGGACCTGTACCGAGACCGGCTAAGCCTGGCCGAAAACAGCTTCGTTGCACGCCTGGTGGCTGGCGAGCTCGACGCAGTCACAAGGTGCCGTGTGCTCGATCTCGGATGCGGAGCCGGGCTAGGTGCATCCATGGTGGACGAGTACGCCAGGTGCTCAGGGCGCAGCTGCGAGTATGTGGGCATCGACATCTCGCCCCGCATGATCGAGATCGCCAGGTCAGCATGGTCTCAAAGGCCGGGTTTTCGTTTTCACGAGGCTGACATGTCGGACCTGACGGGGTTTGGCAATGGGGAGTTCGACGTGGTCCTGTCGTTGTTCGGCTCCTTTTCACATGTAGGTGATTTTGGTCGTGCCATGAACGGCATTGGTCGCGTTCTGAGCGAGAACGGGAAGATAGTCCTGATGGTCTATTCCCGCTACTCGCTCCAGAATCTTGTTCATCGTTGTCTTGGTAGTCGCGAAGCTCTGGGAATCGTACAACAGTACCAAATACGGAACAGCTCCGATGGTATCTCGTGCCCTGCTATCTTCTACTCATCGCTACCGCTCCGTTATCTCTTGATCAGTAATGGTTTCACCCATGTGCGCTGCATAGGCCTGAATGCGGTCTTTGAGCTGCCGCTGGTCAAACCATTGGCCAGGCACGCAGCGCACTCAAGGAGTATGCTCAGGTTCGAGTCCCGGTTGCTAGGTGCCATGCCTGATCTGGCCCATTCACTCATTGCAACTGCCCAGAAGGGATAACTCATGCAAACTGTGTTGACACCAAAGGAGGAAACATGAAGATTCGGATGCCTGCAACGCGGGCCTGTTACCCTTCCTCGCGCAATGAGCCACACCGGCTGTTGTGCTGGATACCCCGCCACGAGCTAGAGCAGCTGGCGGCCGAGGGCCGCGTCGACGCCAAGACTCTCGAGTACTATCCGAGCGGTCTGGAAGTGCGGGTGAGCCGGGAAGGATTTGAGGAATTCGGGCTTGATCTGGGTGTGGATCCCGAGAGGCTGTATGAGGCTTACCAGGCCCTGCGCCAGGCGAGAGCCCTGCCGGAATCCGGTTACGTAGCCGGCGCTCATCTAGAGGAAGTGGCCAAACGCGGCTCTATTCGTGGGGGCCACATCCTGCCCGAGCCCGAGTGGACCGACGGCCAGGATCCACGGGTCGTCATGGGAAAGATGCAGTAGGAGAAAAGGTCTATGGCGCCTCTTGCGATCTACCTACTCAATGTTGGTCAGGCCGACACGTCGGTGATACAAACCCCTGGGGGGAACATCGTCGTCGTCGACGCAGTCAGCCCCGAGAAGCTGGCGGACCTGTTGAGCCAGCTGCGGCCGGACGGCGAGATCGCGCAGCTGATTATCACCCACCCGCACGACGACCACTACCGGGGCGCGGACTACCTGCTCGATAGATTCCACGTGCAGCGGGTGACCCTCGCTCCGTTCTGGCAGGAGACAGGCCCCCCCGGCTACCATGCGATCATCAACCGCCTCAGCGAGCTCCAGGTGCCCACGCGCTTCTTGTGTGGCTACGAGCGTGTCTATCCCGACGGTGGCACGTATCCTGAGTTTGACGATAGCCTGCTCCTGGAGCTGTTGGGGCCGAGCAACAGCACGCTGGACGAGCTGGCCCGGTCCAACACGCTGGACCCCAACCACCTGTCGATTATCACCAGGATCTGCTACGGCAGCTTCACAATGGTCATTGCGGGCGACGCCCAGATGGAGAACTGGCAGCACTTCGACGCGGAAGGCCTGATGGAAAAGAAGTGTACTGTCCTGCGGGCGGCGCACCATGGCAGCAAACGCGGCAACCAGTGGGAGCGGATTGAGCGGCTAAGCCCGAGCCTGGTGGTGATCTCCTCGGACCCGAACGGCGAGCACGACCTGCCCGACCTCATCGGTAGCGTTATCTTCTTTGAGTATGACAATGGATCGGACCAGTCCGCCGTCCTGACCTACACGACCGGCACCATCAAAATCGAAGTCGCCGATCCCGGCACGGGCCAGCGGACTATCACCGCGTTTGGCGAAAGCCGGGACGACCTGGTGTATGCCGGCCAGCCCGGGCCTTTGCCGGCCACTGATTGGGAGGCACTCGTAGAGACTCGCCTGGCCGCTGCGTCCTGAGAGCAGGAGTGACTAATGCACGGCGTTGCGAGGTCACGCAGGCCTCCACATACCCTGCCCTGGAGATGGGGCTATACGACGGTGATGTGACGCATGCGCAGCTGGCGCAAGCGGGCAACTTTGGCATCGGCACCTTTGACAGCATGGACGGCGAGATGATTGCGCTCGACGGGCGGTTCTACCAGGCGCGCGCCGATGGCTCTGTGCGCCGCGCGGACAGCAGCCTGGAGACGCCACCCCAACTCGATCAATTGCCAGAACGCCAAAGAGGTCATCGCCGTGGCCATCCTCACCACCGATGCGCTGGATGCCCAGATGGTGGACCACACCACGGTGACCTTCGAGGGCGCGACTGAAATTCATGTGGACAAGAAGACTGGCCAGCCGGTTCGGCACGTGGAGGATGTCGATGGGGATGGGGACATGGACCTGGTGTTCCATGTCCGCCTGGGCGACACCCGTCTGACGTGTGGCTCAGCGGAAGCTAGGCTGGTAGGGATGACATTCGAGGGCAAGCCGACAACAGGTACGGACTACGTGCGCATGGTCGGCGGATAATCTCGGGCGCAGCAACTCCTCAGTTGAAGTATCCAAAAGGACGCCTGGCATGACGCCAGGCGTCCTGCATTGTCCGCGGGTTGTGACCGCCCTTGCCGAGGGCGGGATATCCGCCTCTGCGCGAACCCTCCGGCACATTGCTTTGTCAGGGTCGTCCGTGGGTCACGGGGATGGCGCGGCGTCGCTACTGGCCGGATGGCAAGGCGCGGAACTGGCCAGGTGCCCGATGTGCGGATGCCGGTATGGATGTAGGCTAACAGTAGAAGGATTTCGTCTGAGGACGAGGTGAGAGTATGACCCTGGCCCAGCAGCTGCACCCCCATCCTATCGATAAGAGTACACTACCGTCCTGGCTGCCGGGACGGGTACGCATCGCACAGATCGCTCTGGCGCTGCTGCTCCTGGCGCTCCTATGGCATGGGCGCGAGGCGATCCAGAGCTGGCTGGCGCTGCTGGGGGACCAGGAGGCCTTGCGCGTGCTTGTGGGCAGGGCGGGCTTGCTAGGCCCCTTGGTGCTGGCCCTGCTCCAGTTCCTGCAAATGCTGGTCGCGTTTGTGCCTGGCCATGTGCTCACCGTCGCCGGGGGGTATCTATACGGCTTCCCCCTGGGCCTGGCCCTCAACCTGGTGCTGCTGGTCTGCATTGCCCAGCTGCTCTTTCTGCTGGCCAGGCGGGCCGGCAGGCCGTTGGCGGTCCGCCTGGCCTCCCCGGCGCTGCTGGAGCGGCTCGACGGCCTGATCGAGCGCGAGGGCTTTCCGATCCTGCTCGTCACCTACATGCTGCCGTTCATGCCGGGGGATGCCATGAACCTGGTGGCCGGCCTCAGCTCCATCTCCGCCCAGCGCTTCCTGGCCGCCAGCATCCTTGGCCGCCTGCCAGGGACCATCTTGCTGACGCTGGTGGGCGCCTATGGCCTGCAACTGCCCGCCTGGCTCTACGGGATCGCCGGGCTGCTCCTGCTGCTGCCGGCAGCCATCTGGTGGGGCCGCCGGCCATCTTCACCGCTTCGGGCCTTCTCCGCAGTGTCAGCATCACCCAGATGCCAGAGGCCGGACCGGTGGCCAGAGCTGTAGTGCACCCCACAACCAACCATGCCGCCGGAACCGCGCCCGCATCGATCCGGCCACCAACAGGAGCTTGACGGGGAGGGACGATTGAGCTAGACTTTTAGAAGCCTATACGTAGCAGCCATACCCAGGCTGGGTTCATGCTGCAACCTGGGATTCTGCGAGGTGAGACCAGATGGACGCTGAACAATCGAAACCCCAGACCATCGACGAGTACATTGCGGGGTTTCCACCCAACGTGCAAGCCATCCTCCGGCAGATCAGGGCGACGATCCACCAGACGGCGCCGGACGCGCAGGAGGCCATCAAATATGGGATACCAACCTTCACGCTCAAGGGCAACCTGGTGCACTTTGGGGCCTATAAGGGCCACATCGGGTTCTACCCCACGCCGGGCGGTATCGAGGCGTTCCAGGATGAGCTGGCCCCCTATGTCGTCGCCAAGGGCACGGTGCGCTTTCCGCTGGACCAGCCCATTCCCTACGACCTGATTAGAAGGATCGTCGAGGCCAGGGTGCAGGAGAATCTGGCCAAGGCCCGGCGCTAGGCACACCTGAGCTGGAGGTACCGGCATAGTGATCACGCACATTCGCAACGGCACGTTGGTTGACGGCACAGGCGCAGCGCCGGTGCCCGACGCCAGCGTCCTGGTCCAGGACAACCGGATTCTCGCGGCCGGCCGCACCGCCGAGCTCGCCCTGCCCGACGGCCCCCTCCACGACCTGGACGCCGGGGGCAGGACGATTCTGCCCGGTTTCATCGACACCCACGTGCACCTGGTGCTGGAGGGCTTCGATCTGGCTCGCGATATGGCGACTCCGTTCTCGCTGCGCTTCTACAACTCCGTTGCCGCCATGCGCCGCACGGTGGAGGCGGGCGTCACCAGCGTGCGCGACGCCGGGGGCGCCGACGCCGGCATGAAGCAGGCCGTGGAGTCCGGGCTGGTGCTGGGCCCGCGACTGCAGATCAGCATCGCGGTGCTCACGATCACGGGAGGCCACGGCGATTCCTGGATGCGCTCGGGCAACGAGTTTAGGCTGCTACCGCCTTATCCGGGCTTTCCCGATGGCCGTTGCGACGGCGTTGACGCCGTGCGCCAGAAGGTGCGTGAGATACT
>JAULUH010000077.1:0-2186 GCA_032111745.1 Anaerolineae bacterium | reverse complement strand
CCTCCTCTAACGCCGCCGCCGTGGTCGACTCCCTGGGCACCGACACCGTCATCTTCCTGCCCGACGAGTACCTGGCCCGCAACGTGGCCCGGGATACCGGCAAGCACATCATCGTGCCCACCCGCCTGCCCACCGGCAACCTGGTCTTCCAGGACGACGTCGACTACCAGATGGTCGGCTGGAACGGCCGCTGCGAGGTCCACGAGCAGTTCACCGTCGGCGACATCGACATGGTGCGCGCCCAGTTCCCCGACGTGGTCATCCTGGCCCACCCCGAGTGCAGCCCCGCGGTGGTGGACGCCGCCGACTTCTCCGGCAGCACCAACGCCATGATCCGCTACGTCGAGCAGACCAAAGCCCCCCGCTACCTCCTGCTCACCGAGTGCTCCATGGGCGAGAACGTCGCCGCCGCCAACCCCGACAAGGAAATGCTGCGCCTGTGCATGGTGCGCTGTCCCCACATGAACCAGATCACCCTGCAGATGACCCGGGACTCTCTCAAATATATGCAGTACCAGATCGACGTGCCCGAGGACATCCGCGTGCGTGCCGCCCGCGCCGTCGAGCGCATGATCGCCATCGGCTAACAACACCGGAGTCGAGGCTTGAGCCGGGTCTTTCGCGCCAGACAGAGAAGGGCCAAATACCCCAAGATGAGCGAGACCATCGAAACCGAAGTCCTCATCCTCGGCAGCGGCATCGCCGGCGCCACTGCCGCCCTGGAGCTGGCCGATCGCGGCGTCTCCGTCACCGTCGTCACCCGCGCCACCCAGCCCGAGGATTCCAACACCCTCTGGGCCCAGGGCGGCATCATCTACGAGGGCGTCGACGACTCCCCGGAGGCGCTGGCGGCCGACATCATCCGGGCCGGCGCCGGCCTCAGCTACCCCAAGGCCGTCCAGATCATCTCCGAGGAGGGGCCGGGCGCCCTGGAGCGTATCCTGCTGGAGCGCGTCGGCGTCCAGTTCGACCGCGACGCCGGCGGCGAGCTCTCCCTGGCCCTCGAGGGCGGCCACTCCATGCCGCGCATCGTCCACGTGGCCGACTACACCGGCAAGGCCATCGAGGAGGCCCTGATCCGGGCCCTCGTCGCGCACCCCCAGGTACGCATCCTCTCCGGCTACACCGCCGTCGACCTCCTCACCCCCTCCCATCACTCTCGCAACCGCCTGGCCATCTACGAGCCGCGCTCCTGCGTCGGCGCCTACCTCTTCGACCAGGCCACCGGCCAGGTGCAGCGCTGCCTGGCCCGCGAGACCATCCTGGCCACCGGCGGCCTGGGCCAGATCTTCCTGCGCACCACCAACCCCCCCGGCTCCCGGGGCGACGGCGTGGCCATGGCCCAGCGCGCCCAGGCCCGCGTCATCAACATGGAGTTCGTCCAGTTCCACCCCACCACCTTCTACCACGTCACCGCGCCCAACCTGCTGATCTCCGAGGCCGTGCGCGGCGCCGGTGCCCGCCTGGTGGACGCCGACGGCAAGCCCTTTATGCAGCGCTACGAGCCCGAGTGGAAGGACCTGGCCCCGCGCGACGTCGTCGCCCGCAGCATCCACAAGGAGATGCTGGAGCGCGACCTGACCCACGTCTACCTGGACCTGAGGTCGTACATCCCCCGTGACGAGATCCTCTCTCACTTCCCCACCATCCACGCCAACCTCCTGCCTTACGGCGTCGACATCACCACCGACCTGGTGCCCGTGGTGCCGGCCGCCCACTACGCCTGCGGCGGCGTCTGGTCCGACCGGTGGGGCCGCACCACGATAGAGTGCCTCTACGCCGTCGGCGAGGTGTCCTGCACCGGCGTGCACGGCGCCAACCGCCTGGCCAGCACCTCCCTGCTGGAGGGCCTGGTGTGGGGCAGCCATACCGCCACGCATATCGCCGAGCACCTGCCCCCCGCCCTCACCATCCGGCCGGACGACATCCCCCCCTGGCGCGACGACGGCTGGCTGCCGCCCGACCCGGCCCTGATCAGCCAGGACATGAGCTCCATCAAGCACATCATGTGGAACTACGTCGGCCTCTCCCGCACCACCCGCCGCCTGGAGCGGGCCCTCAGCGAGCTCTACCACCTGGAGACCGAGATCGAGCGCTTCTACCGCACCTCCAACCTCACCGACGGCCTCATCGGCCTGCGCAACGCCGTGCGCACCGGCATCCTGGTCGCCTCCGCGGCCTGGCAA
>JAULUH010000076.1:32916-51305 GCA_032111745.1 Anaerolineae bacterium | reverse complement strand
TCGTTCCATGCGCCGGTGGTGAAGCGCTACTATGACATTGTGGTCGAGCACACGGAGCGACTGCTCAACCGCTGGCAGGACGAGCAGAGCTACGAGATGATGTTCGAGATGATGCGCACGACCATGGGCATCATCGCCGACATCATCTTCAGCGTCAAGGACATCGAGCGGGACGCGGCGGACCTGAACCAGGCCCTGACCGCGGTGTTCGAGGTGCTCACCGCGCGCACGACGGCCTTCCAGCAGATGCCCTCCTTCATGCCCACGCGGGACAACCTGCGCATCAAGCGGGCGACCGGGGTGATCGAGGGCTTTATCATGGGGATGATCCGCGAGCGACGGGAGAGCGGGCAGGACCACGGCGACGTGCTGTCGGACCTGATCAACGCCCGGGATGAGGAGACGGGAGCCACGCTGAGCGACCGGGAGATCTGCAACGAGCTGAAGACGCTGTTTGGGGCGGGGCACGAGACCACGGCGCTGATGCTGATGTGGACGCTATACTTGCTGGCGCAGAACCCGGAGGTGGATGCCCGGCTGAGCGACGAGGTGGCGACGGTGCTGCAGGGAGGGGTGCCGCAGGTCGAGGACCTGGCCGCGATGCCTTACACGGAGAAGGTGATCAACGAGAGCATGCGGCTGTTCCCGCCGGCGTGGTCGCTGATGGTGCGGCGGGTGAAGGAGGAAATCACCCTGGGCGACACGGTGCTGCCGGAGGGAAGCGTGCTGTTGATCCCCATGTGGGTGGTGCACCGGGACGAGCGAATCTACGCCGACCCGCTGCGCTTCGATCCAGAGCGCTTCGAGGGCGACTGGAAGAAGCGGTACCCGCGCTATGCGTACTTCCCCTTTGGAGGCGGGCCGCACGTGTGCCTCGGCGCGCACCTCTCGATGTTCGAGGGGCAGATCATGCTACCAATGATGGTGCAGAGGTTCCGCTACGAGATGGTGCCACAGCCCGAGCTACACCTGCAGGCCCTGCTGACCCTACGCCCGCGCGGCGGATTGCAGCTGCGGGTGCAGAAGAGATGGAGATAACGTGGGCCGCGGGCCTACGCCAGGCCCTCGGCGACTAGCTCCACAATATCCTTGACCTCGACGCCGTCGCCGGCCTGCTTCGAGGCGTCGGTGAGCATGGTCAGGCAGAAGGGGCAGCCCACGGCGATGGTGGTGGCGCCGGCCTGGGTGGCCTCCTCGTAGCGGGTCATGTTGACCGCCTGCTCGCCGTGCTCCTCCTCCTTCCACATCTGGGCGCCGCCGGCACCGCAGCAGAACGACTTGGCCGCGTGGCGGGGCATCTCGACGAAGCTGCCGTTGAGGGGCTGGAGGGTCCAGCGGGGCTCGTCCAGCACGCCGTTGTGGCGGCCGAGGTAGCACGGGTCGTGGAAGGTGACGGCGCCCTCGATCTTCGGCTTCACCTTGACCTTGCCGCGATCCATGAGCTCGGCGATGAGCTGGGTGCTGTGGATGACGTCGTAAGTGCCCCCGAACTGGTGGTATTCCTTGCCGATGGTGTGCATGCAATGGGGGCAGGTGGTGACGATGCGGCGGGGCTTGTCGCCGCCGGCGAACTCGTTGAGGACCTCGACGTTGGCCATAGCCAGCTCGTAGAACAGGGCCTCGTTGCCGGAGCGGCGGGCGGAATCGCCGGTGCAGCTCTCCATCTCGCCCAGCACGGCGAACTTGACACCGGCGGCCTTGAGCACCTGGTAGAAGGCCCGAGCCGTACTTTGGGCCCGCATGTCGTAGGAGGGCGCGCAGCCCACCCACCAGAGGATCTCGTAGTCGGGCTCGTCCTCGACGGTGGGGATGTCCAGATCCTTGGCCCAGTTCATGCGATCGCGGCGGGCCAGGTTCCAGGGGTTGCCCGAGCGCTCCATGCCCTTGTAGGCCTGCTTGAGCTCGTTGGGGAAGCTGTTCTCCATCAGCACCTGGTTGCGCCGCATATAGAGGATGTCGAACATGGGCTCGTTGCCCACTGGGCAGATGTGAACGCAGGCGCCGCACGAGGTGCAGGCCCAGACCGCGGAAGCGCTGATGGCGTAGTCCAGGAGGGGGGCGGACTCGTCGCCGTTGGCCAGGGAGTCGACGTTGGCGTTGATGTAGTAGCGCTTGTTGACCTCCAAGGCGGAGGGGGAGAGCTCCTTGCCGGTGACGTAGGCGGGGCAGACGTCCTGGCAGCGGTTGCACATGATGCAGGCGTAGGCGTCGAGGATCTGCTTCTGGGGCAGGTGCTCCAGGCGGGCCACGCCGAACTGCTCGACGGACTCATCCTCGAGGTTGAGGAACTCCAGCTCGCCCAGGGAGGTGCGCTCCGGCTTGAACAGGAAGTTGACGCCAGACATGATGAGGTGGATGTGCTTGGTGCGGGGGAAGTAGGGGATGAAGGCCAGGATCAGGCCCAGGGCCACCCACCAGCACAGGTGCCAGGCCGCGTTGAGGGTCCCTTCGCTCATGCCGGACCAGAGACCGGAGACGGCGGTGGCAAAGGGCTGCCAGGGATCGCCCCCCTCGTGCGCCACCAGGAAGCTCTGGCCGAGGAAGCGGGCGCCCACGTGGGCGAGGATGAACAGTCCGACGATGAGGGAGTCCCGGCGGATGCCGCCCTGCTTAATGCGCTCCATAAGCTTGACGTTATCGTGGAAGGTGAGGGCCTTGGAGTTGAAGACGAAGCGGCGGAGCAGGAAATAGATCATGCCCACGATCACGGCGACGCTGAAGACATCGGCCAGCAAGCGGTAGAGGTCGCCGGGGAGGCCGGGGACGCGCCAGCCGGTGTAGCCCTCGACGACGTCGAGGAAGTTGACCAGGAAGTAGAACATGAAGCCCCAGGCGATGAGGGCATGCATCAAGCTGGAGGCATGGCGGGCGCGCCAGGTGGGCAGCAGGCCGATCCACTGGGCGGCGGCGGCGACGACACGGCTGGGGAGCTCGCTCCAGGGCAGCTCGTTCTGGCCCCGGCGGATGACCTGGTAGATCTTCTTGAAGCCCCGGTAGCCATAGTAGACCGCGATCACCACCAGGATGGGGAAGAGGATCATCTCGATGGGGGTTAGTCGAAACATGAGGATGTCTCCTTGGCAGGGCAGGATGGGCGGCGCGGTCCGGAAATCAACCCCAGTGTAAAGCAAAACTGCGCAACCGGGTATGACCTGCATCATATCCGGGGGAGAGAAATGAAGGGCGGGCTACACTGGCCGTCCGGACGGGGAACACCCGATGGGTGAATTATAGTACAAAAGGGGCCTGCGGAGCAAATACTATGACGCGGCGCGGCACGCGGGCGGGCCATGGGCGACTTGCCAGAGGGCCGGGCATCGGTTACACTGCGGGCGCGATGGAAGGCAAGGCGACGAGCTACTTTGTGTACGTGGTGCGCTGCGTGGATGGCAGCTATTACACCGGCTGGACCACGGACGTGGCACGGCGGGTGCGGGAGCACAACGCCGGCCGGGGGGCGCGCTACACCCGGCAGCGGGGACCGGTGGAGCTGGTGTACTGGGAGGCGCAGCCCGACCGGTCGGCGGCGATGAAGCGGGAGAGCCAGATCAAGCGCCAGGGTCGCAAGGGCAAGGAGCGGCTGGCGCAGGAGAGCTAGGGGCGCGGCGGCGGTGAAGAAGAGCTCCCACATACCGAACTATTTTTCTGGAGAAACGGTTACCGGGCATGTGGGAGGCGGGGCAGGGGAACGCAGTAGGGCTGGGACTGAGGGGGCATGGATGGACACAGGCGGAGTCGAAGCCACTGGCACCACCGCCCTGGCGTGCAATATGAGGCGGTTTTATGTCGAGTGTCTTGACACGGGGGACGTTTCTTCATATACTGAAGGTGAAGCAGTAAACATCGAAGGGCGGGACGGTGACGGGTAGGATGGTGTGAGTGGCAACAGGGTCATTGGGCGCTGAGGCAGCAAAGGCGGTGCCATGGATACCGGTCCTGACAGGACACAATTGAAGCGGTACCTGCGGCATTTCGAGACAATGCGGGATAATGCGCGGGGGCGGCTGCAGAAACTGGAGGAGGACCGGGCCAGATTCGGCGTGTATACCCCGCCGCATGTGGAGCTAGAGATCGATGAGGCTACGGAGACGGTGGCGGAGGCTGAACGGCGGATAGGGGAAATCAAGCAGGAGCTCGAGAAGCTGGGACCGGAACGGGGCGCGCGGCTGGAGCCGTTCACGACAGAGTCCACGGATGTGCCGGAGGTGCAGGCTATTCCGTCGATCGAGTCGGCCGATGCGAGGAGCACGCGCTTCAGGCAAGGCGGGGGCCAGGAGTCCCTGGAGGGGCTGTTACGCGAAAAAGACAGGATCGAGAAGGCGAAGGAAGTCATTCCAGCGCTGGAGAGATATATCGAGCGGTACGAGAAGGCCATCGATCCCCTGAGGTGCTGTGTGTCCATCGTCATCGCCTACGAGAAGCTGCGGCGCATGGTGAGCGACTACGAGGCGACCAGGCAGGAGGCCGTGCGCTCGCTGCTGAGATCGAAGAGCCTGGAGATCATCGACCTGTTCGACGACCCCTGTGTCTACCAGCTGCAGGAGTGGGGGCAGACGATCGAGCCGCCCGCTCACCGGCCGCCGCTGGCCCTGATCACGGAGGAGACCCTGCAGCGGTACGGCGACAGCTGCCGGAAGGCGCGCGAGTGCGCGCTGGCGCTGGCCAGGCCGGAGGCCATGGACGACGTGGAGCAGGCCCGCACCGTGCTGCGCACGCTGGGGGCCAACGCACTCATCATGCAGGAGGCGTGGCGGACGCCCCATGGGCGACTGTACGCGGAGATTCAGAGCACGATTAGGTTCGTCGATGCCATCCTAGGAGCTTAGACCATGACCACGAAGGAGCTTGCGGATCCGCAGAGCCTGCCGGAGAAGCTCGACAGGATGGCCGGTGCCCTGGCAGACCCGGAGCTGTCTGCCGACGGCGTGGTCGACCTGGCCTTCGGGCTGGCCGACCTGGCGCAGCAGGCAGCCCTTGAGCTGGAGCTGGCGGGGCAGCGGGAAGAGGCCATCAACCTGTATGACCGGCTGGCACGCACCGTCAGACAGGCCGCCGGGCAGAGGCCTGAGGACGAGCGGGCGTTGGTGGAGTCAATAGCCGAGTTCTGGGCGCTCAGCGCGGAGTCCTGGCGGGCGACGGCGCCACCGGCAGAGAGGCCACAGCCGGCGGCCAAGCCACCGCCGGAGCCGCTGCCCAAGCCCCCAGCCTACCGGGCGTTTGTTAGAGGCGCCAGGCCCGGACAGCCGCCGGGACCGGGCCAGGTGCGGCCCCCAGCCCAGCCGTGGGCTGGCCGCCTGGAACCGTTCGGGCCACGCGCAAGGCCAGACGTGCCGGCGGAGCTGCCCCGCGCGCTGAGAGAGTCGGCCACACAGAGGGCGGAGGGCCAGCGGCAGTGGCTCGAGACGGTAAGGGCCCTGACCCAGTCTCGGATCACCACCGCGGCAATCTCCGAGGAGCTAAAGAAGCCGGCCGTGTCGAAGGATATTGACCGGCTGCAGCGCATGCGGCCGCCCAAAGGCTCCAGGTAGGGCTTGCCCGGCCCGCCCGCAGCAAACAGGAGAAGGACATCGCCATGACGACCGAAGCCGCAATCCCGGAAGAGACGCCGGCGGCCGCAGAGGAACCAATGCCTCCGGCGGATCAGGAGCCGCCGGCCGAGGCGACGGAGACTATCAGGTCGGCGGCCAGGGCGCTGCAGGAGCTGCTGGCGCGCGAGCCCACGGCCTGGCGAGACATCGCGGAGATCTTCAAGGAACACCTGCAGCAGCCGTTGACGGCGGACACAGCCAACACGCTGTTCAACAGCATGAGTATCTATGCGGGCGACGAGGAGACCTCCGACCTGGTGTTGGGGGTGCTGACCCGCAGCGTCAACGACCAGGAGATCCGCGAGCTGTTCGAGGGCGGGCTAGACGACAAGACACGCTCGTGGGTGCGGGCTTTGCTGGCCAGTCATGGCGCCAGGCTGCGAGAGGCGTGGGTGATCGGTGGGGAGAACCCGAACTCCTGGCGCTCGGTGAACCGCTCGGTGCTATTGGACCCGGGCACCGGGGATTGGCAGCTGGGCTTTGAGATCGTGACCTACAGCGGGGAGAGGCTCAAGCTGGAGGAGACCCCGACCACGCTGCTGCTGCTCGCCAGCGCCATCCTAGACACGTTGAACCGGTTGCCCGAGGAGGTAGCTCCGGAGGCCCTGGCACCGGACCGGCGCGACGAGTTCATGGAGATCATGCTGGAGTTCGTGAGGCACTTCGTGCCGGCCAGCCTCTGGGAGGAAGGCGACGAGGTAGAAACGGACGAGGAAGGCGTTGAGCCGCCTTTGTAGCCAAGCCAAGGAGGGCGACGATGACTGCTTACCACATTCTTTCGTTGGACGGCGGCGGAATCCGCGGCCTGCTGACTGTGGCGTTGTTGGAGCGGCTGGAGCGGGCGCGGCCGGGGTTCCTCGGCCAGATCGACCTGTTCGCCGGGACGTCGACAGGTGCCATCCTGGCCCTGGGGCTGGCCTATGGGTTCTCGCCCACGGAGCTGCGCAGGCTGTACGACGAGCAGGGGGAGTGGATTTTCCACGGATCGCTGATCCACACCATCCGGGAGCTGGGCTTCGTGCGGGGGGCGCGCTACGGCAACAAGAACCTCAAGCAGGCGTTGGTGGACCGCTTCGGCAGCCACACCCTGGGCGACCTGAAGCATAAGGTCCTGGTGGCCACGTTCGACCTGGACAACCGCTCGGCGAACCTGGACCGGCCGCGCATGTGGAAGGCCAAGTTCTTCCACAACTTCTCCGGCGACGACACGGACGCCGGGGAGCGCATCGTGGACGTGGCCCTGCGCAGCTCGGCGGCGCCGACCTACTTCCCGGTGTACCAGGGGTACGTGGACGGCTTCGTGATCGCCAATAATCCCAGCATGTGCGCGGTGGCCCAGGTCCTGGGCGCTGACGTCAAGACCGAGGCCGCCGAGCTGAGGAACGTCGTGCTCCTCTCCGTGGGCACCGGGTTGAACCTGCGCTACCTGCCGCAGGAAGATGCGGACTGGGGCCTGCGGCAGTGGGCGTTCCAGGTGCAGCCGCTACAACGGCAATGGTATGCCATGCCTTTGATCTACATGATGTGGGAGGGGAGCGTCGATCTGGTCAACTACCAGTGCCGGCAGCTGCTCGGGGATCGCTTCCACCGGCTGGATGCCGTGCTGCCGCAGCTGGTGGACATCGACGCCGTAGATCAGATGGGGCTGCTGAGCGACGTGGCGCAGCAGATGGAACTGAAGCAGACCTACCAGTGGCTAGACCGGCACTTCGCCACGCCGGGCGCAAACGAGCAGGCGCGCGACGCACTGATGGGCCTGGATCAGCTGTAGGAGGTGGGCGGAGGAGAGCCGGAGGGGTACCGCAGGGCTCGCCAAGCGCAAAGGGGAGCCAGGACCGGAGGAGGCTGGAGCAGAGGGGAGCGTAGTTGAGCGCGCCGGGATGCTGCGGGGACCCGGCGAGAAGCCCGGCGCGGAAAACCATTGACCGGACGGCAGGCCGGTGCTACAATAACCCATAGCGAACAACTGGTTGATGGCAGGCCGGATGCGTGGAGGTTCCCCTTTGACGTCTTACCTGGACTTCGACATCGAAATCGGAGAGGGCTCCGGCCGGGAGTACCCGGTGGCGGTGCGTTCGCTGGCCGGTGAGGCGCGCGCCACCATGCGCTTCCCCTTCGACGAGCTCGCCCTGGAGAACCGGCTGCTTATCCTGCAGAACGTGCTGCTGCGCTCGGGCGGCAAGCGGCTCCTGGCCCTCAGCCAGGATGAGGCCACGGTCCAGGGATTCGGCAAGGCGCTATTCGACGCTGTATTGGTGGACGACGCCTGCAGCCTGTTCAGTGCTGGGAGACCCCTTCGATCTCGAGGCGGGGGAAGAGCGGCGCGTTGCCTTCCAGGTGCGCTACAGCACCGGCGGCGGCAAGTCGGAGAAGGTCACGGCCACAGGCATGGCTGCGGACGGGGCCATGCTGCGCCAGGAGGCTGCCGGCCGGGCGGAGGTGCAGCCGAAGTCTGTGCCATCTGAGCCGCCGGCTCAGCCGAAGCCTGCTCTGTCGCCCAGGAAGCCACCGGTGTGAGCGCCCGTTGCGTTGCCTGCCGTGCTCAAGATCACCAGGTCGTTTCCGCTGGAACTCATTCGGATCCCCGCAGGTGAGTTCCCGATGGGCATTGCCCCCAAGTGGCATGAAGCGCCGTCACCGATGTCGAGGCCCCAACACACCGTGTACCTGGATGACTTTTACATCGCCAGATACCCTGTCACCAACGTACAATATGCTACCTTTGTCAGGGCTACAGGACACCGCATCCCCACATACTGGAGCGATGGCAACATACCATCTGGAATAGAGAATCACCCGGTAGCCGACGTGTCGTGGGACGATGCTATAGCGTTCTGCAACTGGCTGGCAGCGTCCTCGGGCAGAAAGAGCTAAGCCAATGAATAGCAAGTGGCTGGAACGACATCCGCTGACCGTCTTCCTGGTCGTCACCACCTTCGGCCTGATGGTTTGGGTGGGCATGCTGCTCACCGTGTGGCTGTTCCTGGGCCTGTTCGGGGTCGACACCAGCTACTGGGCCATGGTCGAGGCCCTGTCCACCGCGGTGGCGGCGGCCGCGGTCCTGGGGGCGGGCTTCGTGGCCTCGCGCGAACTGAACGAGCTCTCGGCCAGCCGCCACCTGGAGGTGGCGGACCGGCTGTTCAGCGAGCTCAACTCCGCGGAGAACATCGCCGCCCGGCGCTGGGTCTACCAGAACCTGCCCGAAGACCCGGCCGAGGGCGTGCGCACCATGACGCCCGAGGGCCAGGCCGCCGTCAAGACCGTGCTCAACTCTCTCGACCGCGTGGCCTTCCTCACCCAGTCCGACTGGATTCCGGAGGAGATGATCATGCCCTGGCTGAACCCCATGGTGGTGAAGGCCTGGCAGAAGCTGGGGCCCTACGTAGCCTACGAGAGACAGCGGCGCCACGAGCCGGACTACTATCGCACCGCCCGCCAGCTCGCCGAGCGCTGCCAGGCCTGGCGTCGCATCCACGTGGCCGGGGCCGAGATCACCTGGGTGGAGGATGCCCTGTGACGCCCAACCACATCATAGGACATGAACGACGGCGTGGGGTGGTCCGTTCATGCCCCCACCATCATTAGGAGACCCCATCCATGATCCTCGTCACCGGCGGTACAGGCATGCTGGGCAGTTTCGTCGTGCGCGAGCTGCAGCGTCGCGGGCAGCCGGTCCGGGTACTGGCCCGCGCAGTCTCGGCCGCAGCCGCCCGCGGGCCGGGGATCGATGTCGCCATCGGCGACCTGGCCGACGGCGACAGCCTGCGCCAGGCCGCGGCCGGCACCGGCGGCATCATCCATACCGCCTGCACCTTCTACCAGCCCGAGGTGGACATCGCCGCCATGGCCGCCCTGCTGGAGGCCTGGGAGCACGGCCCCTTCGTGTTCATCAGCAGTGTGTCGGTCTACGGCGAGTCCCTATGGCTGCCCACCACCGAGGACCACCCCCTGAACGACACCTCCGGCTACGGCCAGGGCAAGATCCGCGCCGAAAAGCTGCTGGCCGCGGCGGCCAGCCAGAGGGGCCGCCAGGACTGGAGCGTGCTACGCCCACCCCATATCTGGGGGCCAGACCGGCGCAGCATTGCCCACGAGGCCTCCCCCGTGGGCGAGCTGTACCACCGCGCCATGGCGGGCCAGCCCCTGGTGCTGCCCGGCGCCACCGCGGCCGAGTGGTCCACCTATGGCGACGACTGGGTGGACGCCCGCGAGCTGGCCTGGGCCGCTGTGGAGTGCCTGCTGCGGCCGCTGGGGGAGCCGGCTAACGCGGTCAACGGCCATTTCACCTGGCATGACTTCTGTGAGGAGCTGATTCGCCTCACCGGCCGGCGAAGTACGCTGGTCCACGTGCCGGCAGAGGGTGGCTTCTTCGCCCAACCCTGGACCTACAGCGCCCAGCGCCTGGCGCAGCGCCTGGGCTTTCAGCCCCAGTATCAGTGGCAAGATACCCTGTCCGCTGCGCTGGCGGAGGGCGGAGTTGCGTAGGATAAGACACAATAGACTGGTTCAGTCTCGGATGACTGGACCGGTCTGGAGGATGGAAGAGACTGGTACCAGTGCAGGAATGGAGATGCCCGGCATGATGCCAGCCCCGTGGTAGTGGGGACAGGTAGCGCGGTGCCTGGCTTCGGCCGTATTACCGCCGACCCTGCAATTCTCGCCGGCGAGGCCGTAATCCGTGGCATGCGCATCCCGGTATCGCTGATTCTCAACCTCGTCGCCAATGGCCTGACCCCGGGCCGAGATCGTCGACGAATACCCCGACCTGGAGCCCGAGGACATACACAGGCGCTGCTCTATGCGGCATGGGCGGTCGATGGCAGGGTGCAGGTGGCTCAGCCGGTCGGTTTGTGAGACTGTTGCTGGTCGGGGGGGCCACCCATGCGTCATGCTGAACGGGTCTGGCGGCCGGCATTGCAGGATCACGCGGCGATGCCAGCACGCAAGGATCGTACGGGCACGCGACGCCAGTGAAGCATCTCGCTCCTCATGATCGGCGAGATGCTTCACTGGCGTTGCTGTCTCGCACCGGATTCGGCCGCTGGCGATCGAAACGCCCGTCTCCCACGTTGGCCGCCAGGCCCGTTCATCCTGCGCGCTGAGGCTGCCAAAGCGATGAGAGGGATAATCGTTTGGGCGGTGGCGAGAGCCGGGCCAGGGGACGGGTAGCGTGCTGCAGGAAGCACGCACCGCGGCCGGTCAAGGGCCGGTGCCCGC
The DNA here is from genome assembly GCA_032111745.1 of Anaerolineae bacterium. GTDB lineage: Bacteria > Chloroflexota > Anaerolineae > JAAEKA01 > JAAEKA01 > JAULUH01. The sequence goes on along the minus strand of JAULUH010000076.1, from coordinate 40,500 downwards.
CTCCTTGTCCAGCTCTTCGATGGCCCTGGCGGCGGCCGCGAAGACGCCATCGGCGGCAGGGCTGGAGACGGCGCGCTGGGCCTTGAGCAGACGGGCCACGCGGCCGGCGCCGCGGAAGAGAATGCGGGCCATGGCGACCAGCTCGCCGGTGCTGAGGTCGTGGTTCATGGTGGCGGCCAGGTGGCGGAGGGTGAGGCGGGCCAAGGCGATCTCATCGTCGAGGTTGGTGCCAGTGCCCATGGTGGCGAGGGCCATCAGGTCCGCGTCGCCGAAGAACTCACTGGCGTAGCGCGGCTTGAGGGCGTTGCGGTTGCCCGGCCGGGCGCCCCGGGGGTTGGGCGCGGGCTTGGCGGGGTCGTGAGCGCGGCAGAATTCCCCGCCGCGCTGAGCGTAACTGGCGCAGGGGATGCCCCTGGGGGAGACGTACCGGCAGAGGTGCTTGTGCGGATTTGCAGGCATGATCGTCGATGACCTCCTGTGGGAAGGGCGGTTGATCGCGCAGAGAGTTGAAGCGCGGGTTCAACAATCAGTATAGCACATATGTTCTGATCCGGCAAAACGGATTTGCTGAAATTCATGAAAACCCAAGGTCTACTCTCCTGCACCTATCACCGGCCTGCCACTGACCCATCGCGGACCTATCAACCGTTGCTGCGATACCGGGTGCGGCCGCAGGAGGAGAGGGAGCCAGGAAAGGCGGGCAGGGCCAGGCTGGTCGATAGCTGTGGCCGGGGTCATGGAATCCCGTCGGTGGGAATCTGATGGGTACTATAAGTTGTGTACACTTTCAGCTTGACTACTATATATCGTATCGTCAATATCAGGTTCAAGGCCCGGATTCAGGGCGGAGCTGCAGCCGGGACAGGGACGGCGGCGCGATGGCGTCTCGTGTGGGTGCGAGGCGGGTCCGGGCCCTGTTTTTGCACTCAGGTGCACAAACGTGCTAAACTTCCCGTCTGGAACCACCGCAGCGGTCCTGATCCGGCACCAGCGGGGCCAGGCCCGGCGGCTCGGAACCTACACACTGTGGTGTCCCGGCTCACCGACGAAGCCAGCTGCCGGCCTGGGGCCACCCCCACAGGATGCCCAGGAGGCCGACCGGCGTGGGACACCCGGAGGAGGGCGTATCGATGTGGAAGGTGATGGAGAGCATCCGTTTTCAGATGGACGCCCGGGAGGTGTACCAGGGCATGGTCAGGTTGGGGGACACCGGTCCCCTGCTCAATCTATCGGCCAATGGGGTGCGCTTCGCCTGCCGGCCCAGGCCGGGTGGCACGCAGGCGGGCCAGTACTGCGTCCTGCTCCAGGCGAGCCTGGTCATGGAGCCGTCCCCGGCCGTGCGCTATGGCGTGATCAGGGCTCCGCAAGCAGGAACCGGCGAGGGCGTGCAGGCGGTGCATGTTGAGCTGGTCATCGCCCGGCTGCTGATCAGGCAGGTAGGGCCACGATGCAGCGAGGGGGTGCTGGGCATCGTCCCGTATCTCGAGCTGCCCGAGGGAGACGCCCACTGCCTGGCCAATCTGGCGGCCCAGCACATGAGCGGGTCGGCGTTCCACCAGCTGGCCGAGTTGGTGACGTGCGAGCCTCTGGCAGATTGGGACAGAGGCCTCCTCGACGAGGCGAGCTGGCCCCCGCGCGGGGGCCAGCTCGCCTCTACCCCAGGGGAAGCAGGAATCACGCAGCTCGCAGAGGCCCGGTGACAGGGCAACTCGACATTTCACGTGACGCCAGCCCCCTGCCCCGGACAGCCGCAGGCGTGGGAGGACGACTGGGCCTACGAACAGGTCGATCTGCTGGGCCGGGACTCGCTGGAGGTGTTCGCGGAATGGCTGGCCCTGATGCCGGCAGAGCGACGGCGGCGGCTGAAGGATCACTACAACTCCTTCCGGAATGCGCTGAACCTGCGGCGCCGGAAACGCCAACCTGACCCCGTCATGTGAACGCCAGCCCAGTGGTTTCATCAAACGCGTCAAGAAACGCTTGATGCGCGCTGGCAGGTTCTGGTGCCATGGAAGTTGAACCAGTTGTGCAGGTCCCTTTCTGCCAGCAGTGCTGGAAAACCGGCATGATAAGTTGGATTTGGAGTCAACCCATGTTGAGGCCACCAGGGAAGACGCGAATGCCTGAATATGCAAAGACAGAACCGAAAATGTCATCCCTGTGTGGGTCGCGTGCGGCAGCTCGCTCCGTCGGGCACTGCCCGGCCATGTTGGACCAGGGCGTGTGAAGACAAATCAGTTCTGAATCCGCGTATTTGCGCATTCCCGTCTTCCCTCCAGGTCTTGGATCTTCCAGTTGATCGCTCGACAGCCGGCGATTAGAAGGATCAGTGGCTAAAGGCATGAGGCCAGGGGTCATGGAAGCAGGCGCCGGGTCGTGCAGGGTGGCGCTGCCGGGCGAGGAGATTGTCGAGGTCATCCCGCCCGGCCGGTTGGCTCACCTGGGCATTGCCACGGCGGTGCCGGTGGTGGGGGTGAGGCGGTTCGACGAGCGCCAGACCTGCCGGCTGGTACACGACTACCTGGAGGGGCGGATCGAGGGCACGGCTGGCGAGTATGGGGGGTGCGGGGCCTATGGCGGAGGGATCTGCCGCGGCACGGGTGGCGCGAGGCTGCCGTGCCTGTTCCACGAGCTGGAGGGGGCGGCCTGCTGGGAGCGGGCGCGGGAGTGGGAGCGGGTGGCGCGAGAGGATGGGGGGCGGGTGCTACAGCGGCGGAAGTAAGGGCGTCAGATCGCGGGCAAAATGGCTGGTCCTCCGGGGCGGGATTTCGCCCGCGGTTCGGAGTCGAGGCTTTGGCCGGGGTGCGCCAAAGAGCCGGCTAAGGCCTCGACTCCTTCCCCGGCGCGGCTGAATCCACTACTACAAACCGGGGCCGGCTGAAGCCTCGACTCCAACGCACAAGGCTGGCGTAATGGGGGGGCGGTGGAGGGCATCTTGATGTAGGAACTGGCGGTTGTGGCCAGGGTGATGTAGTTTCCAGGGGATTATGATGCCCCGATGTGGACGCAAGGACGCGAGTATGCCCCAGTATCCGTTCAGCCTTTCGGTGTGTATGCCGGCCTATAACGAGGAAGCCAACCTGCCCGGGATGGTGGCCGACGTGGTGGCGGTCATCCAGCCCCGCTTCGCCGATTTCGAGATCGTGATCACCAACGACGGCAGCAAGGACGGCACCGGCGCGGTGCTGGAGGAGCTGGCGCTGATATTCCCCCAGCTGAAGCCGGTGCACCACCCGGTGAACCAGGGCTACGGCGCCGCGGTGTTCACGGCCCTCAGCCACGCCACCAAGGATGTGGTCTTCTTCACCGACTCCGACCGCCAGTTCAAGCTGGAGGAGGTCGACCGGCTGCTGGCCCGGCTGCCCGAGGCCGACATGGTCGTGGGCTACCGCTCCCCGCGGCGCGACCCCTTCCAGCGCGTGTTGTTCGGCCACGGCTGGAGCTCCCTGGTGACCCTGCTCTTCGGCTATACCGCGCGCGATATCGACTGCGCCTTCAAGCTGCTGCGCCGCCGCACCTTCGAGCAGGTGGCCCCCGCCATCCTCTCCCGCGGCGCCACCTTCAGCGCCGAGTGGCTGGTGCTCTCCCACCGGGTCGGCCTCTGCCGCATCGTCGAGGTACCGGTCAGCCACCTGCCGCGCACCGCCGGCGCCCAGACCGGCGCCCGCCTGCAGGTCATCACCCGGGCCTTCCGGGAGCTGTGGCAGTTCCGTCTGCGCCTGTGGCGCGACGCGCCGCAGCTGGCCATGGCCGTCGCCCCGGAGTGAGCGGGCTGCGCATCCTGGCCATCGCACCCACGGGGTTCTTCGCCGACTACGGCTGCCATGTGCGCATCCGGGGCCAGCTCTCGGCCCTGGCCGCCCGGGGACATACGATCCAGCTGGTGACCTATCCCGCCGGCCGCGAGGTGGCGGGGCTGCGCACGGCGCGCCCCCCCTGGTGGCCGCGCGCCCGTCCCATCGCCGTGGGCTCCTCCTGGCCCAAGGTGGCCCTGGACGCCGTGCTGGCGCCCACGGCCCTGGCCGCAGCCCTGCGCTTCCCCGGGGGGCGGCCACAGGTGATCCATGCCTATCTGCACGAGGGGGCGTTGATCGGCTGGGCCCTGGCCCAGGTCCTGCGCGGCCTGAGCCAGGGCCCCGTGCCCGTGGTGTTCGACTTCCAGGGTAGCCTCACTGCGGAGATGCTGGACCATCGCTTTCTCAGGCCGGACGCGCCAGCCCTGCCCCTGCTGCAACGGTTGGAGCGCTTCATCGACCAGCGGCCGGCGGCGTTGCTGGCGAGCTCGGGCCACGCGGCGCGGCTGCTGGCGGAGCGCTATGGGGTGCCGGCAGAGCGCATCCACACCCTGTACGACAGCGTGGACCCGGGGCTGTTCCGGCCGCGCGAGGAGCTCGCAGAGGCGCAGGCTGCGGCCCTGCGGCAGCGGCTGGGGCTGCCGGAGGGGCGGCCGGTGGTGGCCTACCTGGGGCTGCTGGCGCCGTACCAGGGCACGGAGCTGTTGCTGCAGGCGCTGCGGGAGCTGGCGGACGAGCCGGCGACACCTCATGGGCTGGTGATGGGGTTTCCGGACGTGGAGCGCTACCGCCGGCTGGCCGCGGCGCTGGGGCTGGCAGGGCGGGTGACCTTCACTGGCGCGGTGGCGTATGAGGAGGCGCCGGCGCTGCTCGGCCTGGGGGATGTGGCGGTGGCGCCCAAGCTGTCGGCGACGGAGGGGAGCGGGAAGCTGCTGACCTATATGGCGGCAGGGCTGCCGGTAGCGGCGTTCGACACGCCGGTGCACCGGGAGTACCTGGGCGAGCTGGGGTACTACGCGGTGCCGGGGGACGCGAGAAGCCTGGCGGCGGCGATCAGGGCGGCGCTGGGCAACCCGGTGGAGGCCGGGGAGCGGGGCCGGGCGCTGCGGCGGCGGGTGGAGGGGTGCTTCACGTGGGAGCGAGCGGCGGAGCAGATCGAGGGGGTGTATGAGGGAGTGCGATAGGCCCCGGGATGGGCACGACAGCCGCCGGGTAGCGGCCATGGGCCACGGCCCCGCACACTGGGCGATCAGCCTGCCTCGACCAGCTCTAGGAGATCCTGCTCCTCCTCGACGATTCCCTGGCCCAGCCGGGCAGCGGCCACGACAGGGAGCCAGGCCTCTATCTCGGCCACGGGGAACGGCCGATAGCCGAGATAGGCGGCCAGGTAGGCCTGGTAGAATGCGCGCCGAGCCTGGTCGACGGCCTCCTGGGTCTCGATACAGGCATTGCCGGCGGCGATTGGCAGGAAGCAGAACATGCCCGCGCCGGCATGGCCAGAGTGTACCACAGAGTCCGTAGGGGAGCTATCGCCGGTAGATGGGCGCATAGGTGGAGAGTGGACTGGAACACGAACGAACACGGACAGACACGGACTCCGGAGCCCACCGCAGAGGCGCAGAGGACGCAGAGGGGAAAATGGACCGGAGGAGCCGGAGCGGACCACGGACGCCGGAAGTGAACTGGAGGGACTTATGAGAAGCCCTGAGTCCCGGGCAAAAAGGCATTGACGTGCCATGGAAAGAGTGTGATAATGGGTGTGAAGCGGGTGGCTTCCGACAGGGATTATCACCTGTCGACGAAACGATGTGGTTTCGATGGCGCCAGCCATCAGGCCTATACGAGGAGGATGCTATGGTGGCTCGAATATTATGGGTGCTGGGCATCCTGGTATGGATGGCGGGAGCGCCCGGCCCGGCGAGCGGCGAGGTGAGAAGAGAGCCGGCAGCGGATGGCGCAGAGAAGGCGGTGATGGTGTCAGGAGGCAGAGGGCACACATGTGCGGTGGTGGAGGGCGGCGGGGTGAAATGCTGGGGAGGCAACTGGTCGGGCCAGCTGGGTAGCGGCACGACAATGGACCACAGCCGTGTCCCGGTAGATGTGGTAGGGCTGTCCACAAGCGTAACGGCCGTTACTACCGGCAACTGGCACAGCTGCGCCCTGACCACTGGCGGTGGGGTCAAGTGCTGGGGACAGAATACCTCGGGCCAACTGGGCAATGGAACGCGAGCTAACAGCAACACGCCGGTCGACGTGGTGGGACTGTCCAGCGGCGTGATCGCCATCTCGGCAGGGAGTTTTCACACGTGCGCCTTAACCTCGGCTGGGGGAGTAACGTGCTGGGGCCGCAACGACTACGGCCAGCTGGGCAATGGGATGATCACAGATAGCAGCACGCCTGTCAATGTTTTGGGGTTGTCGAGCGCGGTTACGGCAATCGCGGCCGGTAGCGATTATGACTCATCCCACACCTGTGCACTGACCGCCGGTGGTGGGGTCAAGTGCTGGGGGACTAATTGGGCCGGCCAACTTGGCGATGGCACGACGGTGCCCAGGTCCGCTCCTGTGGATGTGCAAGGACTTGCCGGCGACGTCGCAGCCATAGCCGCCGGCAGCGCCCATAGTTGCGCCGTGGGCAGAGACGGCGGGGTTTGGTGCTGGGGGGCCAACAGCGATGGCCAGCTGGGCGACGGCACGGTCACAACCAGGCTTGCCCCAGTGAGCGTGGCAGGGCTGGCCAGCGGCATGGCTGCTGTCACCGCGGGCGCATGGTATACCTGCGCGGTGAGTGAGGGCGGAGGGGTCAAGTGCTGGGGCGACAACCGCTATGGGCAGCTGGGCGATGGCACCATGGAGAGCAGCCGCACCCCGCTAGATGTGGTGGGCTTGAGCAGCAACGTGATCGCGGCCGATGCAGGCCTCGAGCATGCCTGCGCCGTAACCACCGGCGGCGGGGTTAAGTGTTGGGGCAACGACTATGGCGGCGCGCTGGGTGTGGGTATGCTGGACCAGCGCAACACGCCGTCGGATGTGGTATGGCTGGACAGGGGCGTCACCGCGATCTCAGCCGGTGTCACACACACGTGCGCGGTGACCGAGCGAGGCGGGGTGAAATGTTGGGGGCGCAACGAGTACGGCCAGCTCGGCGACGGCACGACGATCGACCGCTGGACCCCGGTGGATGTGCTGGGGCTTTCTGGCAGGGTGGTTGCTGTCTTTGCAGGAGGATGGCACACGTGCGCGCTAACCGCGGTCGGCGGGGTCAAGTGCTGGGGAGCCAACCTCAGCGGCCAGCTAGGCGACGGCACGGAGAGCAGCCACGCTACACCTGTCGACGTGGTGGGGCTGGCGAGCGGCGTGGCCGGGGTGGAGGCGGGCATAGGGCACACCTGTGCGTTGACCGCGGCCGGCGGGGTGAAGTGTTGGGGGCGCAACGACTACGGCCAGCTGGGCGACGGGACGAAAATCGGCCGCAGCACGCCGGTGGACGTGCTTGGGCTCCCCGATCGCGTAGCTGCCGTCTCACCGGGCGACAACGTCACCTATGCCGTGACTGCAAGCGGAGGGATCACCCGCTGGGGTCCAATCCCTGTGGACGTGGCAGGGCTCTCGAGTGGCATGGCCGCGGTCGACAGCGGATGGATCCATGCCTGTGCATTGGCCACTGGCGGTGGGGTCAAGTGCTGGGGGAACAACGACTACGGCCAGATGGGCGATGGCACCAGTGGAGGATTTGTAACCGACCCGGTGGATGTGGTGGGGCTCGCCAGTGGTACGCGCATGATCTCCG
>JAULUH010000076.1:0-32906 GCA_032111745.1 Anaerolineae bacterium | reverse complement strand
GTTGACTGCGAGCGGCAGCGCCAGGTGCTGGGGGTACAATGGCTACGGTCAGCTGGGCAACGGCACAACTGGTCTTCGCCAGCCCACCCCGGTGGACGTGGTGCCGATGGCCAGAGAGCTGGCGGTTGTGTCGGCTGGCTATAACCATACCTGTGCGTTGACAGTAGGCGGTGGGGTCAAGTGCTGGGGCAGCAACTATTGGGGCCAGTTGGGCAACGGCCGGGGCACGGTGCCCCTGGATGTGGTGGGGCTGGGGAGGTTTGATTATACTACCACTCGGTACCTACCGTACATTGGCATCAGATAGGCTGGCAAGTAGAGGCCGCGGGTGCACGGAAGGATCAGGCTGGTCCAGTTTTCCTGATCTGGACCAGCCTGATGATTCACACCATGACCAGGCTCGGAGGCTAGACCTGTCTTTGGGGCAGGTGGGGGGTATGCTATAATCCAGCAGTGCATGCGGGGCTGTGGCCGGCATGCCCCACCTGGCAGGTGAACGGTGACTCATGCAGGATAGCCCGGGCTGGCCGTGGCCGGCGTTTGGTGAGCAGGGCACGAGGACTGGTGCCAGGGGGTGGACGGCGCGGCGGTGGATGGCCGTGGTGTTCGCGGTCGGGCTGTTGCATGCGGCGGCGTATGCGCTGTTGGTGCCGCCGTGGCAGGCGCCGGACGAGCCGGGGCACATGGAGTATGCGTGCCTGATGGGGCAGCTGGGGCGCGTGCCGCTGGCTGCGGAGCGTTCGGCAGGGCTGCAGGCGGAGATCATTGCCAGCCTGGGGCGGAGCAATTTCTGGCCCCAGGTGCGTGAGGTGACGCCTGACCCGTTGCCGGCGACGTTCGCCGGGGACGCGTTTTTGCGGCGGTCGGGCACGCAGCTGGGCGACGAGCCGCCGCTCTATTATGTGGTGCCGGCGCTGATGTGCCGGTTGGGGTTGCCCCTGGAGGGGCGCCTGGCGCTCGTGCGGTTGTTTGGCGCGGTGTTGTTTGGGTTGACGGGCGCGGTGACGGCGTGGGGAGTGGGGTGGCGAGGACCGGCGCAGCTGGTGCCGCTGGTGCTGGTGCTGTTGCCGATGCCGGCGTTTATCGCGGGGTCAGCGAACAACGATGGGCTGGCGATGCTGGCGGCGACGGCGGTGTTTGCGACGGTGAGGCGCCAGGCGAGGCGGGGGTGGAGCTGGCGCGGCGCGCTGGTCGTGGCAGCCCTGCTGGCGCTGGCCCTGGCCAGCAAGAAGACGACGGTCTTCCTGGTGCCGTGGCTGGGGGTGCTGGCGGCGGCGGCCCTGTGGCGACGGTACGACCGCGGGGCCGCCGGCCGCGGGCCGCGGCGGTGGAAGCTGGGCCTGGCGGCGGCGGTGGCGGCGCTGGCGGGTATTGTCCTGCTGGCCGGGCTGTGGCCGGCGGCGGCGCCGTCCGCGTGGCGCAGCCGGTACCTGGCGCCGGGCCTGCCGGTGTTGGCGGGCCGGGCGGCGGCGCAGGGGGTGTCGGCCGGGAGTGCCGGCACCGGCGCAGCGGCGCGGGTGGTGCCGGCGGCCGGCTACGCCGAGGGGCGGTTGTATCAGACGCTGCCCCAGGCGGTGGCCCGGGGCCTGCGGGGCCAGACGGTGGCGGCGCAGGTGTGGGTACGGTCGACGGCGCCGCAGGCGGTGCGCGGGCGGCTGACGGTGCGCGACGGCGGCGGCTATAGCGAAGTAGCGTTTGCGGCCGGGCCGCAATGGCAGGCGGTGGCGCTGAGCCATGCGGTCGATCCGGCGGCGGATTACGTCAAGTTAGCGGTGACGGCGTTGCCAGACACGGCGGGAGAGGGCCTGCTGGTGGACGACGCGCTGCTGGGGGCGCGGGAAGGAGAGAATCTGCTGGCCAACGCGGGCTTTGCGGCACCGGCGCGCTGGGGAGAGGGATGGGTGGCGCCGCTGGTGGAGCGATGGACGGGATTCCTGCCTGGCGGGCGGGTGGAGGCGGCGATTTCCGCCGCGGCGATGCGACGCTATGTGCTGTACGGAGGGCTGACGTTTGCCGGGTTCTGGGGAAATTTCGGGTGGCTGCAGCGGCCGCTGCCGGTGGCCGTGTATGGGGTGTGGGCGGTGGTGTGTGCGGTGGCGGCGGTAGGGGTGGGACGCGCGCTGAGAGAGGGGAGGCGGAAAGTGGCGTGGGGAGAACGGGAGGAGCCTGGACTCCGGCACCTGGAAGGGGACTTAAGCGCCCGGCTAAAGCCTCGACTCCAACTCCCAGAGGGGGTTTGGACCGCCCGGCTAAAGCCTCGACTCCAGCATCCAGATGAGGCCTCGACTCTCGTGGAAAAGCCTCGACTCCAGCATCCGAAAGGGGCGCTGGCGTTGGTGGGGCCGTGGGTGGTGGCGGTGGGGTTGGTGGTGGGGCAGGCGTTGGCGCCGATGGTGGGGTGGGAGTGGCAGCCGCAGGGGCGGTATTTGTTTCCGGCGCTGCTGCCTATGGTGGGACTGGGGCTGGTGGGGCTGGCGCAGTGGCGGGCGCTGCGGGAACGGCCGGCGCTGGTGCCCGTGGGGATGGGGCTGCTGGTAGCATTCGATATGCTGTGCCTGGCGTGGGCGTGCTATGGGGGCTAGGCGGGCCGTGGAGGAGGTGGCAGAGAGCCGGCCGGGAAGAAGGATTGCCATCAATTCGGGGCTGCTGCTGGCGGCCTTCCTGTTCCAGGCGCTGGTCAGCATCGCCATCGTCGGCATCGTGGCCCGCTACCTGGGCCAGGCTGGGCTCGGCCGCTATGGCTATGTGATCAGCTTCATCGAGCTGTTTGTGGTCTTCGTGGACCTGGGGATGAACCGCATCCTGACCCGGGAGGTGGCGAAGCACCAGGCGGGGACCGAACGCTATGCCAGCGCGGTGTGGACGCTACGGTTGATTTTAAGCCTGGTGGTGATGGCGGTGGTGGCGGTGGCAGCGGCGGGCAGCGGCGACCGGCAGCTGTGGCTGGCGATCATGGTGTATTACGTGGCGCAGGTGCTGTGGATGCTGGGGGATGTGTTCAATGCGGTGTTTCACGGCTACCAGCGCATGGAGTACCAGTTCTGGACCCTGAACGTGAACCAGGTGCTGCAGCTCGGCCTGACCCTGCTGGTGGTGTGGCTGAACCTGGGGCTGGTGGCGCTGTTCGGCGCCCGGCTCATCGCCAACGCCGTGAAGCTGGGCATGGTGTGGTGGATCAGCCGGGAGCGCTTCGCCACGGTGCACGTGGTGCGCGGCCTGGTGCCGGCGACGCTGGCGGCGCTGCCCGGGCTGCCGGCAGTGCTAAGAAGCTGGCGCCAGGCGGGCCGCGGGCCGGCCGCGGCGCAGTTGGAGGGGCGGCTGGGCGGGCTGGAGCAGCGCCAGCGGGATATCGTGCTGACGTGGCGGATGCTGTGGGAGTCGCTGCCGGTGGGCATCAGCCTGGTGCTGCGCAACTACATCTGGCGGGCCGGGGTGGTGCTAACGGTGCTGTGGCTGGGACAACAGCAGGGCGACCTGGTCAACGGGGTGCTCTATGGGCCGCTGCGGGCGGTGCAGCAGCTGCGCATCGTGCCGGCGGCCTTTGCGGCGGCGATGCTACCGGAGTTCAGCTACCGCGCCGAGGGACAGCAGCGGGCCTTCGACAGCGCGTTCAACCGCAGCTTCAAGTTCTTCGTGGCGATTGCACTGCTGGTGGCCCTGGGTTGCACCTTCCTGGCCGAGCCGCTGGTGCGGCTGCTGCTGGGGACCAATATCGACCTCGCCGCAGCGGCGCAGGTGCTGGCGGTGCTGGGCTGGGTGATCGTGCTGTACTTCCCCAACTGGCTGTACGGGGTGACCCTGGTGGCGCTGGGCCGGCAGGCCACGGAAACGGTGGGACTGGCGGCCGGGCTGGCGGTGGGCTTCGTGGTGGCCCGGGCCACGGTGCCGGGGCTGGGCGCGCTGGGGGTGGCCTACGGGATCATGGCGGCCGAGGGGACGTTCTTCGTCATCGCCAGCCTGATCATGTGGCCGCACTTCCAGTGGAGGTGGCTGCTGCCGTCCCTGGCCCGGGTCGTGCTGGCCGGGGCCGTGGCGGGGGTGGCGTTCATGGCGGGCAACCGCCTGTGGAGCACGGCGGTGAACGCAGCGGGCGCGCAGGGGGCGATGGCTGCAATGGCCCACGTGGCGTTGGTGGGCGGCCTGGGCACGGCGGCCTACCTGGCCGCGCTGGCCCTGCTGCGAGCCTTCGACCAGGAGGAGGTGGACGGGGTCAAGGGGTTGCTGCGGCGGCGGCCGGGAGGTGGCGCGTGAGCCGGCCGGCCCTGACGACCGTGGACCGCGGCCAGCGGCTGAGCAGCCGGCTGCCCCGGCCGCTGCGGCGGCTGGCGCGGCGCTATGCGGATTGGAACACGGGCTGGCACGCGGACATCGCCCTGCGCTACGTGCCGGTGGAGGCGGCCCTGCGGGAGGCGGGCATCCTCGGGCGGGAGGGGGTGCGCATCCTGGACGTAGGCTGCGGCAGCAAGGGCGGGGTGACCTCGTATGTCGACGTGCGAACGGTGGGGGTGGACGTGAGCTTCAACGTGGAGCGGGTGGCGCGGCACCCGCGGGTGACGCCGGTGATCGGCTCGGGGCTGGCGCTGCCGGTGGCGGACGGGGCGTGCGACGCGGTGGTATGCATGGATACCCTGGAGCACCTCGCGCCGGAGGAGCGAGTGCAGCTGGCCGGGGAGCTGTTCCGGGCCGTGCGGGGGGGCGGGCTGGTGATCGCGGGGGCACCGTGCGGGCCGGAGGGCCGGGCGGCGGAGGTGCACATCAACGCGGCCTACCGGGCGCGGCACGGGCAGGACCACCCGTGGCTGGGGGAGCACCTGGCCCACGCGCCGCTGACCGCGCAGGGCTTGCGGGAGCTGATGGCGGCTGCGGCTACGGAGCGGCACGGGGCGTTCCGGCTGGCGCTCTATCCCAACACCAACCTCGGGCTGTGGGAGCGGCTGCAGGAGGAGAAGCCGCTGCGGCACCTGCACCGGGTGATCTACCGGCCGTTGTGGCCGTTCCTGCGGGCGCGCCACGAGGCGCCGGTGTATCGCCAGGTGTGCGTGGTGTGGACTACGGGACCCTGAAGGGGGGTCGGGCCGCGGCGGCGGGCGGCAACTTGGCAAAATGGGCGGCGTGCGTGTATATTCGGGAGCGATGAACGACAAGATTGCGGTCCGGATCGTGCCGGCCACGCCTGACATGGCACCGGCGCTGACCATGCTGGCCTACCAGTCCAAGGGCTTTTGGGGCTATCCTCCGCGCTGGATGGCGCGCTGGCGGCCCCGGATGGCCATCACCCCGGAGCTGGTGGCCAAGCACCCCGTGTTCGTGGCCATGGAGGGAGGCTGCCCGGTAGGCTTCTACGCGCTCATCATCGAGGGCCGGGAGGGCATCCTGGAGCACCTGTGGGTGCTGCCGGAGGCCATCGGGCGGGGGGTGGGCCGGGCGTTGTGGGAGCATGCCATGGGCGAGCTGGCGGCGCGCGGGGTGTGCACGGTGGAGATCACGGCCGACCCCAACGCCGAGGGCTTCTACTTGTGCATGGGCGCGCGGCGGGTGCGCACCAAGCGCTACCCGTTGGAGGGCCGGGTGCGGGAGCTGCCGGTGCTACGCATGGAGCTGGGCACCCCATGAGCGGGCCGGCGCGGCGGCTGGTGGTAATCGGCCTGGACGGGGCCACGCCGGAGCTCCTGCAGCCGTTTGTGGCGGCGGGCGAGCTGCCGGTGCTCGGTCAGCTGATGACGGAGGGGAGCTGGGGCCGGCTGCGCTCGGTGATGCATCCGTTCACGGCCCAGGCCTGGACGTCCATGGCCACGGGCACGCAGCAGGGCAAGCACCGGGTGTTCGACTTCTGGGAGCGCGATTTCAACACCTACGGCTTCCGGCTGCTGAACGCCAGCCACCGGGCGATGCCCGCGGTGTGGAACCTGCTGAGCCAGGCCGGGCGGTCCGTGATCGTGGTCAACGTGCCGCAAACCTATCCACCGGAGCCGGTGCGGGGGGTGATGGTCAGCGGGCGGGACACGCCGGGATTGGACGCGGCGTACACGCACCCGCCGGAGCTGAAGGCAGAGCTCAATGGCCTCGGCACGGAGCCGTATGTGATCGTGCCGGACGACTGGCTATGGGCGCAGCGGGGGCGGCCGGACCGGGCCCGGCAGGAGCTGCTGCGGGAAGTGGATGTCCGCTTCGCGGCCGTGGCCCACCTGGTGCGCACCCGGCCGTGGGACCTCTGCTTCTTCGTGGCCAGCGCCACCGATGGCGCGGCCCACTTCTTTTGGAAGTACCACGACCCCGGCCACCCGCTGTACGACCCCAAGCAGGCGGCGCAGTACGGAGACACCATCCTGGAGGTCTACCGGCGCTGCGACCGGCGCATCGGCGAGCTCCTGGCGCAGCTGGCAGGGGAAGAGCCGTGCAACGTGCTGGTGGTGTCGGACCACGGGCAGGGCCCGCTGGGCCGGGGGGCCATCCATCTCAACCTGTGGCTGGAGCAACAGGGGCTGCTGCGCTTCCGGGCCGCGGACAGCCAGCTGCGCGCCGCGGACCGGCTGACGGTGCTGGCCTCGCGGGCGGTGCGCCGCGGCAAGCGGGCGGTGTATGGCCGGGTCAGCTTTCAGAACCTGGCCAAGCTGCGGCGGATGTGGCCGGACCGCCTGCGCACCCGGCTGGGCGCAGAGGCCTTCTTCCCGGGCATTGATTGGGCGGGCACGCAGGCCTTCAGCGAGGAGCTGCGGGGCAACATCTGGATCAACCTGCGGGGCCGCGATCCCCAGGGCACGGTGGAGCCGGGCGCGGCGTACGAGGCGCTGCGGGAGCGGATCGTCGCCGAGCTGCCGGCGCTGCAGGACCCCGAGACGGGCGCGCGGCCGGTGCGCCAGGTCTGGCGTCGCGAGGAGCTATATAAAGGTCCCTTCCTCGAGCGGCTGCCGGACCTGGTGGTAGAGGCGGAGTACCCGGACATGTTCCGGCCGCACGGGGATTACAGGGGGCCGTTTGCGGCACGGCAGCTGCCAGTGGCCGAGCTGGCGGCCAGGCCGATTACGGGCTGCCACCGGCAGGATGGCATCCTCATCGCCTGGGGCCCGGACGTGCAAGCTGGGGCGTCCCTGGTGGAGGCGGCGCTGATCGACGTGGCGCCGACCGTGCTACACCTGTTGGGGCACCCGGTGCCGGTGGAGATGGATGGCCGGGTGCTGGTGGAGGCGCTGCGGCCGGAGGTGACGGCGGTGCAGACGGCCACCCTCGACGAGCTCGGCGTCCCTGCGGCGGGTGTGGCGGCGGGGTACACGGACGAGGAGGCCGAGCGGGTGCGCGAGCGGCTGGCCGGCCTGGGCTACCTGGGCTAGGGGTGGCGATGATCGATTGGCCTGGCGTGCTGAGCAACGGGCTGTGGATCGTGGGGCTGGCGCTGGCCCTGGCGGGCGTGAGCTATGCGGATTGGTGGCGGCGCCGGCAGAGCCCCCGGCCGGGGCTGGGGCAGGCGCTGGCGGCACCGTGGTTCCGCGCCGCGGTGAGCCTGGGGCTGGCGCTGTTCTGCGCCGGCCTGGCCCTCAGCGGCGGGCCGTGGTGGGTGGTAGCCCTGTGGTGCGGGTTGGGTTTGTTGTTTGGTGGGCAGGGCGCGGCGGCGCTGCTGGCGGCGCGGCGGCGGGAGGGCGGCGATGCGGACTCCCGGACCGGCTAAAGCCTCGACTCCGTGTCCTGCACCGGAGCAGCTGGCGTGCGATGAGTAGGTAGAGGAGAGCGATGATGAGCCGTGTGCGCGGTGGCCTGATCTGGGGCCTGGTGTTGGCGGTGTTGGGCGTGTTGCTGCTGCTGTGGAACTTCGACGTGTTCGCCAGCCTCGCGGCCCAGGTGCCGTTGATCCTGACCGGCGTGATGCTGTTTCTGGGGCTGGCCTTTTTGTTCGGGTTTGTGGCCAGGCGGCAGGAGTGGTGGCGGGCCATCCCCGGCTTCCTGCTGCTGTCGGTGGCGGCCATCATCTACCTGGCCGGCCGGCCGGTGCCGGAGGTGTGGTCGGGCGCGGTGTTGTTCCTGGGCCTGGCGCTGGCCTTCGGGGTGATCTTCTTCAGCAACCGGCGCCAGAACTGGTGGGCCATGATCCCGGCGGGCACGCTGACGGTGGTGGCGGCCTTGCTGCTGTTGAGCACCCAGGGGCTGCCGGCGGCCGTGCTGGGCGCGGTGTTGTACGGCGGCATGGGGCTGGTGTTCGGGCTGCTGTATCTGCTGGCGCCGGAGCGCCGGCAATTCCTGTGGGCGTTGATGCCGGCCGGGGTGCTGCTGCTAATGGGGCTGATCACGCTGTTCGCCGGGCTGGGGCAGGATAACCCGAGCCTGGCGCCGTGGCTGCGCCTGTGGCCGTTGTTGCTGGTGATCGCCGGGATCGGGCTGGCGGTGCTGGCGCTGGGCCGGTCAGGCCAGGGTGGGGCGCCGGCGCAGGAGCTGCCCCCGGTGCCACAGGCAGCGGAGTCGACGGCCGCGCAGGGGGCGGGCGTCCATGCGGTTCCGGAGACCGGACAGGGTGTGGTACCGGCCGCGGATGCGGCGGGCGGCGAGGTACCGGACCTCTACGAGTTCCTGCGCAACGCACCGCCGGAGCAATATAAGGAATAGGGACTGTTTAGCCCGGCGCTTCTGGCAGGCGATCCGCTTCGCAGGGTTCCCCATCAGACTCGGCCACCTTCTGCAGCTCGCGGTCAAACCGCTCTCGGCTGTCGCGCTGGCCGCGCTGCTCGATGTAGTCCAGGGTGCGCAAGACGGCGATCTTCTCGGCTACCGCCAGGACGACGAACTGGTTGATTGACACCCGGTCGCGTTGCGCCAGCTCACGCACTTCGCGATGCAACCACTCCAGCAGACGCAGGTTCAGTGAGCTCATGGTAGCACTCCGATCTCCCGCAGAAGCTCGGCGGGCGTGAGCAGGCGCAGGCCAAAGCGCTCGCACCTGCGAAAGTCCTGCTTATTGAACGTCACGATGGCGTCGCAGCCACCAGCGATCGCCACCTCGAGCACCATGTCGTCGTAAGGATCGGGCAAGAACGGACGCCAGGTGTAGTAGATCTCGTGAGCGATGCCTACCAGGCAGATGTAGTCGAGTATGACTTCTACATCATCCTCGGTTATCGGCAACTCGCCGAGGTGCCGCACGGCAACGCTTTCATATTCCAGGATGAGCGGCACCGAGATATGAATGTCGAAATAACCCTGGCCCGGCAGCCTCAGCATGCGATAGGAGGCACCGAAAGGCGAGCGCAGAGCGGTGTCAAGCGGCAACCGGCACATTGGTGTCGAGCACGATCTGCATCCCTGGCACATACCCTCCTGTGGCCGAGTAGGATGATGGCATTAATGTGATACTGTATACGGTGTCAAACCGGGGGTGTTGGATCGGCTTGAGGGGAGTGGGAATGAGAAGGTTCACGCAAGACTGGTTCAGTTTCCGAAAACTGGACCGGTCTCTTGTTCAGACCAGTTCGCTGAGGTAGCGAGCAATGGCCAGGGCGGCGGTGGGATGGGCACGGGTGCGGGCGCGGTGGCGGATGGCGGGCAGGGCAGGGTGGCCGGGCTGGAGCCAGGTGGCGACGATGCCGGCGATGGCGGCGGGCTCCGCGCTGTAGGCGCCCAGGCCGTTCTCGAGGACGTAGCGCACGTTGCCGGTCTCCTGGCCGGGAATGTAGCCGCTGAGCAGCAGGGGCAGGCCGAGGGCCAGGGCCTCGGCAATGGTGCCCGGACCGGCCTTGGTGACCAGGCAGTCGGCAGCAGCCATCCAGGCGACCACGTTAGGGACAAAGCCCTCCAGCACGACGGGGATGGGCCAGCGCTGACAGGAGAGGGCGCGGCGCAGGCGATGGTTGCGGCCGCAGATGATCACCAGCTGGGCCGGCCGGCCGGCCAGCTGGGCGGCGATGGCGCGGGCGATGGCGGCGACAGGGCCGATGCCCTCGCCGCCGCTCATCAGGAGGACGGTGGGCAGTTCCCGTAGCCCGAGCAGGGCGCGGGCGGTGGGCCGGGGGGGCGGGGGCACGGCGAACTCGGTGCCGATGGGGAGGCCCAGGACGTGGATGCGGTGGGGCGGGAGGCCGGCGGCCGTGGCCGCGGCCTGCACGGCCGGGCACGAGGCGGACAGAAAGTCGACGCCGGGGTTGTACCAGACAGGGGAGGCGGTGGAGAGGTCGGTGACCACGGTAGCGAAGGGAACAGAGGGGTGGAGCTGGCGCAGGGCCTGTTGCGGCACGTGGTTGAGCAGGGGGTGCACGGAGACCACGAGGTCGGCGGGGTGCCCGTCGTAGAACCGGTGCAGGCGGTCACGGTTCCAGGCCAGGGCAGCGGCGCAGGTGAGCCGCCACACGGTTGGTTGGGTGCCCAGCCACCACAGCAGGCGCCAGATGGCGGGAAGGTAGTTCACCAGGGGCAGGTAGGAGCGGGGGATGAGGTTGAGGGGGAAGGGGGCGTAGTCCTGGAAGAGGTCGACGGCCTGCCAGGTGACGCGGTCGCCGTGGAGCTGAGTGAGGGCCTGGCCCAAGGCGTTGGCGGAGGCCCGGTGGCCGCCGCCGGTGTCGGAGATGAGGAAGAGGACCCGGCGTGGCATGGGGTGCGGGGCGTGGGGCCACGAACGGCCCGGCGTGCGATACACAGGGGGATGAACGGCCCGGCCTGGCGGGGCAGCGGCCGCCCCGCCAGGCCGGGCCGTTCATCCCCCTACGGGCTGGTAGATGTGAACGAGACGACCAGGCTGTTGTCCTCGTAGCGGGCGCCCTGGACGGGGAGGCCGGACAAGACCCGGGGCAGGGCGATGTTGCGCTTCCAGTTGCCAATATGGACGATGAGCTCGTCGTGCATGGAGCGGGTGAGCTTGATGGCTGACTTCTCGACGAAGGGCAGGGGCATGCGCAGCTGGTAGACGCCGTTGGTCTTGACCACCTCCTGCGAGCTGCCGTGGTACATGACCTGCGCCGGGTCCAGGTCGCCGTAGAGGGCCTCACCCATGCGGCGCAGCATGTCCAGCCCGACGACCTCGTCGGCAAAGAGGGGGACATCGAGGATGGGCAGCGGGGTGAAGGATTCCTCCACGAACTGGTGGTATTTGGCCTGGATCTCCTTCCAGTGGCTGAAGTAGCCGTCGGTTACCGTCTGGGGAATCATGCGGTTGACGACCACCAGGTCGGTGGTGTAGCCGTAGAGGGTGAGGTAGGTGAGGGCGCGCTGGGCCTCTTTGACGACCATCTTCTCGGGGTTGAGCACCAGGCGCATGGAGGTGACGGAGGGGTCGTTGAGGAGGGTGCTCATCTGCTCCAGCTGGCGCACCAGGCCCTCGACGCTGTCCATCAGGTCCTCGTCGGGAAGGGGGATGTCGGTGACGCGGCGTATGACGGGGGCAGCCATCTTGAGCGCGGCGCGCTCCAGGGGGAAGATCTTGTCCAGGTACCAGCGGGCCATCTCGGGAAAGGCCAGCAGCTGGAGGGTGGCGCCGGTTGGGGCGCAGTCGACCACGATGGCGTCGTACTGGCCCTGCTCGGCCAGCCAGTTGATCTGCATCAGGCTGGCCAGCTCCTCCATGCCGGGCAGCACGCTGGTCTCCTCGGCCACGAGCTCATTCATGCCGCGCCAGACGAAGATGGCCGACAGGTAGCTCTGGACCTTGCCCCAGTGCTTGTCCATTTGATGCAGGAGGTCGACCTCTTGCCCCTGCAGGTTGGGCGCCAGGTCGGTGGGCTCATTGCCGATAGGCAGGTTAAAGGAGTCGGCCAGGCTGTGGGCGGCGTCGGTGCTGAGGACCATGGTGCGGTAGCCGCGGTCGGCCAGCCGCAGGGCGGTGGCAGCGGAGACGCTGGTCTTGCCAACGCCCCCCTTGCCGGTGAAGAGGAGTAATCGCATAGGCTCGCTTCCGTGGCAGCTTGGGGCTCCAACAAGTCGCCGGCCTTTGGGGGCAGGCCGGCAGGAGTCATTATACCATTGGCGGGCGGCCGAGCAAAACAGAGATGTCCGGCGTAGTGCATGGAAGTTGGCCGATGTTTGACAAACGCTACGCTTACGGGTATAGTGTCGCCTATGCCACAAGTGATCATCGTCGCCAGGCGTGGTGAGTGTTGCCGCGCCGCCGCTGCATGTCCCCCTGGAGGGCGCTGCCGGTATGACTGACCTGGGCCAGTGGCTGCGCGAGGCGCGTGAGGCAAAGGGTCTGAGCCTGGCCGAGGTGGAAGCCCAGACCCGCATTCGCCAGAAATTCCTCGTCGCGCTGGAGGCTGAGGCTTGGGATAGCCTGCCAAACGAAGCGGTGGCGGTGGGCTTTCTGCGCAAGTACGCGGGGTTCCTCGGGCTGGACACGGCGGCCGTGATGGACCTGTACCGGGCGCGCTCGGTGAAGCAGGAGGCGCCGGCTGATGAGATCGGGATGCCCGAGCCCAGGGAGGTGGACTACCGGCCAATCGAGGTCGATCTATCCGCCGTCCCCGTGCCCCAGGTCCCATGGGGAGTGATCGCGGGCATCGCCGGGGTGGCCCTGCTGGTGCTGGGCTTGTGGTGGTTATCGGCCACGGATCGCCTGCGCTTCGACAGCGTCGCCAGCCGGCCCGGCGCGTCGTCACCGGGGCCAGCCACGCTCACCGCGGTTGCGCCTGAGCCCACGGCGACGGTGCGGGTGATCCGGGTGACGGCGACGCCCTCGCCGACGCCGGTGCCCAGTGCCACGCCGACGGCGATTGCTGTTGTCGAGCCGATGCCCGAGGCCGCGACCGATACCCCTGCGCCGGCGACGGAGACGGCGACGCTCACGCCGGCCCAGCAGGAGGGCCTGGCAGCCTCGATCTTGCTGCAGCTGGCGGCCCGCCAGCGCTCGTGGGTGCGGGTGGTGGTAGATGGGCAGACGGTGGCCGAGACGGTATTCGAGCCGGGCCAGACCGGCGAGTGGCAGGGCCAGGAACAGATCGTCCTGCGCACGGGCAATGCGGCCGGTATCGACCTGATCATCAACGGGGAGCCGCAGGCTTCCCTCGGCGGCACGGGCGAGGTGGTGGACAAGGAGTGGACGCTAGTGGACGGCCAGGTGACAGGCACCGTGCCGGTGCCCACGCCAGCGCCCAGCGCCGGGTAGCCAAGCCGCGGTTCTGTAGGGGCACGAATGGCCTGGCGTGGCGGCAGCCGCCACGCCAGGCCATTCGTGCCCCTACGTTGCGGATGACGGTAAGCAACTATGAGCAAGTCCAAAGCGCGCCACGGTAACCAGCAGCCGGCTTATTTCCTACTGAGCCTGGGCTGCCCGAAGAACGCGGTGGACAGCGAGGCCATGGCGATGCTGTTGCAGCGGGATGGCTACGCGACCACGGCCGACCCCGAGGCGGCGGATGTGTTGATCGTCAACACGTGCGGCTTTCTGGAGGCGGCGAAGGAGGAGTCCATCGCGGCGCTGCAGGAGCTGGCTCAGGGCAAGCGCCGCCGCCAGCGGCTGATCGCGGCCGGTTGCCTGGCCCAGCGCAACGGCGATGAGATCCTGCGCCGGGTGCCCGGCGTCGATGCCCTGTTGGGCACACGGCGCTGGATGGAGGTGGTGCCGCTGGTGGATGCGCTGCGGGCGGGGCGCCGCAGCGAGCGCTACGCGCTGCTGGGCGATCCGGAGCCGGGGGTAGCGGCCGGCCCCATGCTGCGGCCGGCGGTGCCTGCAGGAAGCGCCTACTTGAAGATCAGCGATGGCTGCAACGCGCCGTGCGCGTTTTGCTCTATCCCTTTGTTCAAGGGGAAGCTGCGCAGCCGGCCGATGGCGGCCATCGTGGACGAGACCGAGGCCCTGGTGCGGGCGGGCGCGCTGGAGATCGTGTTGGTGGCCCAGGACACCACGGATTATGGCCGCGACATGGGCGAGCCGGACGCGCTGCCGCAGCTGATGTCGGCAATTTGCCACCGGGTGCCGGAGCTGCGCTGGCTGCGGCTGATGTACGCCTATCCCGGGCATGTGAGCGATCGATTGATCGAGGTCATGGCCACCGAGCAACAGATCGTGCCCTATATCGACATGCCGCTGCAGCACGGGCATCCGCAGACGTTGCGCCGCATGCGCCGGCCCTCCAACGTGGGGTGGGTGCACAACACGGTGCAGAAGCTGCGCGGCGCGATGCCGGACCTGGCCCTGCGCTCGACCTTCATCGTCGGCTTTCCCGGGGAGACCGAGGAGGAGTTCCAGGGGCTGCTGGAGCTGCTGCAGGCCGTGCAGTTCGACAAGGTGGGGGTGTTCCAGTTCAGCCCGGAGCCGGGCACGCCGGCGGCCGGGCTGCCGGACCAGGTGCCGGCGGCGGTGAAGGAGGAGCGGTGGCACCGGGTGATGGCGCTGCAGCAGCCGCTGGCGCTGGCGCGCAACCAGGCGCAGGTCGGGCGGCGGCTGGAAGTGTTGATCGAGGGGCTGGGCGAGGTCGAGGCCGGAGAGGGTGGTGACGGCGCGGTGGTGCTGCGAGGCGGTGAGCGGGTGAACCTGGGTCGGTGTTACCGGGATGCGCCGGAGGTGGATGGGCTGGTGTTGGTGCCGGGCGCGGCGCTGGAGGCCGGGCGGATGGTGCCGGTGCAGATCACGGGCGCGCTGGCGTATGATTTGGTGGGTGAGGTGGCGGCCGGTGCGGAGATGGGCGGAGCGGAGATGAGGCCGGCCCTGGAATTCACGCTGGTGCGAGGAAACACCGGCTTGAGCCTCGACCGCGCGGTGGAAGAACGGGGTGCTGCAGACCCGGCTGAAGCCTTGACTCCGTTCCCGGAGGGGCTAAAGCCTTGACTCCGCGGTGGCGAACGTTAGCCGCCGAGGAGTCGGGACCAGAAGCTGCGGCGCTCGATGGGCGCTGCCGCATAGGGCTGCTGGGACGGCGGTACGGCGTAGGGCTGCGCGGTGGGCGGTGCGGTGTAGGGTGGTGGTGCGGCGGTGGGGCCGGGCGCCTGCTGCCGGGCCATGAGGGTCGATACGGCATCCTCGAGGACGCGCACCCGGGTCTCGAGGCGCTCCTTGAGGTCGCCCTGGCGGCGCCGGAGCTCGGCCAGCTCCCGCTCCAGGTCCAGCATGCGCTCCCGCAGGTCGGTGTTCTCTTCCTTGAGGTTGAGGTTGTCCTGGATCATGACGCCCAGCATGTCGCGGTTGGCGTACTGGGTGTTGAGCAGGACCTGTTGGTTGTCGGTGACCGCCCTGATGGCGTCGCGCAGGAACTGGGCGGCCGGCGGCAGGTCCTCCTCGGGCACCAAGGCCGTGGTGCGGGCCAGCGACTGGGCGGCTGGAACCGGGCGCACGGGCTCGGCGGCGCCGGGCTCCGGGATGTCGTCGAGGGCTGGGTAGACGCCCACAGCCACCGGGGTGGCGCCGGCACCCAGGTGCTCGGCGACCTGGTTGTAGGTCCACCCTTGCTCCAGCATGGTTTTGATCTCGCCCAGGGTGTGGAGGTCGTGCTCGGTGTAGCGGCGGTGGCTGCCGTCGGCGCCGGCATCCCGGGCCTGGAGGTAGTCCTCAAAGCGCCGGGACCAGCGGCGCAGGGTGGCCGGGCTGACCCCGAGCAGCTCGGCGACCTCCGCGGGCCGGTGCTCACCAATGACGTGGGCATCCAGTGGCTGTTCAGGCATCTTTCATCACCCGGTATTCGGCGTCGACCACGTCGTCGGCCGGCTGGGCGCCGGTGCCGGCGGCAGCCCCGGGAGCAGCTCGATTTGGCCCAGGGGCGGGATTGCCGGCCAGGGCGGCCCGGTGCTCGGCGACGATGCTGGCCGGGGCCAGGTTGATGAAGAGGCGCATGAGCAAGAGCAGCACGGCGACGTCGTCCAGCTGCCCGAGGATCGGCACCAGATCGGGCAGGAAGTCGACCGGCAGCACAAAATAGCCCAGGGCCACCACCGGCACCAGGGCCTTGGCGATCAAGGTCACGCGCGGATCTGTGTACAGACGAAATGCCAGCTGGATGTTATTGAAGAAGTCACTTCCCAGACTACCCAGCCCACCACCCGAGTTCTTTGCCATCTGTTGACCTTCCCGTGATCGAATCAAAGCTTGTGATCGATTTTTCGCCCGTTTGGGGCGATTATACACCGGCCAGGAGCGATTGGCAAGCCGGACGGCCCGGCTGCACGGCGCGACCATGAACAGCCTGGAGCGCAGCCTGCAGGATCATCCGGCGGCCATGTTGCGGGCCATCGCCGACAGCCTGGGCGTAGGCCTCTCGAGCAACAACGCCCGCCAAATGGCTGAGCAGATCGCCGGCGCCCTGAGCGATTCCGTCCGGCTGCGAGAGGTGCTGGAGGGCTGCAGCGCAGGGGCGCGGCTGGCCCTGAACGATCTACTGCGCGCGGATGGCAGCCTTTTGGTGGCAGCGTTCACGCGGCGCCACGGCGCGATCCGGCTGGTAGGGCCGGGGCACATCGAGCGCGAACGGCCCCACGCGGCCCCGGCCAGTCCGGCCGAGGAGCTGTGGTATCGCGGGCTGATCTACCGGGCCTTTGCGGCGACCGCGGACGGTGCGGCCGAAGTCGTGTATGTGCCTGGCGACCTGGCGGCGCGGTTGCCTGATCCGGGCCCGTGGCGGGCCGAACTGCAGCTGAGCGCGGCGGCGGCCCCTGCGGGAGACAGGCGGCCGGAGAGCCAGCTGGTGCAGGATTGCTGCACGGTGCTGTGCCTGGTGCAGGCTGGCCGCGTGCGGCTACGCCATGCCGGCGTGCCTATGGCCTGGCGCACCAATCATCTATACGAGCTGAACCAGCTTTTGTTGCATCCGGCGGCCGATGCGGTCGCCATCACCCAGTCCCGGTCCAGCTCGCTGGCGGCCCTGGCCCTGACGCTGGCCACGGAACTCGGGTGGACGCGGGCGGAGTCGTCCCGGTTGCGGCTGGGCGGCCGGGCGGTGCAGGCTTGGCTGGACTCCTCGCGCGGGGCGCAGCGGCGGGCGCTGCTGGAGGGCTGGCGCTCTTCGACCTTGTGGAACGACCTGTGGCGCGTGCCGCAGCTGTGGTGCGAGGACACGGGCGGGTGGGCTAACGACCCGGTGGCGACCAGGGAGCGGCTGCTGGCCCTGCTGGCGGGGCTCGAGGCCGGGGCCTGGTACCGGCTGCCGGACCTGGTGGCGGCGGTGAAACAGGTGTTGCCGGACTTCCAGCGGCCCGACGGCAACTACCAGACCTGGTACCTGCGGCGGCGGGCGGAGCCGGCCTATCTGCGGGGCTTCGAGAGCTGGGACGATGTGGAGGGCGAGCTGCTGCGCTATCTTTTTGCGGGTCCCCTGCACTGGCTAGGCGCGGTCGACCTGGGCGGCGACCCGGGGCCGGCGGAGAGCTTTCGGCTGACCGCGGCGGGCGCGGCGTGGCTGGCCGGGGAGCCGCCGCCGGTGGAGGCGGCGGCGGGCCGGCTGGCAGTCGGGCGCGACTTCAGCGTCGTGGTAGCGGTGGACGCCCCCTTGCGCCACCGGTTCCGGGTGGCGCGCTTTACCAGCTGGACACGGGGGGGTCCGCCGTTTCGCTATCGGATCACCCAGAGCGGGCTGCGGCGGGCCGCGCGGCAGGGAGTGCAGGCTGCGCAGATCCTGGCCTTTTTGGAGGCGGAGGCGGATGGAGAGGTGCCTGACAACGTGGCGCGGGCCTTGCAGAGGTGGGAAGGCGGTTAGGAGTCCTGAGGACGGAGTCGAGGCTTTAGCCGGCCGGCTACAATGGTGGAGTCGAGGCTTCAGCCGGTGATTAGGCGCACCGGCCGGCTAAAGCCTCGACTCCAATCCCGGAAGGTATTGGCGGTGTTGCAAAGGAGATTGCTTCGTCCTTGCAGGCTGCTGCGCGATCGGCGGCCCTCCTGCTTTGAAAATAGCCGCTATCCACGGCAAGGCGACTAGCTGGCCAGCGGCATCTCGGGCTATGAGGATCCAGGCACGACCATTTTCTTTCATCGTGGTGCCGGGCGCCTCCCGGCAGGGCGCCTGTTCAGAAAGTGTCGTACTTCGTGTCTTCGTAGCATACCGCCCGGCGGGTATGACGGTCTCGCAATGACGAAGAGGTGGCGGCTCTCCTCGCTGTGACGGGGAGGAGACGGCCCGGTTGGCAATGATGGTGTCCGGCATATGCCGGTGGTGGTGTATATTCACTAGAAAAGGACCCGAATAAAACTCGTGGAAGCTGCTGTCACCTTATTGCCGTTCTTGCTGCTGTCGATGGTGCTGGTGCTGGCCAACCTGGAGGCCTACAGCCCGGCCTTCCGCTGGATGACGCTCCTGTCGCTGGTCGCGCTGAATGGGCTGATGCTGCTGTTCGGGCTGGCCGGGCTGGCCCTGCCTGGCGGGGGGGCGGTGCCGGGGCTGCCGGAGCAGGCCATGGCAGGCTACCGGACCCTGTTCATTGGCGTCGGCGTGACCGGCCTGCTGGCTTTCCTGCCGCTGCTGCCGCCGGTGCGCAGGCTGCTGGCCCGGGTCATGCCTATCGACCCGGAGCCGGCGGTGACCGTGACGGCGTTGGTGTATGCCGTCTACCTGGTGGGCACCGGCCTGAGCCAGCAGCCCCTGTTAACCGACGCCGAGGCCCTGGAGCTGATGGGCTTCCAGATGACCTCCGACCTGGCGTGGGCGCAGGGCGTGGGCATGGTGGTGCTGGCGCTCACGGGCCTGGGGCTGTTCACGCGGCGCTCGCCGCGGCAGGTGGCTGAGCGGCTGGGGCTGGAGCGCGTGACCCTGCAACAGGTAGGGGTAGCGGTGGTGGGAATGGCCGTGTTGCTGGGGCTGCAGGTCGCGGTAACCATGCTGTGGCAGCAGCTCGACCCGGAGGGGCTGGAAGGTCTGAACGCCGCGGGCAACGTATTGTTCGGAGAGTTCACCGGCTTCTGGGCTGCGCTGACCATTGGCCTGACCGCGGCCCTGGGCGAAGAGCTGGTGTTTCGCGGGGCGCTGCAGCCGCGCTTTGGGCTGCTGGTGACGGCGCTGATGTTCACCATCGTCCACAGCCAGTATGGGTTTTCGCCGGCCACGTTGTTGGTGCTGATTATCGCCCTTGTGTTGGGCTGGCTGCGCCGGCGGTACAACCTGAATGTGCCCATTATGGTGCATTTCGGCTATAATTTCCTTAGCGTGCTGGTGTTGGCCAACCTGTAGGGATGGCATGTGGCCTTGAACCATGACCGGCAAACCTGACAGTGGTCCTGGCGATAGCGACAATATAGGCGAGCGGCTGCGGCGCCTGCAGAAGCTGGGCGTGCACAAGGGGCGCGCGGGGCTGGCGCGGGCGGAGCGGCCGGCCGGCCTGGCGAGCGCGCCAGAGGCGCCGGTGGTAGCGCCGCGGCCGGCGGCGGAAGGAGCCCCGCTGGCCGTGGAGGAGCTGGCGGGCAGCCAGGTAGTGCAGACGCCGTACGGGCCGTGTGTGGTGGTGGAGCAGCACTATGTGCTGGAGGAGACCCGCGGGGGCTGGCCATTGACGGCGGCGCTGCAGGTCTCGGGCGCAGCGGTGGCGGCGTGCGCGCGGGATGCGGGGCTGAGCGGCTTCGACTTCTGGCGAGCGGCGTTCGTGGACACCGAGACCACCGGGCTCGGCAGTGGCGCGGGCACCCTGGCCTTCATGGTGGGAATCGGCGCGTTCGAGCCAGGGGGGGCGGGCGCGGGGCCGGCCTACGTGGTGCGCCAGGTGTTCATGCGGCATCCGGGCGAGGAGCGAGCCCTGCTGCACATTACCGGGGAGCTGCTGGCCGGTGGCACGGGGTTGGTGAGCTTCAACGGCCGGGCCTTCGACGCGCCGCTGCTGGCGACCCGTTACGCCATGCACCGGCTGCCGTCACCGCTGCCTGCGGGGCACCTGGATCTGTTGCCGGTGGCGCGGCAGCGCTGGCGCCTGCGACTACCCTCGTGCGCCATGCAGGCCCTCGAGCGAGATATCCTGGCCTTTCAGCGTAGCGAGGAAGACGTGCCGGGCTGGCTGATCCCCTCCCTGTACCAGGAGTACGCGCGGGGCGGTGGCAAGCCGACACCAGAGGCGGTGCAGGGCATTGGCCAGGTGTTCTATCACAACCGGGAGGACGTGGTGAGCATGGTGCCGCTAGCCGCCATGCTGTGCACGCCATTTGAGGAGGAGGGCCGGCTGCTCCGCACCCAGGACCTGCACCCGGTGGATTATGTCACACTAGGGCGCAGCTTCGAGGCGTTGGGTTGGCTACCGGTGGGCGAGATGGCTTATCGGCAGGCGCTGGCCGGGCCGTTGCCGGACGAATTGCGGTGCCTCACCCTGGGGCGGTTGGGTTGGCTGCTGAAGCGCCAGGAGCGGCGGGCCGAGGCGGTGGCCGTGTGGCAGGACTGGATCACCAGCGTGCCGGGGCATGATCCCAAGCCCTTTGAGGAGCTGGCCAAGCACTACGAGTGGCACGAGATCGACCTGGGGGCCGCGCGCAAGTGGACGCTGTGGGGGCTGCACACAGCGGGCGGGATCCCGGCAGCGCCAGCGCGCGAGCAGGCGGTGGCGGGGTTGCGGAGGAGGTTGGAGCGGATTGAGCGGAAGATAGCGGGGGGGCCGTAGGGGCATGAACGGCGTGGCCTCGCGAGGCCACGCCGTTCATGCCCCTACTATTTTGCCCTCGCCCGGCATTGTGGTATATTGGCAGCGGTAAAGACGCGCTGCGTCATGGGCCGGCATGTGTGCACACCAGATTCGCAATCCACACCCCCCGCAGGAGGTATCGACGATGGCCATTCCGTTCTTGTCCGATGAGTGGGCAAAGGCATTTAAGGACGCAATCAATAATAGTGCTGCCTACAGAGAGGCCGGTGCAGAGTGGGAAGGGGATTTTTACTTCACCGCCGAGCTGAAGAATGGTGCCACGGAGACCGTGTACCTCGACCTGTGGCATGGGGAGTGCCGGGACGCCTACACCGTGGCCGACCCTGGCAGCAAGACGCCGGAGTTCGAGGTCAGCGGCAAGGTGGCCTCATTCAAAAAGGTCATCGAGAAGAAGGTCGATCCCATCCAGGCCTTGATCACGCGCCAGCTTAAGCTCAAGGGCAACATGGCGAAGATCCTGCGCAGCGTGAAGGCGACGCAGGAGCTAGTGAACGCGGCCACCCAGGTGCCTACCGAGTTCCCGGAGTAAGCCCATGTGGTTCTTCTCTAGCCCACAGATCGTCTTCGGCGAGGACGCGTTGGATTATCTCGAGGAGCTACAGGGAAAGCGTGCCTTCATCGTCACCGACAGCGTGCTGGACAGCCTGGGCTACACGATTCCTGTGCGGCAGCGCCTGGAGGCGGCCGGGATGGAAGTAGGGATCTTCAACCAGGTGGAGCCGGAGCCCTCGCTGCAAACGGCCCAGCTGGGCGCGGCGATCCTGGCCGAGTTCGAGCCCGACTGGATCGTCGGCCTGGGCGGTGGCTCGTGTATGGACGCGGCAGCGGCCATGTGGGCGCTGTACGAGCGGCCTGACCTGGCTCCAGACGAGATCAGCCCGCTGGTGCCCCTGGGCGTGCGCCAGAAGGCCCGGCTGGTAAACATCCCCACCACCAGCGGCACTGGTTCCGAGTGCACCTGGATGGTCATCCTCTCCGACCAGGAAGCCCAGCGCAAGCTGGTGCTGGGAAGCCGGGAGCTGATCGCGGACTACGCCATTGTGGATCCGGCCATGGTGATGCACATGCCGGCCCGGTTGGCGGCGGACACGGGCATGGACGCGCTGGCCCAAGCCATCGAGTCCTATACCAGCACCTGGCGCAATGAGTTCACGGATGGGCTCTGCCTGCAGGCCATCCGCATGGTATTCGAGTACCTGCCGCGGTCGGTGATGGACGGGTCTGAGGATCCAGAGGCGCGCGCCAAGATGCACCTGGCCTCCAGCATCAGTGGTTTGGCCATGAGCAACTCCCAGGCCTCGACCTCCCATGCCTGCGGGCATCCGCTGGGAGCCTTCTTCAAGGTGCCCCATGGCCGGGCGGTGGGCCTGTTCCTGCCGTACACCATGGAGTTTAGCCTGCCGGTGTCGGCGGAGCGCTATGCTGAGATCGCCCGCTTCCTCGGCCTGCCGGCGAGCACCGTGGAGGAGGGGGCCGCTAGCCTGATCGCCGCCGTGCGCGAGTTGATGCAGGAGCTGGGACAGCCCATGACCGTGGCGGAGCTGGGGATTCATCGCGGCTACTACGAGGATCTTATCCTGGACATGGTTCGTAGCGGCGAGGGGGATGCCGCGGCCAGCAGCCCGCGCATCCCGACTACCGAGGAGTTCGCCAACATCTTCCGCTACGCTTACGACGGAAGGCCAGTCGACTTCTAGCCATGACATCTAGCGCAGAGGCGGCCGGCGCCGCACCCGGCACCGGCCGGCGGATGCCCCCCAATCCAAGCCTGCCCGGCTACCTCGGCCGCATCCTGCGGGTCGACCTGTCCGGCGGCCGCTGGTGGGACGAGCCCCTCAACCCCGCCTATGCCCGCCAGTTCGTGGGTGGGAGCGGCCTGGGGGCGCGGTACCTGGCCGACTTCATCACGGCGGACACGGATCCGCTGGGGCCTGACAACCCGCTGATCTTCATGACCGGCCCCTTTGTGGGCACCCAGGTCCCGGCGGCAGGGCGCTACAGCGTGGTGGCGCGATCGCCGGCTACGGGGCTGGTGGGGGAGGCCAACGGCGGCGGCCACTGGGGGCCGGCCCTGCGGCACGCCGGATACGATGGGATCATCATCACCGGCCAGGCGGCCGAGCCGGTGTACCTCGGCATCGTGAATGGTGTGGTGCACCTGCACGACGCCACCCACCTGTGGGGCCTCAACCATTACGACACCCAGGATCGGGTCAGGGAGGAGATAGCCCGGGAGGAGGAGAAGCTGCGGCTGCACGTGGCTACCATCGGCCCGGCCGGCGAGAACCTGGTGAAGTATGCGGCGGTGATGAACGACCACGGGCGGGCCGCCGCGCGCACGGGGATGGGCACGGTGATGGGCAGCAAGCGCTTGAAGGCCATCGCTTGCGGCGGCCGCTTCGACATCCCCCTGGCCGATCCGCCGGCCTTCAAAGAGGCGTTGCGGGCGGCCATGCGCTTCGTGGTGGAGGACATGTTCGTGATTGGGCTGCGCCTGACCGGCACGCTGATGGGCGCAGACCTGGGCTACATGTACGGCGACACGCCCATGCGCTACTACACCGCCAGCACTGATCTGCAGATCGAGGATGGCATTAACGTGGGCGTGTTTATGGACACCATGCTGGACCGCCATGTGCCGTGCTTCCGCTGCCCCATCTCCTGCGGCCGGGAGGTCCACCTGGACCATTATGCCGTCGAGCGCAGCGCGGTCAGGGGCAGCGAGACGCCGCGGGTCGACGGGCCGGAGTATGAGACCGCGGTGGGCTTTAGCGCGCTGATCGGTTGCGACGACCTGCAGGGGGCGGCCTATGCCGGCCATTTGTGCAACCTGTATGGCCTGGACACCATCTCGACGTCACACACCATTGGCCTGCTCTACTACCTGTACAACGAGGGCATTGCCGGACGGGCTGACACCGAGGGCCTCGACCTGACCTGGGGCAATCTGCCGCCCGTGTTCACCCTGGTGGAGCGGATTGCCCAGCGCCAGGGGGTGGGTGACCTGCTGGCGGAGGGAGCCGACGCCGTGGCCCGGCATTTCGGCGTGCCGGAGCTGGCGGTGACGGTGAAGGGGCTGGAGCTTCCCTTCCACGACCCGCGGGCCTTCTCGGGCCAGGCCCTGGTGTACGCCACGGCCAGCCGCGGGGGGTGCCACATGGCCGGCGACTACTATGAGGTGATCCGGGGCCGGGTGATCCCCGAGCTGGGGATGGACCTGCTGGAGCGCCACGAACAGAGCATGGATGTGGCCCGCATGGCGGCCAGCACCATCGACTTCCGCAGCTTCACCAACTCGGTGATCATGTGCCATTTCGAGGACGTGCAGGTGGACAACCTGGTGGCCCTGTTGCGGTCCATCACCGGATGGGATGTGGATTACAGGGCGATCACACGGCTGGGCGAGCGCATCACCAATTTCAAACGCGTGCTGAACTTTCGCCTGGGCGCCACCAGGGCTGACGACCGGCTGCCGAAGTTGCTGCAACAACAGATCGAAGAGGGCGGCACCGAGGGCTTCACCCTGGACATCGAGCTGCTGCTCAACCTGTACTACCAGGCCAGGGAGTGGGACCCGACCACGGGCTATCCCTTGCCAGGCAAGCTGGAGGCCCTGGGCCTGGCCGAGTGGGCTGCGGCGATGGCCGGATAGCCGGTGGTCGCACAGCCAGGCCTCTGGCCTGGGGTAGAACGCTATGGCGCAACAATCCAAGAAATTGGGCCTGACGCTATCCGGGGGCGGGGCGCGCGGCCGTGCCCACGTAGGCGTGCTGCAGGTGTTGGAGCAGGAGGGGATTCGTGTCGACTGCGTGAGCGGGGTCAGCGCCGGCGCTATTGTGGGTGCCTGCATCGCTGCTGGCATGAACGCAGATACTATGATCGGGATGTCAGACCAGTTCAGGTGGCGGCATCTGGTCCGGCCACTCCTCCTGAACCCCTTCCGCCAAAACCTGGGGAAGCTCGGCCTCGTCGATCTCCACAACCTGGAGATGACCCTGATTCGCACCCTGGGTGACATCACGTTTGGTGAGCTCAAACTGCCCTTTGTGGTCGGGGCAACCGACCTGATCACCGGCGAGGCGATCATCATCGACCAGGACCGCGTGGCGGTAGCTGTGCGGGCCAGCTCTTCGGTGCCAGGCGTGGTCGCTCCCGTGCTGTGGCGCGGCCGGCTGCTGTGCGACGGCTTCGCCAGCAACAACCTGATCATCGCGGAGCTACGGCAGCGGGGAGCGGACGTGGTGTTGGCCGTCAACCTGATGCCACTGGCGCAGGGGGGCCCGCGCAACTTCTTCTGGGCCGGGAGCAAGGCCGTCAGCAACCTGGTTCTCAACAGCAGCGAGGCCTACAGCACAGCCGACATGTTGATCGAGCCCGCTGTGGCCGAGGTCGACTACCTGTTTCCGAGCAGGGAGGAGCTGCTGCGGCTAGGCCGGGAGGCTGTAGCCCCGCACGTGGAGCGCCTGAAAGCATTACTGGCCTAGTTTTGGTTCCAAACCCCTCAGATGCTATAATGCGGCCTCGACCGTTGGCCCCAGAGCCTCTTTTTGGCACGTCCGGCACCCGCCGTGATCGATCGACCACTGGCGCGGTCTCAGCCGGGCGGGCGGTCTGACACAGCGACAGCATACCGAGGAGAGACGAAGCGTGGAAGAGTTGATTGCGCATTATGTTGTGCCGTTTCTGCAGAACCTGTTCGACCTGATTGGCTGGCCGGGTGTCATCATCATCATGGCGCTGGAAAGCGCTAACATCCCCATCCCTAGCGAGATGACCATGCCGCTGGCGGGCTGGCTGCTGATCGACAGTGCCACCACAACCTGGTTCGAGGCCTTTATGATCACGGGCTTTTTCGGGGCCCTGGGCTGCCTGATCGGCTCGACCATCTCCTACTGGCTGGGCTATTGGGGAGGCCGGCCGTTGGTGGAGCGCTACGGCAAATACATCCTGGTGAGCAAGAAGGATATCGAGAACTTCGACCGCTGGTTCCAGCGCTGGGGCCAGGCCGGAAACTTCGTGGCCCGCCTACTGCCCATTGTGCGCACCTTCATCTCCTTCCCGGCCGGCGTGTTTCGCATCTCATTTTGGCCCTTTGCCCTCCTAACCTTTGTGGGGTCCTTCATCTGGTGTGGCATGCTGGGGCTGGTAGGGTTCTTCCTGGGCGATCACTGGGAGGACATCCTGGGCATCATGGGGCCCTTGAAATACCCCATCATCCTCGGCGGGGTGGCCTTCCTGATCTACTACGTGTGGCACCATCTGCGCCGCGGCGTCGACCACGAGCCGGTTACAGTGGTGGCCGAATAGCAGCCACCCCAGCTGGGGTGGTCCTTCCCGTCCCGTTCTTGCCGGGCTTATCCCCAAGGAGGTCCCCATGCTCGTAGGTGAGCGCATGTCCCATCCAGTCATCACCGTGACGCCGGACTTGCCGGTCATGGACGCGTTGGCGCTCATGCGGCGTGAGCGCATTCGCCGGATGCCAGTGGTCCAGGACGGCAAACTGGTCGGCATCGTGTCGGCCAAGGATCTGCTCAACGCTACCCCATCCTCTGCGACGCTGTTGAGCGTGTGGGAGGTGAACTATCTTGTCAGCAAGATCAAGGTCAAAGAGGTGATGACCAGAAAGGTGCTGACCACCAGCGTGGATACGCCTATTGAGGAGGCGGCACGGGTCATGGCCGACAACAAGGTGGGCGGCCTACCCGTGCTCCGCGACGACAAGGTGGTGGGGATCATCACCGAGACCGATCTGTTCAAGATCCTATTGGAGATGATGGGCGCACGGCAGATGGGTGTGCGGGTCAGCGTGCTGGTGCCCAACGTGGCCGGGGAGATCGCACAGCT
This sequence comes from Anaerolineae bacterium, assembly GCA_032111745.1. Lineage (GTDB taxonomy): Bacteria > Chloroflexota > Anaerolineae > JAAEKA01 > JAAEKA01 > JAULUH01. The sequence continues at coordinate 6,563 of JAULUH010000076.1, read as the reverse complement.
CAGCGAGGCCATTTTCAAGGCTGGCGGCAACATTTTGGCCCTGGGCACGTTTGCCGGCGAGGATCCCTCCAATTCCGAGCTGGTCTTCAAGGTGTCCGGCCCAGACGAGGCCACGCTAAAGGCTGTGCTGGAACCGCTGGCGCTACAGGTGAAGGATATTCGCACCTGCTAGGACAGAAGCCTGGGATTGACCAGCCAAAGCAACTGGCCGCAGTTGGCCTGCACATCGCGCCAAACTCCCACGTTCAGCTCCAGGTGGGCCATGGCCGCGGTGGGTAGGCGGACACCGTTGGCTGTACCGTAGGCGTCGGCACCGATCAGTTGGGCTGCGCATTCCTCCAGGCCAGGGTTGTGGCCAATCAGCAGCACATGGGGCACATCGTCGGGGAGGCTGCGCAACACCGAGACCAGCTCGCCGCTGCTGGCGGCGTAGACGCCGTCCTCCCAGCGGATAGCGCGACGATACCCGGCGGCCCGGGCCAGCAGCTCCGCCGTCTCCTGTGCGCGCACGGCGGGCGAGCTCACGATCAGGTCGGGCACCAGGGCCAGGTCAGCCAGGAACTGGCCCATCCGCGGGGCGTCGCGGCGGCCCCGTTCCTTGAGGGGCCGCTCGAAGTCCGTGGCGTACGACAGGTCACGGTCGGACTTGGCGTGTCGCAGCAGGGTCAGAAGTTTCATCGAGCCTCTCCTGGCTCAGGTGAGCCAACCTGGTGTCCGGATCAATCCAAGTTCTCGGGGGACACGGGAACCTCCAGCGGGGTCGCCCCAACCACCTTGGTCTCTGGCACCCCGGCCAATAGCCAGGTCCCCATGGCCATGGCCACGGCAAGCAGCACGAACAGCACGTTGAAGCCGAGGCCCACCTGCACAGCGTTGCCGGCGTCCACGACGGGGCCGCTGAACAGGCGGGCGAAGGCACTGGAGCCAGCGGTGGCCAGGTTGCTGAGGCCGAGATAGCGGCCAGCCTCGGCTGCCGGCACCAGGTCCGCGGCCCAGGCCCAGTTCACACTGAGGAACACCCCGGCCGATACCCCGACCATGCCGCCGGCCAGGATCAGCTGGGGGACGTTGGCGACGAAGACCAGGGCCAGGGTAGCGAGCACGCCGATTACCCCGGCCACCAGGTTAAGGGGCCGGCGCCCCATGCGATCGGCCAGGACGCCGGTGGGAATGGCCAGCAGGAAGATGGCCGCGCCCATGGTCGCCATCAAGAGCGCGGTGGTGCCCACCGGATCGGCGACCTGCAGCTCGTCGGCGATGAAGTATTGGCTGAAGCCCTGGAGGCCGAAATAGCCGGCCATCAGCAGGGCGCGGCCGGCCAGCAGGCGGGCATAGCCGGGGACCAGGTGCTGGTCGAAGCGAAAGGCGCCCGCGGCAGCCGAACGCCAGCCGTGGAGGGTCTGCCCCCACACCGGGCGCTCGGCGATGCCCCCGCAGTTCCAGACAACGGTGGCCACGAGCACAACGGCGGTGACCCCCAATGCCCAGGCGACGTGGCCCCGGCTGGCCAGCAGTCCGCCGACGGCCACGCCGGCCACAAAGCCGGCGATCTGAGCGGCGTTCTTGAAGCCGGCGGCGCGGCCGCGCTGGGCGGAGGGGACCAGGTCCGGCAGCAGGCCCTGGAGGGCGGCCTCGGCCAGGCTGGAGGCCAGCTGTAGGCCAATGTAGGCGAGGGCGACGAGCCAGAAGCGGTCCGCCAGCACCAGCAGGGCCAGGAACACCACGTCGACGGCCGTGCCCAGGACCATCCAGGGCCGCCGCTTGCCAAAGCGCCCGGCCAGGCTGCCGCGGTCGCTGAGCGCGCCGACTATGGGCTGGACCAGCATGGCCAGGAGCAGCCCAAAGAACGTGAGCACCCCGAGGGAGGTGTTCTTGATGGAGGAGGGCACCAGGCCCAGCAGCATCACGGGCAGCAGGATCGAGTGCAGGCCATTCCACAGGTAGGCCAGCCCGAACCACAGGGCATTCATATGGACGAGCTGGGTGCCGGAGAGAGAGGTGGCAGCCCCGGGCACAGGGGAGGGCCGGACAGGTTGCATCAGGGTTCGCTCACCACGGCGGGGAGCTCTCCGTAGCCCGGCTCGGCAGCGGCCAGGCGCCTGGTGAGCAGAAGGAGAGTCACGACGGCCAGCAGCCAGAGGGCCAGCAGCGGCAGCACATAGGTTGGGGCCAGCGAGGTGGCCATGGGGACGGGGGTCCCTGAGGCCAGGTCAGCGGTGACGAGGGCAGCCACCACGGCCAGGCCATTCCAGGCGCCGTGCAGGGCAATACCGGCCACAGCATAGCCCATGGCCCTGGGGAATCGGCGCTCGACGAGGGCCGCCTGCCAGCCCAGCGCCATCAAGCCGGTGGCCAGGCCGTGGATCAGGGCCGTGCCGCCGCGCAGCACCGCCGTGCTGGCCCAGCCATCGGCGGGGATAGCGGCGCCGCTGAACAGGGCCTCGACGAAGCTGAAGCCGGCGCCGGCCATGACGCCCATGGCGAAGGCCTGGGCCGGGCTGAGGCGCCCGCGGGTGACGGCCAACAGGGCCACGCCGAGGGACTTGAGCACCTCCTCCAGGGCCGGGACCAGCACGGCCACGAAGAGAAGCGCGGCCAGCACCAGAGGCGGCGACATGAGTTGGGAGACCAGCGCCTGGGGATCGGAGAGCGCCTCCGGCGATTGCAGGAGAGCAGCCAACTCCTCCACGGCGTCAAGCCCACCAGGGAACCTCGTTACGAGCAGCGCGGCACCGGCGACCACGCCGATGGCGGCGGCCAGCTGGGCGAGCCCCGAGAGCACGGTCGCCACCAGGCCGCCAAAGGCGAACTGCAGGGCCAGATCGCGGCGGGTCAGGCCTGCGCCGGCGCGCTGGAGGGGGATGGACACCAGGGCTACGAGGGCCAGGGGCGGCAGCAGAGCGGCCAGAAGATTGACCGGAGGAAACAGCAGGTCGACGCCGGATCGCAGCACCAGCTCGCCAAGCACAACACTGGCCAGGAACAACGCGACCAGGAGGAGGAAAGGGGGTGCCTGGAGCAGGTGGCTGGGCAGGCCCGCCAGCCCGCGCCAGCCGGCCCAGGCCAGCATGAGGCCGAGCCCGCTGCCGACGGCGATCAGCGAGAACACGATCACGGCGCTGGACTGGTCCCCGAGGCCGACCGTCGCCGCCTGTGCCAGGAAAAGACCGGCGCCGAGCAGCAGACTGGCCACTGCAGCCCCGAGTCCATAGATCACCGCCGAAGCCTGAAGGGCTTTCTGCACCACCGACCTCCTTGCGACTGCCGGCCTTCGAGCCGGGCTCGGCCTGCGGCCATGCTGGATGGTAGCGCAGTTCCCAGAAGATGTCAATCGGCCAGCCCGGGCCGGATATGCCAAAGGCAGTCCAGGAAAGCACTGGAGCCATCATCTGAACGTACTGCGAACAACTTGACGTCAAACTCGCAGCGTGCTATAATGCCAATGTGACGCGCTGCGTCATAGGAGACAGAGCAAGCCCTGCTGTCTGGCTCAGGCAGCTATTCTCTTGGAGGTTTGACATGGCAGAAGAAACAAGCACTACCGAGCGCGCCAAGAAGGTGGTAGAGGACGCCCAGATGGCAGCCGGTGAGACCGCCGGCACGATGCTGGGGGCCGCGCGCAAGGTATTGATGGCGGGGGTGGGTGCTGTGGCGCTCACCAAGGACGAGCTGGAGGATTTCGTGGGTAAGCTAGTCGAGCGCGGCGAGATTGCCCAGGAAGACGGCCGCAAGCTGGTCAAGGACGTGTGGTCGCGACGGCGCACCGACACGGAGAAGGTGAGCGAGCAGGTTGGCGACCAGATTGAGAAGGCGGAGGCCGTGCTGGACGAGCGGATCGAGGGTATCTTGACCCGGCTCAACGTGCCTACCAAGAGCGACATCGACACCCTCAGCAAGAAGATATCAGACCTGGCTGCCAAGGTCGACACGCTGAAGCATTCTTAGACCATCGGGGTGGATTGCCGGCCGCAGCGCGGAGTCCAGGCTTTGGGCGGGTGGGCGCTAAAGATCCGGCTAAAGCCTCGACGCCACCTGGTGAGATGGGCGGTTTATGAGCGCCGGGAGATGATCTCTCTCGGTGCTTGTTTATTGTCCGGCAGTGGAGCCGGCTGTGGCGCCGGGGTTCTGGACACTTTTGACGTGGCGCGGTATAATCGGCGCACGGGAGTGAAGGGATCATGTCCAAAGTTCTGATCAAGCGTTATCCCAACCGCAAGCTGTATGATACCAACGCCAAGCGCTACATCACCCTGGAGAGCATCTCAGACCTGATCGTGGAGGGTTACGACGTCGAGGTGAAGGACCATGAGACGGGCGAGGACCTTACCAGTGTGACGCTCTCGCAGATCATCTTCGAGCGAGAGAAGAAGGACTCCGGATTCCTGCCCAGCGCGCTGCTGGCCAATCTTATTCGCACCGGGGGTGACACGCTCGACTATATGCGGCGCTCCATGCATGCTTCCATGGGCGCCGTGCGCATGCTGGAAGCTGCTGTCGACCAGCGCATCGACGCCCTGGTACGCCGGGGTGAGATCGACGAGGTCGAGGCTGAGCTGTTGCGGGAGGAGATCAAGTCCGGATCAGCTGAGACCCTCACCCCTGGGTATGTTGACACCCGCATCGAAGCCGCGCTCCACCGCCTTAAGATCCCCTCCCGGGTCGACCTGTTGCGTCTCCAGCAGCAGGTGGACGACTTATCGTTGTCCCTCGGGAGCATGCTTGAGTCCCTCGAGCAGCCGCGTGAAGACTCCGACTAGCCTGCCCTGGCATCGCCACCCGCGGCCCTGGCGCCTGGCCAGCGACTCCGCAAAGGACAGCCCAACGCCATGACGACTACAAAGACGGCGATGCACTCCCACACCCGCTCTGAGATGGGCCAGACGGCCCTGGTTCTGGCCGGGGGTGGGGTCAGCGGTGCAGTGTACGAGATCGGAGCACTGAGGGCCATCGACGACCTGCTGGTCAACCGCACCATCAACGACTTCGACATCTATGTGGGCACGAGTGCCGGCGCGCTGGTCGGCGCGTTCCTGGCCAACGGCATGTCCTCGATCGACCTGATGCGGGTCGTCAACGATACCCACCCCTTTGTGACCTTTCCCGAGCCCAAGCATCTCTTCCAGTTGAATGCCCGGGAGTTGTTGCGCCGCAGCCTGGGGCTGCCGCGCCGCGTGGTCAGCACTGGCATGGACGCGCTCTCCAGCCGCGGTCGGATTTCGGTGCTGGACGTGGTTTTCAGCGGCCTGGGCGAGGCCCTGCCATCGGGCATCTACAACATGCGGGCCTACAGCGAGTGGCTGCGCCAGGCCCTGGAGGCATCCGGGGGCACCAACCATTTCGACGAGCTGCCCAAGCACCTGCACATCATCGCCACCCAGCTGGACAACGGGGAGCGCAAGGTGTTTAGTAGCGACACCCCTGAGGTATCCGTGGCCGATGCCATCGCAGCCTCGTCCGCAGTGCCGGTCATCTACAAGCCGGTGCGCATTGGCAACGCCGAGTATGTGGACGGCGGGATGCGCGGCAACGCCAGCCTGGACCTGGCCATCGAGCATGGCGCCAAGCTGGTGGTGTGCATCAACGCCCTGGTCCCTTACCAGGGGCCGGAGGGAGAAGTCGAGGAGGGGGGCAAGCGGGTCAGCGGCCCCTTCATCAGCGAAAGGGGGCTGGAGGCGGTGAGCGCCCAGGCCACGCGCGTCCTATTACACTCGGGCCTGCAGTACCAGATCAAGCAGCTGCAGCGCCGCCACCCCGACGTGGACATCATCCTGATCGAGCCCAAACCCAGCGACGCGATTATGTTCTTCGCCAACATCATGCGCCTGAAGGATCGCATCGCCATTGCCGAGCATGGCTACCGCTCGGTGAGCGTGGATCTGGCCGACAGCTTTGCCGTGTTCCAGGCCACCCTGGCCCGTTATGGCATCGAGATGTCCACGGGGCGCATCCGGGCCGACCTGGAAGAGATCCGCCGCTCCGGGCACGACCCGGACGTCGTGCAACGGGTACTGGTGGGGGACCAGGCCGCGCCCGAGCCTGTGAGCGTCACGCCTGGCGAAGATGCTGGTCCGCTGGCAACTCTGCAGAGCACCCTGCAACAGCTGGAGGCCGAGCTAGACTCCAGGTCTACCACCCCACCGGCTCACCAAGGGCACCCGCACGCCCCTTAAGCCGGCCTGCCCTGCTCCGCCAGCACCTGGGGGTAGATCCGCTGAACGTTGTGGAAGGGCCCGGCCAGCTTCATGGCCTTGAACATGTTGCCTGTCACCTTGACCTTGCCCGACAGGAAGGAGTCCTTGACCCCGGCCTTGCCCGTCAGGATGTCGTGCAGCAAATCGGTGGACATGCCCAGCTCCAGGTCGACCTTGCCCTCCTGAGGGCCCACGCTGGCCTGCACCGGGTTGTGCCGGCCATTGATCACCATCTCCACGGCCGGATCAGTGCCCCGGATGCGCACAGCCATCTTCGTGCCGGCGAAGTCCTTGACGGCCTGGGGATCGGCCTCGAGGCGCCTCAGCACCTCCTGCATGACCTGGTAGAACTCGTCGGTGCTTGCATAAACA
>JAULUH010000075.1:0-2900 GCA_032111745.1 Anaerolineae bacterium | reverse complement strand
GCCATCGACTACGAATCGCTGGCCAGCCTGGGGGCCATCATGGGCTCGGGCGGCCTGGTCATCGCCGACGAGGACACCTGCATGGTGGACCTGGCCCGCTATTTCATGAGCTTCACCCAGGAGGAATCGTGCGGCAAATGCGTGCCCTGCCGGGTGGGCACCAAGGCCATGCTGGCGACGCTGGAGGCCATCTGCGCCGGGCGGGGCCGGCCGGGCGACATCGAATACCTGGAGGAGATGGCCCAGGAGGTCAAGGCCGCGTCGCTGTGCGGCCTGGGACAGACGGCACCCAACCCGGTGCTGACCACGATCCGTTACTTCCGGGATGAATACGAGGCCCATATTCGCGAGCAGCGCTGTCCCGCCGGGGTGTGCACGGCGCTGGTGCGGGCCAAGTGCAGCAACGCCTGCCCGGCTGAAGTGGACGTGCCGAGCTACGTCTCACTGGTGGCCCAGGGCCGTTACCCCGAGGCGCTGGAGGTGCACCGGCAGCGCAACCCCTTCGTGCTGGCCTGTGGCCGGGTGTGCCCGGCCTTCTGCGAGACCAGGTGCCGGCGCCGCGAGCTGGACCAGCCGGTGGCCATCCGCCAGATCAAGCGCTACATGGCCGACCACGAGCTGGCCCAGCCGTGGACACCGCCGCGGCTGGAGGAGCCAAAGGCGGAGCAGGTGGCTATCGTCGGCTCCGGGCCGGCCGGCCTGACCGCGGCCCTGCGCCTGGCCCAACAGGGCTATCCTGTCACCGTCTTCGAGGCCCTGCCGATCGCGGGCGGCATGATGGCCGTCGGCATCCCGGAGTACCGGCTGCCCCGGGCGATCCTCAACATTGAGATCGAGAACATCCAGCGGGCCGGGGTGGAGATCAGGCTGAACACGGCACTGGGCCGGGACTTCTCGCTGGACGACCTGCTGGAGCGGGACGGCTACAAGGCCGTGATCCTGGCCATCGGCGCGCACAAGAGCCGCCAGCTGGGCGTGCCGGGCGAGGAGATGCCGGGAGTCTACCACGGCACCCAGTTCCTGCGCGACATCGCGCTGGGCCCGGTGCCCGACCTGGCCGGCCAGCGGGTGGCCGTGGTCGGCGGCGGCGACGTGGCCGTCGACGCAGTGCGCTCGGCCTGGCGGCTGGGCGCGGCCGAGGTGCACCTGGTCTACCGCCGCAGCCGGGCCGACATGCCGGCCCATGCGGTCGAGGTGGAGGGGGCGGAGAAGGAAGGGGTCCAGTTCCACTTCCTCACCACGCCCAGCCGGGTGATCGGCAACGGCCAGGTGACCGCGGTCGAGCTGGTGCGGCAGGAGCTGGGCGACTTCGATGCCGGTGGGCGACGGCGGCCGGTGCCGGTGGCGGGCTCGGAAACCACGCTTGACGTGGACGTGCTCATCCCGGCGATCGGCCAGGACCCCGACGTGGCCTGGCACAATGCCGAAGACGCGATTGCGGTTGGGCGCAGCGGGACCTGCGTGGTCGACGCCAGCCTGGCCACGACCCGGCCCGGCGTGTTCGCGGCCGGCGACTTCACCCTGGGCCCGGCCACGGTGATCGACGCCGTGGCCCAGGGCAACCGGGTGGCGGACACGGTGGCCCACTACCTGCAGACCGGAAAGGTGGAGCTGGTGGCGGTCAGGCCGGGCTACGAGATCGTCGAGCAGGTCTTCGACCTGGAGCCATACGTTCGGGCCAAGCGGCCGCCGGCACGGGAGATCCCGGTCGGCGAGCGCCGCGGCAACTTCGCCGAGGTGGAGCTCCTGTGGGACGAACGGACCATCCAGGAGGAATGCAAGCGCTGCCTGCGCTGCGACCTGGAGTGGCTGGAGGCCATGGGGTTGGCCCACGAGGCGGTCCCGGACCGGCTGCTGGTCGCGACAGCTCCTGTCCTGGCAGAAGGGAGGAACTGATGATCACGTTGACGATAGACGGCCGGGAGATCCAGATCAAAGAGGGTCGCACCATCCTCCAAGCGGCGCGGCAGCACGGCTGCCCAATCCCCACCCTCTGCTACCACGAGGCGCTGGAGCCGTTTGGTGCCTGCCGCCTGTGCGTCGTCGAGCTGGAGAACCGCCGCGGGGGACAGCTGGTGCCGGCCTGCGCCTATCCGTGCGAGGAAGGGCTGATCGTGCGCACCAACTCGGAGAAGGTGCGGCGGTCGCGGCGCATGACCATCGAGCTCCTGATGGCCTCGGCGGCCCACGTGCCCCTGATCCGGGCCATGGCCGAGGAGCTGGGTGCCAGGGAGCCGCGCTTCACGACCGAGCCGGACGACTGCATCCTGTGTGGCCTGTGCGTGCGGGCCTGCGACGAGATCGTCGGCGTGCGGGCCATCAGCCTGATCAACCGGGGCCTGGAGAAAAAGGTCAGCCCACCCTTCCGCATCGCCTCCAGCACCTGTATCGAGTGTGGCACCTGCGTCCTAATCTGTCCCACCGGGGCCATCACCCTGGCCGACATCACGGGCGGCAGCCGGACGGCCCACCGCTGGGAGTCGGAGTTCGAGGCCGTGGACTGCCGGATCTGCAGCCAGCACTTGGAGGCCCCGCAGCTGGCCGACCAGGCGCTATGGACGGCCAAGGAGGCCAGGTCATGAGCGAGGTTAAGCTGGGTGTTTTCATCTGCGACTGCGGCGGCCAGATTGCCTCGATCCTCGACATGGACACCCTGGAAAGGGGCGCCCGTGACCTGCCCGGCGTGGCCCTGGCCCGGCGGGTGGGCTACTCGTGCTCCCCGGACGGGCTGGACGCCATCCTGTCGGCCTGCACCGAAGAGAAACTCGACCGGGTACTCGTGGCCGGCTGCCCTCCCCGTCTGCTCGCGCAGCGCTTCCAGGTCGCCTGCCAGCAGTCCAACCTGGACAGCGACCTGATCGAGCTGGTGGACATCCGGGAAGGCTGCGCCTTCGTGCACC
>JAULUH010000074.1:0-15303 GCA_032111745.1 Anaerolineae bacterium | reverse complement strand
GCCCTGCTGCTCTTCATGCTGGCCTATGTGTTCTCCTTCAACGTGGACCAGGCCGACCTGGCCGTCATGGACCTCAGCGCCAGCCCGGCCTCGCGGGCCTACCTCAGCAGCCTCACCAGCAGCGAGTCCCTGCATTTGGCCGAGGAAGCCGCGGACTACGAGACCCTGGAACACCTCCTGGTCGCCGGCACCGTGGATGCCGCCGTGGTCGTGCCGCCCGACTTCGGCCGCAACGCCGGTGGCCGCGGCGATGCCACCGTGCAGGTCATCGTCGACGGCTCCAACCCCATCGTCGCCCGCCAGATCATGGGCCTGCTGGAGCGGGCCTCCGCCATGGCCGGCGCCCGCCTGCAACCGGCCCAGGGCGGGCTGGCCGCGCCTGCTGTGCCAGCCCTACCCTTCGAAATCCGCAGCCGGGCCTGGTACAACAACACCCTGGACTCCCAGGTGAGTATGGTCCCCGGGCTCATGGCCATCGTCCTGTCGCTGCCCGCCCTGGCCCTTAGCCTCAGCCTCACCCGCGAGAAGGAGCTGGGCACCCTCGAGGGCCTGATGGCTACCCCCATGGAAGGGGTGGCCTACCTCACCGGCAAGACCGTCGCCTATATCGCCACCGGCATGGCCGGCCTCCTCCTGAGCTGGCTGCTGGCTATCACCTGGTTCAAGGTCCCGTTCCGCGGCGACGTCGCCCTGTTGCTCCTGCTCACCGTCGCCTACTTCGGCGCCACCATGGGCGTCAGCCTGCTTATCTCCAGCCGCATCTCCAGCCAGCAGACCGCCATGCTCCTGGTCATGCTCATCTTCTTCGTCCCCAGCTTCTTCCTGGCCGGCCTCATCGACCCCGTCGACCAGACCTCCCGGGTCGCCGTCGCCATGAGCCTGCCCCTGCCCGCCACCCATTACATCACCATCACGCGCGGCCTGTTCCTCAAGGGCGTCGGGCTGGAGACCCTGGCTCGGCCTGGCCTGGTGCTGGCCGCCATGGGACTGCTGGCCCTGGCCATCAGCACCCTGGCCTTCAAGAAGAGGCTGGCCTGATGCTCGCCCGCACCTGGCAGGTCATCGTCAAGGAGCTGCTGCACTTCCGCCGCGACCGCGTGCTGGCCGCCTTTCTCTTCATCTTTCCCGTCATGCAGCTGTTCCTGGTCGCCCAGACCGCCGGCAGCGACGCCTCCAACCTCCCCCTGGCCGTGTTCGACCAGGACCGTAGCCCCGAGAGCCGGGCCCTGATCCAGGCCCTGGACAACACCACCGAGCTCGCCCTGCGCTACACCCCGGCCAGCCTCGCCGAGGTGCAGCGCCTGCTGGACACCGGCGCCGCCACCGCTGCCGTGGTGATCCCTCCCGGCCTGGCCGCCAGCCTGCAGGCCGCCGGCAATCCGGCCCAGGTCCAGGTGCTGGTGGATGGCTCCAACGTCACCGGCAGCAGCGCCGCCCTCGCCGCCGCCGAGGGCGCCCTCACCTCCACCCTGCTGCGCACCATCGCCAGCCGCGGTGGCACCGCACTGGCCGCTGCCAACTCTCCCGCCACACCCGCCGTGGCCCTGGCTACCACCGTGCGCTTCAACCCCGAGCTGGTGGGCCGCTACGTCGCCATCCCCGGCCTGTTCGCCTTCATCGTCTACCAGATCGCCATGGTCGTGGCCTCGGTCACCCTGGTGCGCGAGCGCGAGCTCGGCACCCTGGAGCAACTGGCCGTCACCCCCGTGCGGCGGGTCGAGCTGCTCACCGGCAAGGGCATCCCGGCTATCCTGGTCGGCATGGCCAACTTCTTCCTGCTGCTGGCCGTCGTCGTCGGCCCCCTAGGCGTGCCCATGCGCGGCTCCTACACCCTCCTGGCCGCGCTGTCAACTCTGTTCGTGGCCACCGAGGTGGCCGTAGGCCTGGTGGTGTCCGCGGTGTCCAGGACGCAACAACAGGCCGTGTTGATCGTGTTCCCCCTGGCCATGCTCGACTTCGCCCTCTCCGGCTACCTCGTGCCCGTGGAGAGCATGCCCCGCGGCCTGCAGGTGCTCTCCCTCTTCTCGCCCTTGCGCCACTACATGAAGATCCTCAAGGATATCATGCTTAAGGGCGCCGATATGAGCACCCTCTGGCCCAGCGCCCTGGCCCTGGCCGGGCTGGCCCTGGTCGTCGGGCTCCTGGCCCTGCGCAACGTCATGCGCTCCTTCGAGTAACGCTTATGTCAAACACACCCGCTGCCATCATCCTTACCGAAAACCTGACCCGGCGCTTTGGCCCGGTCACCGCCGTGGATAGGCTCTCCCTGTCCATCGACCGCGGCGAAATCTTTGGCCTGGTAGGGCCCGATGGCGCCGGCAAGACCACGACTATCCGCATGCTGGCCGCTATCATGCACCCCACCGCCGGCCGGGCCTCCGTGGCCGGCTACGACACCGTGAAGCAGGCCGAGGCCATCAAGCAGCACATCGGCTACATGGCCCAGCAGTTCAACCTCTATGGCGACCTCAGCGTGCTGGAGAACCTGGACTTCTATGCCGATGTCTTTGGCGTGCGCGGGCCGGAGCGCCAGGAACGCACCGCCCGGCTCCTGCATTTTGCCCGCCTGGAGGAGTTCACCGGCCGCCGCGCCGGCAATCTCTCCGGCGGCATGAAGAAGAAGCTGGCCCTGGCCTGCGCCCTGATCCACCAGCCGGACATCCTCTACCTCGACGAGCCCACCACCGGCGTCGACCCGGTGTCCCGCCGCGAGTTCTGGGACATCCTGGCCGAGCTTCATTCCGCAGGCGTCACCATCCTGGTCAGCACCCCCTACATGGACGAGGCCGAGCGCTGCTCCCGCGTCGGCCTCATGTACCAGGGCCGCCTGGTCATGCTCGACACCCCCGAGCGCATCAAGCAACAGGTGCCGGGCGACCTGGTGGAGCTGCGGCCCCTCCCCGCCACCCCCGGTGCCCCCGCCGGCATCGGCCTCCTGCGGCGGGCCGAGGCCGTGGCCCTGGCCGTGCCCGGCGTCGGCGAGGTGCAGACCTACGGCGACCTCCTCCATGTCTTTGTGGATGACGCCGATCTGCGCCTGCCGGACCTGGTCGCGGGCCTGGCTGCCGCCGGTATCGCGGCCGCCGATGCCCGCCGCACCCGGGCCCGCATGGAGCAGGCCTTCATGTCGCTGATCCGGCGGCAGGAGCAAGCACACGGGGCCACCTCTGCCTCCCACGACGAAACCCCCGCCACCCCCGCCGGAGACTATTCGCCATGACCACCCCCCTGGCTGCCAGCACCCTCGCCTCCGGCCCGGGGCCTGCGGCAGGCTCCGCCGCAGCAACGGCGACGAGAGACGTCGCCGTTGCCGCCCACGAGCTGACCAAGCGCTTCGACAGCTTCACCGCCGTCGATCGCGTCTCCTTTGCCGTGCCCACGGGCCAGATCTTCGGCTTCCTCGGCCCCAACGGTGCCGGCAAGACCACCACCATCCGCATGCTGCTGGGCCTGCTCAAGCCCACCTCGGGCACGGCCACGGTGCTGGGCTACGACGTCACCCGGCAGGCCAACGAGGTGCGCCGCCGCATTGGCTATATGAGCCAGAAGTTCAGCCTCTACAACGACCTCACCGTGGGGGAGAACCTGAACTTCTACGCCGGCACCTACGGCGTGCGCGGGGCCAGGCTGCGGGAGCGCAAACAGTTCGTGCTCCACATGGCCGGGCTCGAAGGCCGCGAGGGCACGCTGGCTAAGAACCTGGCCGGCGGCTGGAAGCAACGGCTGGCCCTCGGCGCCGCCATCCTGCACGAGCCCCGAATGCTCTTCCTCGACGAGCCCACCGCCGGCGTGGATCCCATCTCGCGCCGCGGCTTCTGGAACCTTCTGTACGAGCTCGCCGAGGGCGGCACCACCATCCTGGTCACCACCCACTACATGGACGAGGCCGAGCAGTGCGAGCAGCTGGCCTTTATCCAACGCGGGCAGCTGGTCGCCCAGGGCTCGCCCCAGGAGATCAAGGCCCACCACATGCACGGCCAGGTCCTGGAGATCACCTGCGACCGGCCTGACCTGGCCATCCAGCTCCTGCGCGACCTCGCCGTGTTCGAGGAGGTCGCCCTCTACGGTGCCCTGATCCACGTGGTCACCGTCGATCCCAACGTCCACCAGCCCCTGATCGCCGAGGCGCTGGCGCAGGCCGGCATCGTCGTCGCCGCCGTGGACCGTATCGCACCCTCCCTGGAGGATGTATTCATCGCCAGCGCCCGCCGCACGGCCGGCGCCGGTTGAGCTGCCGGGGCCACGCCAGGCCCGCAGCCACAGGCATGCTATGAAACCGACGACTGCGATCCCTATCCTCTCCCTTCTCCTGGGCCTGGTTCTCCTGGCCACATCCTGTTCCGGCCAGCCGGGCGTTCCGGTCAGTCCCGACGCCGTCGGCCAGGCCCTGAACCAGCTAGTCCAGCGTGGCCAGCCCGCTGCAGGCGGACCGCTGACGGCCACAGGCATCGTCGAGGCCGATCGCGTGGCCGTGGCCAGCGAGACCGGTGGCCGCGTCATCGCCCTGGCCGTGGCCGAGGGCGACCAGGTCACCGCCGGCCAGCAGGTGCTGTCCCTGGACGATAGCCTGATCCAGGCCGGCCTGGCCCAGGTGGATGCCGCCGTAGCCGTCGCCGAGGCCCGCTTGCAGCAATTGGAGGCGGGCGCCCGACCGGAGCAGGTCGCCCTGGCCCGTAGCCAGGTAGCCCAGGCCGGGGCCGTCGCCGCCGTCGCCCGCCAGGCCTGGGATGACGCCATCCTCCTGCGGGATACCCCCCAGGAGCTGGATGGCCAGATCGTCGAGGCCGAAACCGCCCTGGCCAGGGCCGAACCTCACGCTCGCGCCGCCCGCTTGCTGGCCGAGGGCGCCGACCTCAAGACTGCCCTCTGGGGACGGGTGACCCAGATGCTGCAGGAAGGCTTCGACGTGCCGCTGCCCTGGGGTGAGACGCTGCACATTGACAAGCCCGCCGAGCGCGACCAGGCCAACCAACAGTGGAACCTGTCGGGCCAGGAGGCCTGGGAGGCCTGGCAGTCTGCCTATGCCGCCGAGGATGCCGTGGCTGCCGCCCGGACCGCCCTGGCCGACCTGCGCCGGCAACGCGCTACCCCCATCGCCATGGACATGCAGGTCAATCAGGCTGCCGCCGCCTACCGCCAGGCCGAGGCCGCCGTAGCCCAGGCCGAGGCCGGGCTGGCCGCCGTGCAGGAGGGCGCCCGGCCGGAGCAACTGGCCGTGGCCCGCCAGGCCGTGGCCCAGGCTCGCGCCGCCCGCAACGGCCTCGAGGTGCAGCTGGCCCAGGCCAGCGTGGCGGCCCCGGCGGACGGGCTGGTCACGCAGGTCGCCGTGCGCCAGGGGGAGGTCGCCGCCCCCGGCGCCGCCGTGCTCGAACTGGCCGACCTCGCGGAGGCCACCCTCACCGTCTACGTGCCCCAGCCCAACCTCGGCCAGGTGCAGCTGGGCCAGGCCGTCAGCGTCACGGTGGACTCCTTTCCCGGCCGCCAGTTCACCGGCGTCGTGACCCGTATCTCCGACCAGGCCGAGTTCACCCCCAAGAGCGTGCAGACGCCCGAGGAGCGGGTCAACACCGTCTTCGCCGTCGAGATCACCGTGCCCAACCCCGACGGTGCCCTGAAGCCGGGCATGCCCGCAGATGCCGTGTTCGGCCCCGCCAGCAACACCGCGCCCGCGGCTGCAGCCGCACCCATCGTGCCCAGGCCGGAGTTATTGCCCTCTCTCCCCTCCGCCCGGCCGCAGGCCACGGCTCCCATCGCCGCCTCAGGCACCATCGAGGCCGAGGAGATCACCGTCGCCGCCGAGCTCAGCGCCCGCGTGCTGCAGGTGCTGGCCGGCGAGGGCGACCTCGTCGCCGCCGGAGAGGAGCTGGTGCACCTGGACGACCAGCTGCTCCAAGCCGACCTGCAGGAAGCGGAACAGGCGGTTATCAGCGCCGAGGCCACCCTCACCCTGGCCGAGGCCGGCCCGCGCGCCGCGCAGATTGCCGCCGCCGAGGCCGGGCTGGCCGGGGCCACCGCCCTGCTCGACGGCGCCCGCCAGGCCCTGGCCGACGCCACGGCCGCCCGGGAAGACCAGCTGGCCCTGGACGCCCAGATCAACGCCGTGCAATCCCGCGTGGCCCTGGCCGAGCGCCAGGTCGAGATGCAACAGGCCCGGCAGCGCTATGTCGCCGTGCTGCGGGAGGGCATCGCCGGCGACGGCAGCGATCAGGGCAAGACCCAGCGCGCCATCTACGAGAAGCAGGAGGCCGCCGCCGCGGAGAGCATCGCCGCCGCCGAAGAGGAGGTGCGGGGCGCCGGGCGCCTGCTGGCCCACCTGCGCCAGGTGCGGCAGAACCCCGTCGGGCTCGACGCCCAGGTCCGCGCCGCCGCGGGCCAGGTGCAGCTGGCCGAGGCCGGCGTGCAGGTCGCCAAGGCCGCACTGGCCCTGGCCAACGCCGCGCCCCGGCCCGAGGACGTGGCCCTGGCTGAGGCTGAGCTGGCCCTGGCCAAGGCCGGCCGCGACCTGGTACAGGCCCAGGCCGCGCGCTACGCCATCACCAGCCCCGTGGCCGGCACCGTCACCACCCGCGCCATCAACCCGGGCGAGGTGGCCCTGCCCGCCGCGCCGCTGCTCAAAGTCGCCGCCCTCGACCGCCTGACCCTGGTCATCTACGTGCCGGAGACCCGCATCGGCCAGGTCCAGGTCGGCCAGCTCGCCACCGTCCGCGTGGATGCATACCCGGGCCAGGACTTCCCGGGCACCGTCACCTATATCTCCCCCCGGGCCGAGTTCACCCCCAAAAACATCCAGACCGCCGAGGAGCGGGTGCAGACCGTCTTCGCCGTCAAAATCACCCTCGACAACCCCACCGGCGCCCTCAAACCCGGCATGCCCGCCGACGCCACCATCACCCCGGCCAATTGACCCGCCAGCGCCAAGACTGGTCCAGTTTCCGAAAACTGGACCAGTCTTCCCCACAGCCCCCATATCCCATTCGTCGCCCCCCATTCGCTGGCATATCCTCCCCGCGCCCCCCCTTCACCCCACCCCCTCGATTTTGCCTCTAGCCCCACCGCGGCTAGAATGCCTGATAGAAGGGCTGCGCGCTCACCACATCCTGAGGGAACCGCCGGCCGTTAGCGCCAGTCTTAGGGATAGCCCGGCGATCACTTGACACCCGAGTCCAATTGGGTTAGACTCTTGCCCACCTTGAACCCTGTCGAGCCATCGCTTCAGCTTACCATCGGCGGGCTGGTTCTCGACGTGCACTGCGACGATATCCGGCTCCACCAGGGGCTGTCTGCCCGCTACCTGGCCTGGCCACCCGGCAACGGCCGGCCAGACTGCACCGTGTCCGTGCGCCGCGCCCCCGGCACCCGGCCCCCGGGCCGGCCCAGCCCCGCGGCCTCCTTTGCGGCCGACGGCACCTGCCAGGTCACGGCACCCGGCTACCAGGGCCAGATCGCCGCCGGCGCCCACACCGCGGCCCTGTACCTGGCGGTGCCGGACACCGCCGACGTGGACTACTTCCTGCGTGCCGTCCTGGCCCTGCTGGCCCTGGAGCGCGGCGGCCTCCTCTGCCACGGCGCCGGCTTCCTACGCCATGAGCGGAGCATCCTATTGCTGGGACCCTCCGGTGCCGGCAAGTCGACGTCGGTGCGGGTTTCGGCCGGGCTGGCCCACACCACCGCCCTGGGCGACGACCTGATCCTGTTGTTGCCGCACGAGGAGGGGTGGCTGGCCTGGGGTACCCCCTTCTGGAACCCGGAGACCCCACCCGCCCTGCGCGGCGGTGAGCAGTGCCATGGCCCGCTGGCCGGCCTCTTCCTGCTGGTGCAGGACCATGCCGTCTTTGTCGAACCCCTCAGCCTGGCCCTCGCCGTGGCCGGCCTGTTGGGCACCCTGCCCGTGGTGGCCCTGGACCCCCGGCGGGTGCCCGCCCTGATCGCCCGGGCACAGCAGCTGGCCACCGGTGTGCCGGTTGGCCGCCTGCATTTCCGCCCCGACCCCAGCCTGTGGAGGGTGGTCGATGACTTCATCAATGCAGCCGAGGCTTGATCTGGCCCAGCGCATCCGGCACCGCCCCGAGGTCGTGTCCGGCACCGTGGGCGACGAGGCCGTGCTGGTCACCCCCAGCGAGGCCCGCGTGCGCATGCTCAACGAGACCGGCAGCCGGTTGTGGGGCCTGGCCGATGGCTCGCACACCCTGCAGGAGATGGCCGGCATCCTGGCCGATGAATACGACGTCTCCCCGGACCTGGCCGCAGCCGACGTCCTGCAATTTGCCGGCGAGATGCTGGCCGCCGGGTTGGTGGAAGTAGTGACTTAGCCTGGAGGAGTTTCACAGCAATGATGCGTAACACGATGATGGCGATATTGGCTTCGCTCCTGGTGCTGGCGTCCCTGCCCGGGCCCGTAGCCGCGGCCGTGGGGCCGGCCGAGCCGGCCGCAGCCCTGCCCTGCCCCGACACCGCAGCGCCCCTCTGCCTGAAACTGCTGGTGGCCACGGACGGCCTCGTCCGAGTCACCGCGGCGGACCTGCAGGCCGCCGGCTGGAACACGGCCGCGGTAGACCCCCGCACCTTTACCCTCAACAGCCAGGGCCAACCCGTCGCCATTGCCGTGCCGGGCGAGGCCGATGGCCGCCTGGACTCCGGGGACTTCGTCGAGTTCTACGGCCAGCGCTTCCGGGGGACCCAGATGCAGGAGAAGTACACCGACGACAATGTCTACTGGCTGGCCGCCGGAGGCAGCCCCGGTCCCCGCATGCAGACGGCCAACGTCGCCCCGGGCGGCGCTGCCGCGGCCCCGCCCAGCTTCTGGACCACCCACTACGCCGAGGAGAACCACTACTGGTTCAGCCACCAGACCCTGAGCTGGCCCACCCGCGACACCTGGTGGTGGGAATACATGTACGTCGGTGCCGCTCCCGCCGAGCGGGCCTACACCCTGCGCTCCAGCGTGCCCTCGCCCGCACCGGAGTCCTACGACGCCACCCTGAGCATCGAGATCGCCTCGCGGCGCAAGACCGGCACCCACTACTTTCGGGTCAGCCTGAACGAGCCCCAACAGCAGGTCTTGAGCCCCAGCTTCGATAACCACCAGGTCCTGGTGTTCGAGGGTACCCTGCCCGCCGCCTGGCTGCGCCGCGGGGACAACGACGTGATCGTCACCGTGGTCAACCCCGCCGACTCCGCCCGGCAGGTCCAGGCCGCCCTCACCCCCGAGGAGCTCCTGCGCCAGCAGCAGCTGGACGCCGTCGTGGACGCCGGCATCGTGGGCCTGCCCAAGGCCAGCCCCGCGGCCTACGCCAACGACATCCTCTACGCCAACTACTACAAGATCCGTTACCGCCGGCTCTACCAGGCCTGGAACGACCAGCTGCCCTTTACCGCCGACCAGGCCGGCCCCCAGCGCTTCACCCTCACCGGCTTCTCCTCCCCCGACCTGCTGCTCTACGACATCACCAACCCCCTGCTGCCGCTGCGCCTCACCGGTGCCTCGGTGGGCACTGCCGGCGACGGCAGCCGTACCCTCACCGCGCAGCTCAACCCCGGCGCCAACAGCCAGTACCTGGCCCTCGCCGCCGGCCAGGCCCGCAAGCCCAGGCAGATCGCCGCCCCTCTGCCCAGCACCGTGCGCGCCACGTCCAACCGCGCCAACTGGATTATCATCAGCCACGCCGATTTCCTGCCCCAGGCGGAGCGCCTGGCCAGCTATCGGGCCAGCCACGACGGCTTCAAGACCGCCGTGGTCAACGTCGCCGAGCTCTACGAGCAGTTTAACTACGGCATCTTCCACCCCGAGGCCATTCGCCGCTTCGTCGACCACGCGGTGAAGAGCTGGCAGGGCCCGGCTCCGCAGTACATCGTGCTGCTGGGCGACGGCAACTGGAACTTCAAGGGCTACGGCGCCCCCACCTACGGCACCCCCGAGCCCAACCGTATCCCCCCCTACCTGGTCTGGGAAGACCCCTGGCAGGGCGAGGTGCCCAGCGACAACGCCTTCGTCAACCTCGACGCCGACCCCGTGCCCGAGCTGTCCGTGGGCCGCCTGCCCGCCCGCTCCCTGGCCGAAGCCACCACCATGGTGGACAAGATCATCGCCTACGAGGCCCAACAGCCTGGCGCTGCGGCCTGGCAGAAACGGGCCCTCTTTGTGGCCGATAACACCGACAGCACCGGCGACTATCCCCTGGTCGCCGATCGCGTCATCGCCAACCATCTGCCGCCCGACATCGAGCCCATCCGCGATTACCTGGGCGTCACGCACCCGGTCGATCAGGTCGGCAAGGTCACCGACACCATGGTCCAGGCCATCAACGACGGCGTGCTCATGGTCAACTACCTGGGCCACGGCTCCCTGGATTGGTGGGCCCACGAGGGCATCTGGAACACTACCATGACCCCCCGGCTCAGCAACGGCAGCCGGCTCCCCTTTGTTGTGACTCTCAACTGCCTGGACGGCTACTTCGCCCACGCCAACGCCAACCAGCAGGCGGTGGCCGAGGAGATGCTGCGCCATGCTGCAGGCGGGTCTGTGGTGTCCTGGTCCCCTTCCGGCCTCGGCACCACCTTCGTGGAGAACCTCCTGCATACCTCGCTGCTCGATGCCATCCTCTGGGAAGGCGTCCAGCGCGTGGGCCCGGCCACCGTCCAGGCCAAAGCCGAATTATTCGCTGTCCTGGGCGGTAGCTCGCCCGTGAACACGACTCTGCTTCACACCATGACCATCTTCGGCGACCCCGCTACGACGGTGGGCGCCGTGTCCTGGCAGCGCATGGCCCTGCCCCTGGTAACCCTGCACAGATAGGAACAGCCCGGCGGCCGGCGCCGGGCCGAGGTGGCTCATGAACGCCTCTCCACCAGCCAACCCAATGCCCGCCCACCTGAGGGGGCGGCCCTGCCCAGCCTGGGCCGCCCTCCTCAGCCTGCTGGCCTTCCTGGCCCTCCTGGCACCCGCACGCGCTCAGGGGCCTACCGCCATCGACGTGCAGTACTTCCGCGCCAACCTGCAGGGCAACACCGTCCTGCTGGAGTGGCGCACCGGCACCGAGATCGACACCGGCGGCTTCCAGCTCTTTCGCAGCGAGATCCCTAACGACCCCGGCCGGGGGGTGATGCTGGAGGATTTCCCGCCCCAGGGCGATACCGCCGGCTTTACCTACCAGTACACCGACACCGGCGTGCTCTCGGGCCGGACCTACTACTACACCCTGGTCGCTTACGACCTCAGCGGCAACGAGAGCCCCTTTCCCTCCGATCCGCCGGCCATCACCATCGGCCAGGCCCAGCCGCAGAGCACGCCGACGTTTACCCCCACCCAGCCGGTAGCCACCCAGCCGGCGGCGACCGCCACCCAGCCGGCGGCGACCGCCACGCCCACTACCGTCAGCGGGCTGCAGCCTGTCACCCCCGGAGCCTCCGGCGCCTTCGTGACCTCGACGCCCACCTTCACTCCCTTCCCGAACCAGGCCACGGTCCAGCCAACCCTGCCCGCCGTAGACACGCCACTCCCTCCGGCCGTGGTCCCGGCCGCAGTCACGCCCGCGGTGATCGAAGCAGCTACGCCCACGTCGCTGCCTCCAGCCGCCCTGCCAGCCGCGCCCGCCACGCTGCCTACCCAGTCCCCCCAGCAACGGCTCGCCGCTGAGCAGATGCCGGCGGCTACCCCGGCTGCGCTGGCGCAGGCCCCGGCTGCCCCTTCGCCTGAGCTGGCCCCCCGGGTGGTGCTGCCCACGCGCGCGCCACGGCCCACGCCGCCGCCGGCGCCGCCCGTTACCCGCCCCCAGGCCACCCTCGGCGTCGTCGCCCTCGGCTCTGTGGTCACCGCCCTTCTGATCGCCGGCCTCATGGTGCTGCTCTGGCTGCGCTGGCGCAGCGGGGGCTAGAACCGTATCCCATGCGGCTTTCTTTCCGCCGCCTGAGGCTAGCCCGGGTCGCCCTCCTCCTGGCCGCGGTGCTGCTGCTGGGCGCCTGCGCCGGGCTGCGCGCCTTGTCAGGCCGGCAGCATTCTGCCAGCTCCTCCCTGCCCTTGAAGATCACCACCGGGCCGGCTGGCCTCACCGCCATCACCGCCGAGGCCCTGCAGGCGGCCGGCCTCGACCCGGCCATAGTGCCCCCGGAGCAATGGCAGCTGCGCCAGGGCGACCAGCCCGTGCCCCTGCTCCCCATCGGCCGCGGCCGGGACCTGCGCCTGGTCTTCTATGCCGCGCCGGGCGACCAGCGCGAAAGCGCCGGCCGCGTCTATTGGCTGGAGGCCGCCCCCGCCGGTGGCCTGCGCCCGGCCACGCGGCCCATCTCCCCTCCTGCCGGCCCCGCCACCAGCGTGGTCTCCGATACCTTGCGCCTCGACTGGCGAGAAGTCTACAACGCCCGCCTGCCTGTGGACGAGGCCGCCCCGCCCGCCGCCACCGCCGACCCCTCCGGCAAGTGGCTCGGCCCCGGGCTGTTTGCCCGCCGGGAGGTCGCCCTGCCCTTTGACCTGCCCAACCTGGCCCCCGGGCCAGCGGACCTCCACCTGCGCCTGTGGGCCAACACCGCCTCCCCTGATGCCAACCCCGATCACCACGTCGAAGCCTGGCTCAACGGCCAGCTGGTGGCCGAGGGCACCCACGATGGCCGCGGCTACTGGAGCCTGCAAGCCAGCCTCCCCCCCGGCGCGCTGCAGGCCGGCGCCAACCAGCTCGTGCTCAAGGCGCCCGGGGACACCGGCGCCCGCGTCGAGCAGGATTTTCCCGACTGGCTCACGCTCACCTACCCTCGCCAGCTCGCCGCCAGCGCGGGCGCTGTAGAGTTCAGCGCACCGGCCGGCAGCTTCCAGCTCGGCGGCTTCGCGCCCGGGGACGCGCCCCTGCTGTGGGATGTCACCGATCCCGCGGCCCCCGTGGCCCTGCAGGCCGCCGCGGGCGCGCTGGCCGCGGACGCCAGCGGCCTGGCCTTCGCCGATACCGCCCCCGACCAGCGCCGCTACGCCGCCGCCACCGCCGGGGCCCTGCCCCCGCCCATCAGCCTCGCCGCCCCCGTGCCCGTCGACCTGCGCAACCTGCCGCCGGCCGATTACCTGGCCATCGGCCCGTCCGACCTCCTGGCCCCGCTTCAGCCCCTGCTGGACCGGCGGCAGGCCGCGGGCCTGGCCACCCTGGCCGTGGACGCCACCGCCATCTACGAGCAGTTCGGCGACGGCCGCCCCGGCCCCGAGCCCATCCGCGCCTTCCTGCGCCACGCCGCCGGGCAGTGGCCTGCCCCGCCGCGCTTCCTGCTGCTGGCCGGGGACGCCAGCTACGACCCCCAGGGCTACGCCGGCCCTGCCGGCCAGGAGGCCGCCCGCCTGCCTACCTGCCTGGTCGATACCTACTTCGTGGGCGAGACCGCCAGCGACCACTGCTTCGCCGACCTCGACGGCGACCTGCAGCCCGAGCTCGCCGTCGGCCGCCTGCCCGCTCAGACCCCCAAGCAGATCGCCACCGCCGTGGACAAGATCATCGCCTACGAGCAGGCGCCCGCGGATAGCGACTGGCTGCGCCGCGCCCTGCTGGTGGCCGACGACGAGCCGGAGTTCCCGGCTGCCTCCCGCCGCATCGCCGATCAGGTTCTTTCCCCCGCCGGCCTGCAGGTGCAGTCCCTCTACCTGGACGACCCCGCCCTGGCCCAACCCGCCACCGCCCGCCGCGCCCTCTTCGACGCCCTGGAGGCCGGCGTGGCCCTGGTCAATTACGCCGGGCATGGCAGCCCTGAGTGGTGGGCCGGCGAGCTGCTCAGCAGCGCGGACGCCGCCTCCCTGCGCAACCGGAACCGCCTGCCCATCGTCACCGCCATGACCTGCCTCACCGGCTTCTTCCACCACCCCAGCACCGAATCCATGTCCGAGGCCCTGCTCTGGGCCGACGGCGGCGCCGTGGCCGCCTTCATGCCCTCCAGCGAGGGCATCACCTCCGAGCAGCTGCCCGTGGCCCTGGCCTTCTACGACCACCTCCTCAGCGGCCAGCACCCCACCCTGGGCGAGGCCATCCAGGCCGCCAAACAGGAGCTCGTCCAAAACCGCCGCACCAGCGACGACATGATCCGCACCTTCAACCTCCTCGGCGACCCCGCCCTCGACATCCGCGCCCTCGCCACCCCCAACCCCCCATAGCAGAGCCAAGGCTTCAACCGTTCCCTCTGCTCTGGCTCCTCTGGTCTTATTTCCCCTCTGCCCTCTTTGCCTTCTCTGCGGTTCCCCTCCGGTTCCGCTCCGGCCTCCTCCGGTCCAGGGATCGGCTTTGCGTTCTCTGCGACTCTGCGGTTCCCTCTCCGGCGTCCGTGTTCCGGTCGGGCGTCCGTGCTCTTATCTGCCTGATCACAGCCCTTCATCCCATTTACTGAAGCGTCCTACCCTCCCCATGTACCACATACCGTTTATGTGGGAAATAAGGTATGTGGGATCTCTGCACGATCGGCCGGATTAAAAGCCACGACCTCCGCCGCCGCGGCTTTGACCGTTTCTTGATAGGGTACACAGACCCCTTGTCCCCGCCTTGATGCAACTGGGTATAGACTGGAATCGTCGGGCAATTGCCCGCGATTGGAGCCTACCATGAACGATTTACTGTACGTTGCCCTGACCCTGCTCCTGGCTGCGGCCCCTGTTGGACTGGTGGCGCTGTGCCAGGGCCTGATGGAGGATAAGGCATGACCCCCATCTATGCGCTGGCCGGCCTGGTCGCGCTCGGCCTGCTGGCCTATCTCATCGTCGCGCTGCTGGCGCCGGAGAGGTTCGAATGATGCCCTACGGCCTGCTTCAGATCGGTCTCTACGTCGCCGTGTTGCTGCTCCTCGTCAAGCCTCTGGGTGCCTATATGGCGCGTGTCTACCAGGGCGAGGCCACGCTGCTGCAGCCAATGCTCGGCCCCGTGGAGCGGCTGCTGTATAGGCTCTGCGGCATCAGCGCCGGCCAGGAGATGGGCTGGCGCGAGTACGCGCTGGCGCTGCTGGCGTTCAACGTGGCCGGCCTGCTGGCGGTGTATGCCCTGCAGCGCCTGCAGGCGCTGTTGCCGCTGAACCCGCAGGGGCTGGCTGCGGTCCCGCCGCACCTGGCCTGGAACACGGCGGTGAGCTTCACCTCCAACACTAACTGGCAGTCTTACGGCGGCGAAACCACGCTGAGTGCCCTGACCCAGATGGCTGCCCTGACCGTGCAGAACTTCGTCTCGGCGGCTGCGGGCATGGCGGTGCTGGTGGCGCTGGTCCGCGGCCTGGTCCGCCACGAAACCCGCACCGTGGGCAGCTTCTGGGTCGACATGACCCGCTCGGTGCTGTATATCTTGCTGCCGCTGTCCCTGATCT